>JBMFOT010000042.1:0-31188 GCA_049969495.1 Armatimonadota bacterium
CAGTATAGCACCTTCCTGCAGGGTTGTCCAACGTTTTTGCGGGGTGGTGTGGGAAAAATTTTTTGAAGGAAGTTTGAACCTCTCCCCCGTCCCCTCTCCTACAAGGAGAGGGGTGTTTTGCATCGAACGCTCCCTTCCTTCGTAGGGATGGGGGACGGGGGGATAGGTTCTGCCAATACATACCCGTCAACAATCTCCTGGCGCATTTACTGTACCCCCTTGACAAGCAACCCATTGTGTGTTATCTCATAATACTGGGGATGCTATTGGCAAACTGCAGGCTCCTTGACAAGACGAAGGTGAAGGAGGTTCGCCATGAACGCAGGAAGAGCTGTGGTTCAACAACTGGTGGAAGGTAGTCTGGAGTCTCTGCTGTCCCTTGCCGAGCAAGCGTTGTGGAACGATACTTTGCGCCGACCGGTAATGCGGCAACTCGAAAAGCGTGTGCTGGCGCATGTACAGGCGAGTGCCAGCCCGAACCGTCCCCCGCAGGTCACTCGCGACAAAATGGACCTGATGCGTGCGCTCATCCGCTCTATTGACCGGGCAATGGAGCGCAAGCAGGTCTCCCGTACGGTCGTTCGTCGCCTGTTGCGTGCGCTGGTGGTGAACACCATCCTGCGCCAGAACGAGGAAATCGAATCCGCCGAGCGAAGCTTCATGCAGCGGCATGAAGGGCATGCCCCTCCGATCACCATGGTACTCAGCCCCACGAAGGTGTGCAACCTGCACTGCATCGGTTGTTACGCCAATTCCAGCCGAGGCGCCACCGACAAGCTGGAATGGGAAGTGGTTGACCGCATCGTGACCGAAGCGAAGAAGCTGTGGGGCATGCGCTTCTTCACCATTTCGGGCGGCGAGCCGCTGGCGTATCGCTCGCAGGGCAAGGGCGTGCTGGACCTGTTTGCCGAGCACGAGGATTGCTTTTTCATGATGTACACCAACGGCACGCTCATTGACCAGCGCGTTGCCGAACGGATGGCGCAAGCAGGCAACATTGTGCCTGCCATTTCGGTGGAAGGGCTGGAGGAGCGCACCGACGCGCGACGCGGTAAAGGTGTCTTCCAGCGCATCCTGAAGGCAATGGAGCATCTGCGTGAGGCTGGCGTGGTCTTCGGCATCTCGCTGACCGCTACACGCCATAACGCCGAGGAGATTCTGTCTGACGAGTTTGTTGACTTCTTCTTCGAGCAGCAGCAAGCGGTGTTCGGCTGGCTGTTCCAGTACATGCCTATCGGGCGCGGCTACACACTGGAGCTGCTGCCCACGCCAGAACAGAGGTTGTGGATGTGGCGACGCACGTGGCAGCTCATCCGCGAGCGCAACATTATGCTGGCGGACTTCTGGAACTGCGGTACCGTCAGTGACGGTTGCATCGCGGCGGGGCGCGACGCGGGCTATCTGTACATCGACTGGAACGGGAGAGTGATGCCCTGCGTGTTCGTGCCCTACTCGCCGGTCAACATCCACGACATCTACCGCAGAGGCGGTACGCTGGACGACATCTACGACCTGCCCTACTTCCGCGCCATCCGGCAGTGGCAGTGGGACTACGGCTTCGGCAAGGAGCGACCGGAGGAGCACGGCAACTGGCTCATCCCCTGCTCGATACGTGACCATCATCGTGACGGACGCGCGATGATAGAGCGACACCGCCCGGAGCCGGAGGATGAAGCCGCTGCCGACGCGCTCAGGGACCCCGGCTACTACCAGGGACTGGTGGCATACGACGAGAAGCTGCGCGAGAAGTTCGATCCCGTCTGGCAACAGGAGTATCTGAGCGAGGTGCAGGGAGGAAAGAAACGCTCTTGGAAGAGCTACGCATCGAACCAGCGGACGTAGTACCCCGCCTGACGGCATTCATCCGCCAGGCGGTGGAGGATTTTCGCCGCGAGGGGGTGGTCGTTGGGTTAAGCGGTGGGATTGACTCGGCGGTCGTCGCTGTTCTTGCTGCCCGGGCTCTGGGCGCAGAGCGCGTGCTGGGACTGAGCCTGCCGGAGCGCGACAGCGCACCCGAAAGCAAGCGACTGGCACGCCAGCTCGCCCGGAGCCTGGGCATTCGTTATCGAACTGTCGGCTTAACGTTGCCCCTGGCTCTGCTGGGAGTGTACTGGCAGGTTCCCCTGTGGCTGGTGCCCGGACGCCGTTTGAAGGCGAAGGCGGTGCTGCGTTACTACCGGCAATTCCACGAAGCACTGCCAGAGGGAGAAACGCCCTTTTCTGCGGTGATGCTGGGCACGCGCTCCCTGAGCGCACCATGGCTGAATCAAACGGTGGCTTATCACCGGGTAAAAGTTCGGCTACGTATGACCGTGCTGTACTACTACGCCGAGCGATTTAACCTGCTGGTCGCCGGTACCGCAAACAAAACCGAGCTGGCAACGGGGTTCTTTGTGAAGTACGGCGACGCCGCGGCGGATATCGCCCCTCTGGCTCACCTCTACAAAACGCAGGTGCGTACACTTGCGAGATATCTGGATGTCCCCGAGCCGATTATCGCCCGACCTCCCTCGCCCGACCTCCTGCCCGGCTTAACCGACGAACTGGCGATAGGGCTGGACTACACCACCCTGGACAGGGTGCTCTGGCGGCTGGAACGAGGAGCAAACGCAGAGGCTGTTGCCGCCGAGCTTGGGCTTTCGCCAGAGCAGGTACGGTATGTGCAAACCCTGACCGAGCGCGCCCGGCGATTGCTGGCTCCTCCGCTGGGTGTGTGCTAAATCTGCAGGGTGGGGGGCGCGCTCCTCGCAGTTTTTCAGAAAAAATATCCAGACCACCCTAAAACCCATTGTTTTGCTCTGCATTTGTGGTATACTACTAATGTTCGGTGTTCGTTGCACGCAACGGTTCGGTTCCGGGGTCCGTAAACCTCATGGGAGGAGACCACGTTCGAGCCTGCCGGCAGCACCGTAACAGAATCCGGGAGGCAGAACGCTTCCCAGCATGAGGTTAAAAAACTATGTCGCAAACCACTTCGTTGTTCGTAGGAAACCTTTCCTACTCCACCACCGCAGAGCAGCTGCGTGAACTGTTCGCCCCGTGGGGTCCCGTCGAGGATGCCCGTGTCGTAGAAGGACGCGGCTTCGGCTTTGTGGACATCCCCAGCGAGAACATGCAGGCGGCGATTGACGCCACCAACGGCCAGGTGTTCATGGGCAGAACCATTACCGTGAACCAGGCTCGTCCCCGCACCGAGCGGCGCGAGGGCGGCTTCCGCAGCGACCGCGGTGGCTACGGCTCTGGGCGACGCGATAGACGCTGGTAAGCCCGAACCGTCCACAACGTGCAACGGCACGCCGGATGGCGTGCCGTTCGTGCTTATTTCAAGGTAACTACCGTCACTCCATCGCCACCTTCGGCGGGCTCTGCGTTGCGGTAGGAAGCCACCAGAGGATGCGTTCTCAGGTATTCCCGCACCGCCTGCCTCAATACGCCCGTACCTTTACCGTGGATGACGCGCACCTGCTCCAGTCCCGCCGCATATGCCTCGTCTAGATAACGCTCTAAATTGGCAAGCGCTTCCTCTACCCGTTGCATCCTCAGCATAATCTCCGGCGAGATGTGCGCGGTGCGCGAGAGGTTCACCGGAACAGACACCGCCGGAGCGCGAGCGGTCGGTTTCTCCTCCACGCGGCGCAACGCCTCGCGAGGAACCGTCACCCGAATGGCTCCCGCTTGTACCACCGCCTCCTGCTCTGTTAACTGCAATACCGTCCCCGTGACGTTAAGCGTGGTCACCCGAACGGTGTCTCCCTCCTGTATCTCGGTGGAAGAAGGAACCGCCGCGGGCGAAGTGAGTAGCCGTTTCATCTGCTCGGCAGCCTCACGCACTTGCCGACGCGCTTCCTGCGCGGTGCGGTTTTCACGGGGCTGCTCACGCAACCGACGGTACGCCTCCTCCGCCTGCCAGAGTATCTCTTGCAGGCGTTCCTGCATCTCCTGAGCCACCTGCTCGCGCAGCCGCTGGCGTTCCTCTTCCAGCTTTTCCAGCTGTTGCTGAAGCTGCTTGCGCAGGCTTTCCGCCTCCCGATGCTCCCTCTCGGCGGCGGCGCGTTCCTGCTCGATGGCACGCTGTTCCTCTCCCAGCCGGCGCATGATGCTGGAGGCTTCGGTCTCGCGTCCGGTGAGGCGAGCCTGCGCGGTCTCGATCACCGAAGGGGGCAACCCCAACCTCTGCGCGATAACTATCGCATGGCTGGAGCCGGGCGTGCCGATGCGCAGGTGATATGTTGGGCGCAGAGTCTGCACGTCGAACTCCACCGAGGCGTTCTGCACCCCCTGTCGGGCATAGGCATAACTTTTCAGCTCGCCATAGTGGGTCGTTGCCATCACGCGCGAGCGACGCGCCAGTAGGTAATCCAGTATCGCCTGCGCCAGCGCAGCGCCTTCGGCGGGGTCGGTTCCTGCCCCCAGTTCGTCCAGTAGCACCAGCGTGCGCTCGTCGCATTGCGGAAGCATTCGGGCGATGTTCGTGATATGACCGGAGAAGGTGGATAACGATTGCTCGATGCTCTGCTCGTCGCCGATGTCGGCAAACACGCGGTCAAACACCGCCATTTCGGTGCCGGCGTCGGCGGGCACATGCAACCCGGACTGCATCATCAGCGTCAGCAAGCCCACCGTCTTGAGCGTCACCGTCTTCCCGCCGGTGTTGGGTCCTGTGATGAGCAGGATACGGAACCGCTCGCCCAGCTCTACATCGATGGGCACAACAGGCGGTTTCAGCAGAGGATGGCGTGCCTTGCGCAGGCGGATTGTGCCCTGCGTGTTCAAAAGAGGCTCCACTGCATCCCACTCCGCGCTGAGGCGAGCGCGTGCGTCGATGAAGTCCAGCTCGCCCAGCGCATCGCAGCTCCGTAGAAGCGTCTTACTGTGCTTGCCTACCAGCGTGCTCAGCTCCACCAGGATGCGTTCCACCTCGTTCTGCTCGGCAACCTGCGCCTCACGAATCTGGTTGCCAAGGTCTACCACCTCTTGCGGTTCCATAAACAGCGTGGCTCCCGACGCGCTCACGTCATGCACGAGCCCGCCGAACTGTGCACGATACTCCGCCTTCACGGGCAGGCAATAGCGGTCGCCTCGCATGGTGATGACGGGCTCCTGAAGCATATTGCGGATGCGCGAGGAATTGAGAACTGCTTGCAAGCGTTCGGTGACGCGGGAGTGTAACTGCCGAAGCCTCTGGCGGATTCGCGCCAGCTCGGGGCTGGCGCTGTCGGCAACGGTGGCGTCTTCACGCAGGCAACGGCGGATTTCGCTCACCACCTCGGGCAGCGGTTCCAGCTGGCGTGCCAGTATGCACAGGGAAGGGTATTTGTCCTCACGCGCCAGCAGAAAAGTGCGCAGACGCCGGGCGGCCTCCAGTGTGTCGGCGATGGACAACAACGCTTCAGGAACGAGCACCCCTCCCGCACGCGCCAGCGACACCGCCGAACGGATATCCTGCGCCCCGCGCAAAGACATCTCCTCCGCCAGGTCTATCAGCCGACGCGCTTCAGTGGTCTGCTGTAAACGCAGGCGAATGGCATCGAGGTCGGTGAGAGGGGTTAACTGCCGCGCCCGCTCTGCGCCCATCGGGGTAGTGCAGTGTGCCGCCAGCTTCTGTCGGATAGCCTCGTACTCCAGAACTTTAAGGGTGTGTGCGTTCATCCGACGCTCAGGACACCTGGTCGGGGTCATCGCCCAGCTCGCGCAGACGCTGTGCTAACCGATCGGCGCGTTGTAACGCTTCCAGCGCCCTCTGCCTCTCCTGTTCCGCCTCACGCCGCGCCTGTTCCGCCCGCAATCGTTCCTGCTCCGCCTCGCGCTGTGCCTGCTCCAAACGCCTGCGTAGCTCCACATACGGAACAAAACGCTCGCCGTCGGGACGATACAGTACCAACTCGCCACCCTCCTGCGTGAAACGCACGCCTAACCGAGGGCTTACCCAACCGTCCATCTCCCGAACCGGCGAAAAATGCCCATCCGAGCGTAACCAGCCCTCCAGAATGCCCCGGTCCGGGTCGTAAATGTAATACTCCTCTACCCCGTAACGCTCATAGAAACTGAACTTCTCTATCAACTCCGAAGGGCGGTTGCCCGGCGAGAGCACCTCAAACACCACCTGCGGCGCAATGCCACTCTCTTCCCACTGCCTGTAACTGCCACGATGCCCCTTCGGGCGACCAAACGCTACCATCACATCGGGGGCGGTGCGGATGTCGGGTCTGCCCTCTACGGGATACCAGAGCAGGTCGGCGGCAACGAACACATCCTCGCGATCGGCAAACAGGGCGCAGAGGTTGTCGTAGAGGTAGACAATGGTCTCCAGTTGCCTCGTATTATCCGCCATGGGCTTGCCGTCGCTTTCAGGATAGATAATTTTGTTTTTGGGTATCGGTTGCACTGCCATATCGCATCACCAGCGTTATTATAGCAGATATACGCTCTTCGTTGTGCTCTTAGCAGGAGGACAACCGGTTTTGGAGAATATCTATTGTAGAGGAGTAAGTCCATCCCATACCTCCTCTATTAGCTGACCCCTCATGGATTTGCCCCTCTACCCATCTCTATAGATTGGAGGTACGCCTTCCATGTTAACGCGAAGGAATGTTGCTGCCGTGCTGCTCGGGATAGCATTGCTGGCTTCCACATGCTGGGCTCAGGACGCACGTCCCCCATTGCAAAAGCCGCCAGAGCAGGTTGTTCTGCAGTCCAAGAAGAGAGGGCTTGCCCCCGCTAAACGCCTTGAGATTGCTCTGCAGAAGGAACAGCAACCGGATGCGCTGATGCCGGTAGTCATGCACACGATAGAACGCGGTCTGCAAGGCTCCCAACGGAGCGGTTCTTCGGAGCTGGATCGTATCTTCGACCAGGTGCTGCAACGTCACACGGGTGGAATGACGTAGTGCTACCCCGTTTTTCACCACAGAGGGCACAGAGAGTGTTCTCCATGTCCTCTGTGGTGAACCTTCACAAACGGTGTGTTTCTACGCTGCCAGACGTAGGTTCGGTCGGCTGTTCGCCTCTTCGTAGCGGAAGCGACTGACCAGTTCTTGCAGCTGTTGCGCCATGTTCGACAGTTCCTGCGCCGCGGCGGCTACCTCTTCGCTGGAGGCGTTCAACTCTTCTGCGCTTGCCGCCGCCTCCTCGCTGATGCTCGCCACCGACGCTATCGCCGACGACACCTGCTCCGAACCCGAAGCCATCGCTAACGCCGCACGCGCGTTCTCCTCCGCGCTCTGCAACACCGTGCTCACCGTCGCCAAAACCTGTTGCACGCTCGCCGACATCTGCTCCGCCACCGCCGTCACCGACTGCACCTCACCCGCCACCTGCTGCGCCGACTCCACTATCTGCATCAGCGCAGAACCCACCTGCTCACTGCGGGTGAAGCCATCTGCGACCATTTCCCCAGTGGTGCGGATGGCGCGTACCGTCTCTTCTACGCCTGTGCGCACGTTGCCTATCAACGTCGCTATCTCTTTGGTGGCAGCACCCGCCTGCTCCGCTAACTTGCGCACCTCGTCTGCCACCACCGCGAAACCTCTGCCGTGCTCCCCAGCGCGAGCTGCCTCGATCGCCGCATTGAGCGCCAGCAGGTTCGTCTGCTCCGCGATCTGCTCGATCGTCTGCACGATGTGGCCTATCTGCTCACCCAGCTGGTCCAACTGCGCCACCTTCTGGGCGGAGGCTTCCGCCTGTTCTTGAATCTGGCGCATGGTGTGCAGCATCTCCTGCACCGACTGTCCACCCTGCTGGGCGATGGCGCTAGCTTGCTGGGCGGAGGCAGCCATCTGCTGGGTGGAGCGTGCGACCTCTTCCACCGCTTTAGCGGCTTGTCTCATGCCCTCTTCAGCTTGCTGAGCGGCTTCGCGTTGTGCCTCGCTGCCCTGTTGCACGGTGCGGATGGCTTGGTCGAGGCTATCCATTGCCTGCGCAGCCTCGCCTGCCTGCTGGGCGAGTTGCTCGCTGCCTCGGGCGATTTCATGAGACGCCTGACCCGATTGTTCAGTAGATGCTGCCAGCTGCTGGCTGGTGCTGGAGACGAATTGGCTGCTCTGGGCAATTTGTGCCACCGCATCCCGCAGGGAGACCTGCATCTGTCGGTAGCTCTCCATCATGGCGCGCAGCTGCTCCACCATGTTGTTGAAGGTCCTTGCCAGCACGCCGAACTCGTCCTTCGTGTCCAACACTATCGGTTGTGCGTTCGATTGTACGCCGACGGTCAAATCGCCTTGGCTCATCGCCTGTAGCGCCTGCTGCAGACTGGTGAGGTCGCCTGTACGCAACGACTCCAGCCTTTCTGTCATCTGGGACAGCACGCCTTTGGCATAGCGGGCGATGAACCAGCCAAACCACAAACTCACCAGCACAGCGACCAGAGATGCTATCAGAATCGATGTGCGCGCCTGCTGATAGGTGCGCTCAGCCTGCGCAGCGAGCCTCTTCGCGTAACTCTCGTTCCATTGCACCATTTTGTTCAGTGTAGGCTGAACCTCGCCCCTGAACAGATTGGTCATCTCGCCGCTAAGTAATGCTTCTGCCTCTTTGCCTCTGCCCTGCCTGTCCAGTTGCACCAGCCGCTGGTGTAACTGCAGGTATCGCTGCCAGGACTGTTTCAGCTGGTTGAAGTTCTGGCGGTCGTCTTCAAAGTAGATAGTTGCTTCATAGTCCGCCAGACGCTTGTCCACCTCCGACAGACTCTCGCTCATCGATTTCTCGATCTGCTTCAGTAGGGCAGGCTTTCCCGCCGCGAGGACATGACGGAACTGGTAGATGCGCAGCTGGCGCATCTCGCTGCTGAAGCTACCCGACGCGATGCTACCTGGCAGAGGGTCCGTGACGATAGTGTGGCTGACCGCTTCCATCTGCGCGAGGCGGTTCAGCGCAAAAGCGCCTATAGCGATCATCAATATCAAACAGGCTCCAAAGCCTATGCCCAGTTTCGCTCTGGTGCTCAGGTTGTAAAACCAGCTCATGGGATACGCGCCTCCTCAGTAAGGGTTCTTGTGCGTTACGCCATGTGAGATTATCGGTCAAATTTCCATTTTTTGGATGATGTTGAGTGACTATCTTAGTTTGGATGAATGATAAAGTAAACTATGCGCCATAAGGGACAAAGACCCTACGCCTGCCCCTCTCCTTATGAGGGAGCGCAGCGACCGAAGCAATCTCCCGATGCACTTCCCCGCATTGCTTGCATTCAGCCGCGCTTTGGAGGTATACTAAACCTGTAAAATTCAGATACCGCACAGCGAATCGCCGCCAGGCGATATGCATCCGCTAGGGGAGCCGACGAAGGCTGAGACCTCGCGCAAGGCGAGGAACCCTCGGAACCTGATCCGGGTAATGCCGGCGTAGGGAAGCGGAGTGGCGAACGAAAGATGTGCAAATCCTCGCGCCGCTTCTCTGCCGAGAGGCGGCGTTTTCGCTGGCGCGACAGCGAAAAAAGGAGGTTTGCACCATGCAAGCAAAGCGCGGTTTCACGCTGATTGAGCTGCTGGTGGTGATCGCCATCATCGCGCTGCTAGCGGCGATCCTGTTCCCAGTCTTCGCCCAGGCGCGCGAGCGTGCGCGAGTGGCCACCTGCATCTCTAACGCCCGCCAGATAGGGCTGGCGGTCAGGATGTATGTGCAGGACTATGACGAGACCTTTCCCATTTTCCACGCCTACAACAGCCAGCCGCCGGCAGGTCAACCAGGGCACCTAGGGGTAGAGGTCTCTCTGGAGCCGTACACCAAGAACAAGCCCATCTTCAAGTGCCCCAGCGACACGGGCAGCCCCTACCAGCAGCGCGACGTGCCGGGCGCCAACTCCTACTGGCAGGCATACGGCTCCAGCTACCGCTTCACCCACTGCTGTTACACGGTGATTTGCGGCTTCTCCACGCAGAACAACCTGGAGGTTTGCAGCAACTTTGGCTACCAGCAAAAGATAGTGACCGACGCCAGCTTCGTCAACCCAGCGCAGACGCGCATCATGCGCGACGAGATGTTCCCCTTCTTCAGCCGAACCGTGCCGGGCTACGAGAAGTACGGCTACGACTTCGATCCGCCCTACGACTACTTCCGCCAGTGGCACTCGCAAGGTGGTAGCCTGATTTTCGCCGACGGACATGCCAAGTTTGTGGCGTCCTCCAAGGAGTTCGATGAAACGCTGGTCTCGCCAGAGGGTCTGCCCAGCGGTGGGGGATCTTATCCGAACGAGAACTACTGGCTGTGTGACTAACGGTTACGTTTCTATTCTGTCATGCTGAGCGTCAGCGAAGCATCTCAATGTGACGATACAACGGGGTTCTTCGCTCCGCTCAGCATGACAGCAACGCGCAACCGCTCTGCTCATAACCCAATCATCACGTGTGTCGGGGGTACTACTTGCTTTCGGCAGCGTCTTTTAGATACGATAATTATCAGGAGCGATTCTATGCGAACGAGGCATGAAGATGAAGGTCAAGATGGGCATTCACGAACTGGAAATGGGTAGCAGGTACCTGGGCGAATTGCGTGATGCGAACACGCTGATGGGCAACATGGACGCCCTGCGAGCACGCATGGAAGAGGACGGCTATCTGCTTATCCGTCGCTTTCATGACCCGCAGAGAGTGAAAGCAGCGCGGCGTGTGGTACTGGAGAACCTCGCAGCGAACGGGCAAATCAACACCCGCTACCCGCTGGACGAAGCGGTCATCGCGGATGGCGCACGTGGAGCGTTTCTGGGCGGTGCAAAGGCAGTAACGCACACCCCCGAGTTTCTGGCGGTGGTGGAGTCGCCTGAGGTGATGCAGTTCTTCACCGAGTTTCTCGGTGCTCCGGCTATCACCTTCAACTATAAATGGTTGCGAGCGGTAGGCTCGGGCGATTTCACCGGCGCGCACTACGACATCGTGTACATGGGCAGAGGTACGACCAACCTGTACACGATGTGGACACCGCTGGGCGACGTACCTCTGGAGAAGGGACCGCTGGCGGTGCTGGAAGGCTCACATCGGCTGGAACGGCTGAAAGAGACTTACGGCAAAGTGGACGTGGACCGCGATAAGATAGAGGGTTGGTTTTCCAAGGACCCTGTAGAGCTGGTGGACAAGTTCGGCGGGCGCTGGTTAACCACAGAATTCGAGGCGGGTGACGCCATTATCTTCGGCATGTTCACCATGCACGGCTCGCTGAATAACATGACCACTACCTACCGCCTCAGCTGCGATACCCGCTACCAACGGGCGGACGAACCTGCCGACGAGCGGTGGATCGGTGAAAACCCGAAGGGGCACGAAGCGCTAGGCAAGGAGCAACTGCAGTCTATCGAAGAGGCTCGTAAACGCTGGGGGGTGTAGATAGTCTGGTGTGGGTTAGAACAAGGCAGGACAATTTCCCTCGGTAACGAACTTCGTGCTCAGTGGGTGTGCATGGGAGGTTCAACGCATTGGGCGCAAGCCGCGCATCGTGCATCAAGATTGTTGTTCGTGATACCGACCTTGCCGCTTGTACCAGAGCGCAAGCGCCGCTATGCATCGAGATGCCTTCCGATAGGACGCTTCAACGCGCGGCAGAGGCAGGGCGTCTGCAGCTGGTGGACAGGCATTCAGGGCGAACGCTGGAAGCACAATGGCTGGACGGTTTTGTATGGGCAATCACGCCGCCATCAGGTTTGTCGGGGAGGCTGACCCTGCGGGTTTCGTCCGCGCCGACAGAGATGCGTTTGCGTGCTCGCTGTGACCGTACAACCCGACAGATACTGATTGAAGAAGACGGGCGTCCGGTATTGCAATACAACTACTGGACGGTAGACCGCCCTGACCGCCATGCGCAGGTCTCTCCCGAGAACCGCATCTACTCGCACCCGCGCAGCAACTATATCCACCCACTCACCGGTTTGGCGGGCGAGGTGATGACCGAAGATTGGCCCCTGGACCACCCGCATCATCGAGGCATCTACTGGGCGTGGCCCGAGGTGGACTATCGTGGCGAACGAGGCGACCTGCACGCCCTGCAGCGTGTATTTGCCTATCCCACGGGCAGATACCGTGTAACCGATGGGGCAGTGTTCGCGCAGATCGAGGCGGAAAGCGTATGGCGGTGGGACAGCGGGGAACCCATCGTGCTGGAGTGGTGCTGAGACATGAAGAAGGTCTCTCGTCGGCGGTTCATACAGGCAGGAGTTGGCACAGCGATAGCCTTTCCGATGGTGGTCCCGGCGTCGGCGTTAGGGCGTGGCGGTCGAGCTGCACCCAGCGAGCGCGTCGCCGTTGGTCTCATCGGCGCGGGAGGGATGGGCAGGGTAAATCTGCACAACTGCGCACAGTACCCCGACGTAGTGGTTACTGCCGTGTGCGACGTATGGAAGCCGCGACTGGACGCCGCGCTGGAGCCATTTAAGACAACCGCGAAGGGCTATCGCGATTATCGGGAGCTGCTGGAACGTCCCGAGGTAGACGCGGTGATTATCGCTACGCCACCGCACTGGCACGCCCTGCAGGCGATTCATGCGGCGCAGAAGGGCAAGCATATCTACCTGCAGAAGCCGATGACGCTGTACCCCGATGAGAGCCTTGCGGTGCGTAACGCGGTGCGCAAGCACGGTGTGATCACTCAGATTGGCACCCAGATTCACGCCAGCGACAACTTCCGTCGAGTGGTGGAATGGGTACGCTCCGGCAAATTGGGGCATATCAGTGTGGTGCGCACCTTCAACGTGATGAATCAGGGTCCGCAGGGTATCGGTCATGCGCCCAAGGAACCGCCGCCCCCCGATCTGGACTGGGAGATGTGGCTGGGTCCCGCCCCTAAGCGCGAGTTCAACCGCTTGCTTGTTGCCGATGCCTATCACCACAGCTCTTTCTGGGACTACTCCGGCGGCTGGACAATGGGCATGGGACCGCATATTATTGACCTGCCGGTGTGGGCGTTGGACCTGGGCGTGCCCCTCGCCACTCACTGTACGGGCGGACGGCTCGTGCTTCGCGACGACGGCGATGTGCCCGACACACAGGAGGTGCTGTGGCAGTACCCGAACGTGACGATGACGTGGATGATGAACCTGTGCAACAGCTTCGGCTTCGACTTCGGGCGCGGACAACCTGCCCGACGGCTGGGCGTCTATTTCCACGGCGTCAACGGTACGCTTTTCGCAGACTACGGCAGGCACGAGGTGGTGCCTGAGGGGGAGTTGCTGAAAGACCCTACACCGCCTCCGCAAAGCATCCCGTCCTCACCCGGGCATGAGCGAGAGTGGCTGGATTGCATCAAGACGGGTAAGCAACCCAGCTGCAGTGTGGAGTATCATTATCGGATTGACTTGGCTCTTACTCTGGCGAACGTGGCGTATAAGGTGGGACGAGCCGTACGCTTCAACCCGCGCACCGAACGGATAGAGGGTGATCGCGAGGCGCAGCGTCTGGCGCGACCGAGATACCGTGCGCCATGGCGATTCCCGGAGGAGTATTTGAAATAAAGGGTGGTGCCGCGGACAATACCACAGCAGCCCGCCGACCGGCGGGCTGCTGAAGACGGAGGCTTGCGCAGGCGGGGACTAGCCAGCGCGGCGGCGCCGCACCGAATAACCCAGTAGCCCGGCGATACCCGTGCCGAGAGCCAACAGTCCGCCCGGCTCGGGCACCGGTATCAGGCTTAATGTGAGCAGATAGTTGAAGCTTTGCGTATGCGTTCCGTTGAAAGGAATGCCGTCGTCGCCAAGGAAGGGCGAGCCCACGTCGGGGTACCCACTTACCGCTACACGCCATCCTCCGGTGGATGGTACGAGCCCAGCAAGTACATTCGGAGCGAATAGGTCGTAAGCCACGAGGTTCGCGCCGGGGTCAAACATACCCAACACGCTGGAGTTGCCCCCTGGACCAGGCACTATCACCAGCTGCGCAGCGATAAAGTCGCCTGCCAACAGAGGTAACTCAAAATAGTCCACATCTCCCGGAGACACAGACCCGCTGATGGCCACCGAGCCTGTTGGAACGAATAGCGAACGCGCTATCAGCTGAGCGGTGCCAAAGGTGTTATTCGGCTCGATCTCAGGTATTGGGCTGCCCGCCAACACTGGCAGAGCCGCCGCGATAAATGCCACTGCAGTCGCTGCAACCGCTTTGATTTTAAGCATACTCCTGCCTCCTTTCATATCATACCCACTCTTATATAATGCAAGATTCGTACCAAAACAGGGGGATACGCCCTCTTTTTTCGAAAAAGCCGCAAATAATACCTGATTTGTAAGAAATAATCAATCTCCTCCAGCCGGTTGCAAAGCCTCAGGCGCAGGACGGTACTGACGTGACGCCGTCAGAGCCTCTTTGACCAGCCACAGCGCCAGTAGCAGAATCATACCCGCAATGCCCAGCAGCAACCAGTTGCCCTGATTCCAAAAGCTCCACATACTCCAAGCCAGCGCACTGATCGTCACTACCAGCATGAACGTCATCGGCACAGCGGTGTAGACGGTGGCTCGTCCCAACGCACGCAGATACAGAGACACCACCAGCAACGATAGTCCAGCCAGCAGCTGATTGGAGGTACCGAACAGCTGCCAGAGGATGGAACCCAGTGGTTTTAGCTGACCCGTTACGGGGTCGGGAGAGCGCATCAGTGCGAACCCGCCGATGAAACCAACCGCGATGGCGGTGGCTACCAGAGGACGTTGCAGTACGGACAATCGCCATGCGCTGCCCAGTTCCTGAACGTTGTAGCGGATAAGGCGTGTGCCGCTGTCCAGCGTGGTGAGCGCAAAGCCCACTGCGACGGTCGCGACAAATACCTTCGCCAGTTCGAGGGGCACCCCGCTCATCGCCACAATCACGCCTGCGCCATGCACGAAGTTCGCCAGCGCATGAGTACCTGCGGATTTCCAGTCGGCGTAGCGAGTTGCCCATTCGCCCGCACTGCCCATCCCTGCTGCCACGCCGATCAGTGCAAGCGTTGCCAGCAAGCCTTCGGTTAACATGCCCCCGTACGCTACCGGCTGCACGTGGCTCTCGCGGGCGATTTGTTTGGAGGTCGTGCCGGAGGCAACCAGCGCGTGGAAGCCTGAAACCGCACCACACGCCACCGTGATGAACAGCATCGGGAACAGCGGTTGCAGTCCGCTGGCTGAGGTGTTCACCGCCGGCGCAACAAGGCGTGGATTGCCTACCAGTGTGCCGATGGCAAGCAACACCATCCCCAGGTAGAGCTGGAACGAGTTCACGTAGTCGCGCGGTTGTAACAGAAGCCACACGGGCAGTACAGAAGCTGCGAACGCATAAACCATCAGTGCGTACGTCCATCGCTCTGGGGTCAGGCTAACGCCTCCTATAGCGATTACCGGCACTTTCACACCCAGCCAGACGAAAATCAGGCTCGCTGTGACGGCGAGGACGGTGAGGGGAGCCAGCGCCAGGCGCAGGCGATAGTGTAATACGCCGACTGCCACCGCGATCACGATGAGCATCACGCTTGGCAGTACCGCTTGCGGAACATGCCCACCCTCTGCAGCTCCTGCGCCGGGGGCGAACAGCACGGAGATATTGACCACGAACACGCCCATCGCCAGCGAAAGCGCGAAGATAGCAAACAGCAAGAACAGTGTGCGGGCACGATGCCCCATCACATCGGCGGTGACATCGGCGATAGAGCGCGCGCGGTTCCGCACCGAGGCGACCAGACAACCGGTATCATGCACCGCGCCGATGAAGATGCTTCCGACCACAATCCAGATAAGCGCAGGAAGCCATCCCCACACCACCGCGATGGCCGGTCCCAAAAGCGGGCCCAGTCCGGCGATAGAGGCGAAGTGATGCCCAAACAGCACGGGCACAGGCGTGGGGATATAGTCTACGTCGTCGCGCTGGGTGTGGGCAGGCGTTAGACGGCTATCATCTGCCTGAAATATCTGCTTTACCAGAAACGTGCCATACCATCGATAGGCGATCCACAGGATAACCGCAACGAATAAGAGAATCCAGATAGACTGCAAGCCAAACTCCCTCCTCTCACAAGTACTTCACAAAACGATTCTTCTCATCCACCAAAATGATGCGCGGTGTTATCGGCTCATCGGTTAAGGCGAAGGCGGCGATAATCACCTTTTGTCCTACCGATACCTTCAGCGCCGCCGCGCCGTTAATGCAGATAACCCCACTGCCCGGCTCGCCGGCGATGGCGTAGGTTTCGAATCGCTCGCCGTTGGTCAGGTTCCACACATGCACGAGCTCGCCGGGCAGGAGGTCTACACGCTCCATCAGGTCGGCGTCAATGGTGATGCTGCCGATGTAATCCACATTTGCTTCGGTAATGGTCGCGCGATGGATTTTGCTTTTCAGCATCTGCCGAAGCACCATGCGCTAATGCCCTCCCATCACTCCCGGGGCTGGTTTCGTCCGGGCTTTCGGCTTCTTGCTTACGCTAACCGGTGCTGTGGACGGTTGCTGTTGTTCCTGCAGCACTTCCGCAAACCGCCGGCGCATAGCGATTCCACCACCTAGCATCATCAGTATCGTACCTAGCCACACGAGATTGATCAGCGGCTTCAGCTTCACCTCCACCGGTACGATCACGTGGTCGGGCATGGTGGTTTGCCCCGGCATCCCGAAGAAGTGAAGGATTACCGCGCGTTCGTTGGCGTTGATTTCGTCGGGGAAGATGGCTACCTCGCCGCCGCCGGGTAGCTTCACGGGCTTCCAGCCCTTGCCGAACACCGCTACCGGAACCAGCTCCGTTTTTCTTCCCTTATATTCTACCTCAAGCACCGCGCCGATGCTCATGTCGGGGCCGCCCATCGTACCCTGTATCTGGAAGTTTTTAAAGTGGATGGTGTATTCGCCCATTTTCTTGGTTTCGCCGCGGCGGATGGGCAACGTTTTGCCCGGGTCCTGCATTCGCTCGATAACGCCTCCCCCGTCGCTGCCGATGGCGATGTACATGTCATACAGCACGTGCTTGTAGATATGGGGTTCGGCAACACGTCGCGGCTGCATGGGGTTGTGCGTATCAAAGTAGTAAACAGGTCGCGCCTCAAAGCTTTTATCACCTTTCAGGCTCTCGAACTTCAGGCGCACAGCGTTATCCTTGCCCATTTCCTCGTCGGGGTGCGTCATTCCCGCGTAGCTGACCTTAAAGCCAAACATCTCGGCGGTCATGCCGTTGGTCAGCACCGCCTCCGTCTTTTGCTCGTAGAATGTGCTCGCCGCCGCACCCAGTAACACCAGCCCCACGCCCACATGCGTCAGGTAGCCGCCCAGGCTCATCGGGCTGCGCTTCGCCAGCCGCCATACCAGGATGGCATTGGACAGGATGGTGAACGTCGCCAGTAGCATTAGGAAGAACACTCCTACAGCGACAGGCAATCGCATGAAGTAAGAGACAAAGGCGACGACCAGCCCGATGACCAGCGTAGCGTACCAGGGTGCGGAAATACGCTGGATAAACGCATCCGTGTTGTCTACCTTCCGCCAGCTGAGGAAGGGAACCAGCCCCAGCAACAGCAACATCACGTAGGCAAAGGGGGCATTGGCGATATGGTAGTAGCTGGTGTCCACGGCACTGCTCTGCTTGGCGATGAGCAACGAAATAATGGGCATAGACGCGCCGATAAGCGTCAACCCGGCAATCACCACCAGCGCGATGATGCCCAGCGAGAACGCCAGGTCGCGCGACAGGATGCCCTCGGCGGTCTGCTTTGCGGGGATACTACGCAGACGGAACAGCCATAATCCCAGCCCGCCGACGGTGTATGTCACCAACATGGCAACCACCAGTCCCAAAGCCCCTTTTGCCAGTGCGTCAAAGGCATGTACCGAGGACTCGGCGAGCGCGCCGCTGCGCGTCATGTAGGTTCCGTAGAAAAACAGGGGTGCCCCCAGCAGTGCCAGCAGCAGGTTGGAACGGTGCAGTCCGCCGCGATTGCGTTGCACTACTAGCCCATGCATCAGCCCCGTGATGACCAGCCACGGCACCAGCGAGGAGTTTTCCACCGGGTCCCATCCCCAGAAGCCGCCCCAGCCGAGCGTCACGTATGCCCAGTAGCCACCCAGTATCAGCCCTGCGCCCAGCGTTATCCAGCACAGGATAACAAAGGGCATGGCAGCCTGTGCCCAGCCATCCCAATCTTTGCGCAACAGCGCGGCGACGGCAATGGAAAAGGGGATTGCCAGCGAAGCGAAGCCGATGAAGATGGTGGGCGGGTGTATCGCCATCCAGTAGTTCTGCAGGAGGGGATTCAGCCCCATGCCCTCTGGCGGCACCTCGCTGGGGGGATACAGCAGGAACGGCGACTGCTTGGTGAGAATCGCCATCAGGAAGGAGAGGATACTGCTATACACCGCCATTGTCAGCGGTTCGTACCGTTTCAGGCGGCGAATGAGCAGTAAGCCCAGCACCGCCGTCCAGAACGCCCACAACAGAAAACTACCCTCCTGCCCTGCCCACGCGGACGAGAGTTTGTAGTACCAGGGCAGGTCGCTGGAGCTGAAGTTGGCGACATAGACCACGCGAAAATCGCTGCGCAGACACAGCGAGATCAGAATACCAAACGCCGCCACCGCGCTAAAGACCGCCAGCGCGTAAGCCCGCCTCGCCCATAGGAGCCAGCGTTCCTGTTTGGCAGCAAGCGCGAACAGCACTGTTGCCACCACCGCACTCGCCGCGCCAAGGTAGATGATAAGGCGCCCCCATTCTGCTGCGCTCATTGTGAACTCTCCTGATACTCCTGCATCTGCTTGCCCTGGTATTTGGAGGGGCACTTGTACAGGATTTTTTCTGCCACGAACTTATCGCCTTGCATCTGCCCAATGGCCACGATCTCGGTGGCTTGCTCCACGTTGCCCTGCGCCAACTTGGGGTGCACGACGGGCAAGCGGTCACCTTTGGCATCCTCTATGATAAAACGGGTCTCCTTCTGGATAGGATCCATTTGCACGGAGCCCTGCACCAGTTTGCCCTTCACCTGCACTTTGCCGCTGCTCTGGCGCGCTTGCGCTACCGAGACATATGGCACGATGGTTTGAATCATCGCGCGTCCTGCTAGGAAAAGCCCCAGCGCGATGAATCCCATAGCGAAAAGGTAAGCTTTTTTCACCGACGCGCCTCCTCTTCCAGACGTTTTTCCAGTGCTCGCAAGCGCATGTCCAGCCAGAACAGGTAGCCGAATACCCCTGCCCATATCAGCAGGGGGGTAATCATATAGGTAACCAGTGGGTTCATCGTGTTTCTCCTGCCAGTGTCACTTCAGCAATGGCGTCACGGTGGTATTGCTGGCGCAGGCGAGCCTCCGCCAGTTCCACCCGTAGCCGCAGGCGGAACATCCACACGAATACCGCCAGTAGCCCCGCGAAAAAGCTCCACAGCGTCACCCGATAGCGAGGGTCCAGCCCCGAACGGGTGAACAGCGTGTTCGTCGGATGAAGCGATTCCACGATGCGAGGCAATATCCAGATCAGGAATACCATTGCGGGAAAAGCGAGCAGGGCGTACGCTGCGGAAAGACGCGCGCGTTTGCTCTTTTCCTCTACTGCTCCGCGCAGCACAAAGTATGCCGCGTACACCAGCATCAGCATCACAATAGAGGTCTCGCGCGGGTCCCAGTTCCAGGCACTGCCCCACTGTTCCATGGCGAACAGCGAGCCGGTCACCGTTGCCAGCACCGCAAAGAGCATTCCCAGCTCCGCCGCGGCGTTCGCTTTCGCATCGGTCAACGGGTGTCGTGAGCGCAGATAGAGCCAGGAATAGGCGGCGTTCACGAGAAATGCGACGAAGGTCAGCACCGCGCAGGGCACATGAAACACTACAATGCGCGCGGCTTCAGGACTGCGAAAGCCCTGAGCCGGCGGAAGCCAGAGAAAGGCGGCAACTGTCACCCCCGCAACCCAGATACCCGTAAGCATCTTGCCTATTGCGCTCATCCTCACTCGCTCCAGATGTGCTCGAACACCAGCAAAGACGCAGGCACAATCACCAGAATAAACCCCAGCAGCACCTGCAGGTCACCGGTCGCTACACGCCATGCCCCTTCGCTGAGCCATGCCGCTTTCGTGCCGTGAATCGCCACCAGCAGAGGAGGCAACGCCACCGGAAACGATAACACGCCGAACAGCGCTCCCCGTGTGGTGGCTTTTGCCACAATCGCGCCAACCGCTGTGGTAGCGCACGCCAGCGCGGTGCTGCCCAGCATGACCACCGTGACAAACAGGCTGACGCTTCGCACTGGCACCTCCAGCAACAACAGATACAACGGCACCGTTACCACACACAAACCCCACATCAACACCGTATTAAACGCCAGCTTGCCCACAAACACTCCCACCGGCGACACCGCCAGCCTCAAGGAGTCCGCCGTGCGCGTCTCCTCCTCCACTACAAATACGCGCGACAAACCCGCCACCGCTGCGAAGAAAACCACCACCCAGAGCAGGGCGGCTTTCACTTCGGCAGGCACGCCCGACGGAGGCGCCAGCGCAAATCCCGACGCCACCACCGATGTGACCGCAAACAGCACTACCGAGCCCAGCGCGACCCGCGTGCGCAGCTCCAGTAGCCAGTCCTTCGCGAAGACGGCAAACGCTTCATGCACCCAGCTGGACGAGCGGTTCACCGTAGCCCAGCTCTCGGGTGTCGTTGGTGGCGATAATAACGATGCCATGTTGTGCCTGCTCTCTGACCGTTTCGCGAATGAACTCCATTCCCGCCTCGTCCAGATTGCTGCCCGGCTCATCGAGCAGTAGCACCGACGGGCGATGCACCAGTGCGGTCAGCAGTTTGAGCCGTTGCACCATGCCGGTAGAGAAAGAGGCTACCGGATCGTGCGCTCGGGAACGAAGCTGCACTCTCTCCAGCCATTGCAACAGCTCGCTATCTCGGCATGGCAACCCTCGCGCCTTAGCGAAAAAGCGCAGGTTCTCCAGAGCGGTCAGCGGGCGATACAGGGCGATGTCGGGAGCGACCATACCCACTACCTGCCGCCTCTGGTGCGCTGTCAACCGTTCCCCGTTGTGAAGGTACAGTACCTCACCATCTGTGGGCGTCAGTAGTCCCGCAACGATGCGGAGCAGAGTGCTCTTCCCACTGCCGTTTGGTCCCAGTATCGTCCATGCTCCGGGGGCGGTGACCGTTGCCGATATATCCCGCAGCACCACGCGCTCGTCGAAGACTTTGCTTATCCGCCGGAGCTCGATTTGCCATCCCATCGCTTCTCTAAGCAAAGTATACCCCATTGTGGAAAAAGAAAAAACTAGACACGCTAGGGAAACATATTCACTTTCGCAGGCGTAGCGAACGCCTCGTACAGCGCGTTCAGCCTCTCGGCAGGTATCGAACCCTTTGCGAAGATGGTGCGATAACGGAACGTTATCTGCCCGCCTGCAGGAACGGTGATGCTGCCGTCCACGTTCGGGTTGTTCTGGAACTCACGCCAGCCGAACGGGTTCGCGGCGAACAGCCCATAGTCGCGCACGTGCCAGTAGGTAGGATGGTGTGGATTGTTGGGATGATCGAACACCGAGATACTGTACACCTCGCCTCCCACATCTCCACTGTACGTGCACCACACTGCCCGCGTGCCCCACGCCTCCTTGTCTCGCTTGCCCGCGGCGGTCAGTATCGTGCCCTTACCATGACGTTGCTCCATGCTGGTAGGGATGCGAATGCCAAACGTGCCCTCTTTGGTATCCCCAAAGCGCACCGGTTGTTCGCCCGCGCGAATGGTGACGGTGAAGTCGATAATGCGCAGGTCGTCCATATCGTACACGCATACCTCGCGCGTGTCGGTACATACCAGCTGTCCTTGCGGGGTGCGCCATTCGTTGCGCGTGGTGATAAACGTGCCCACACGTCCACCGGAGATGTCCGAGAACTCGCGGTGCACGATACGCCCTTTGCCTTCACCCTCTGTCCAGAAGTCTATGCCGTTCACGTCGCCGTGGGTAAACCAGAAGGATTTCTGGTGGGGATGGTCGGTGGACTCGCCTTCGCGCTGTTCCATCGGGTAGGCGCGGGTCATGGCAACGCCAGTCTGAGCGTGGATGGGGTAGAGATAGGGTTTGGTGGCGCCGGAGAAGACGTAGCGGGTTACCAGCTTCCCGTCGCGGGCGATTTCAAGGGCGTTTGCCTTCAGATGCGCTTGCCAGCGCAGGGGAGCGGAAGAAGCTCTACCCGCCTCAACCAGATACTCGCGCTTACCCCCGGGGTGTATCCATAGCAGCTGGCGCACGCCTCTGTCCATGAGCCGGATATCGCACGGCACCTCGGCGCGTTCGGGCAGCAGTAGCAAACGCACCTCGTCGGTCCTCACCGTGGTGGGTAGATTCACTGCGACAAGGGTGGGTGCATGTCCCTCCGTTTGTACGCTGAGGCGAATCGTGGTCTCCGCCCCCGGCGCAGTAGCGCAGATGATGCACAGCGCCAGACAACCGGCAATCACAGCAAACCGCATAGTGTTCCCTCCCTTTAGAACTCCAGCGTGTATCCCGCGCTGAAGAACAGCTGGTTGCGCAGGATGCCCGCCTGCAGACGCAGGTAGTTGTCGTGGCTGTAGCGCAAACCACCGTTCAGGTTGTCTCCATCGTATTCCAGTATCACACGCCAGTGGGTACCCAAAACACCTTCTGCACCACCGATAATCTTCTCCCGGAACAGACCTGTACCGTAACCTGCGTGCAGGATAATCTGCGACACCGTATCTTCTACATCTGGCGGCACCTTCGCCCGGCTGGTGACCATAATGTAGCCCGTTCGCTCTATCGCCTTCGCGATGTCTATCACCCCCACGCCGATTTTCAGGTTTTCGAAGCCGGTTGGGATAAATTGCACCTTCGCGTTGGCAATGGTGCGGTTGTCCGCATCGTCGCGGTCCAGGTAAGAGACGCCTACCTCCACAAAGTTCGCAATGCCAGCATTTACCGCAACGGTGCTCAGGTCGCGTCCGAAGTGCGTGCCTATCTGGAACTTTCGGGCGGTCAGCACATCGGCGGTCGGCACGCTGAACAAGCCGGTAGGGCCGAAGATGGTGCCGCTGCGCGAAGGCAAGACGGTGCTTTGTGCCAGAACAGGCAAAGCGCACACAGTATAGACGGCAAGAGCAACGATCTTCTTCATGATAAACCCTCCTCCTGAAATGCGGTTGGGCTTATCTTCGCCACAGACGCTCCGAACTCCTCTACTCTTGCCGTTTCGCCTTGGCAGGGGTATTATAATAGCCAGAATGGACGGGGGAAACGGACGACAGGCAAAAGCGGGCAAAGACGCACGCTTGATGGGTACAACGCGAAGGCGAGCCGGTCTTCTCAAAAGGTTGAGCGGCTTTGCCGGACGCATTGCTTTGCTGGGATTGCACCATCTGGCGAAGCGCGTGCCTCTGCCCGTGCTGTACAGGGTGGGTGAGTGGTTGGGGAAGCTGGCATATCGGCTATCGCGTCGGTATCGCACGGTCGCCGAGCGAAACCTGCAGATGGCATACGGTGATTCTTTGACGACAGAACAACGCCGGCAGATGGTACAACAGGTATTTATCCATTTCGCCAAATCGCTGATGGAGTTCCTGGTAGGGGACGGTTTGTCACCGGACGATTTACGCCGCATGGTGAGGCTGGTAGGAGAGGAACACCTGCAGTGGTGTTTACGGCAAGGCAGGGGCACGCTGGTTATTACCGCACACTACGGTAACTGGGAAATGGCCGCACGATATATAACACAGTGCAAAGGCTATGTGTTGAACGTGGTGGCGCGCGATGCCGACGATACTGCGACTACCGTGCTGGTCAACCGCATTCGTGAGCAGGGAGGCTATCGTGTGATTCCCAGGGGTCAAGCGGCGCAAGCGGTTCTGCAGGCGCTGAGGCGCAACGAGCTGGTAGCCCTGCTCCCTGACCAGAACGCCGGCGATGTTTTCGTGCCCTTTTTCGGAAGGCTGGCGGGCACGGTGGCAGGTCCAGCACTGCTCGCCCTGCGCAGCGGCGCGCCCCTTCTTCCTGTATTCTGTACACGCCAACCAGACAACATCTATTTGCTCGAGATACTGCCGCCCTTTGTGGTGCAACCATCAGGTAACAAGGAGCACGATATAACCGAGACTATGGCACGACTCAGCGCGATTATCGAGCAGCAGATACGCCAGCACCCATCGCAATGGCTGTGGCTGCACAACCGCTGGAAAACGCGCCCGCCGGAGGAAGTCTATGCGACAAGCACCACAGATTGACATGCAGCGCATCGAGCGGGTGACTATTGTGAAACTGAGTTCCATCGGCGACGTGGTACATGCTTTGCCTGTGTCCGCTGCTCTCAAGCGCAGCTTTCCCCACCTACAAATCACGTGGATTACCGAAGAGCGTTGTGCGGAGGTGGTCACCGGCAACCCCTACCTGCACGAGGTGATCACCATTCCCGGTAAGACATGGCGTCGCGGGGTATGGCGTCCGCATACGTGGCAGGAGGTGCGGCGGGTGGTGAGCCTGTTGCGCTCGCGTCGCTTCCAGCTGGCGATAGACCTGCAGGGCTTGCTGAAGAGCGCGGTGGTGGCATGGTTGACCGGTGCGCCGGTGCGTATCGGCTATCACTGGCAGCGTGAGGGAGCGTGGCTATTCAACCGGGTGGTGCCCAAAGAACCAACCAGCGTGCATGTGGTGCAGGAGTATCTGGACGTTGCGCGCTATCTAGGTGCCGAGACAGAACCGGTGGAGTTTCCGCTGTTCATCCCGCCGGAGGCGGAGGAAAGGGTTCGCCGTTTGCTGCAAGAGGAAGGTATCTCCCCCCCGGAAGGTTTTATCTCCATCAACCCGTCTGCCGGTCAGCCCTTCAAACGCTGGCGAGCCGAACGCTGGGCGGAGCTCATTACACTGATTGATTGGCAGTATCGGCTGCCGGTGGTGCTGGTGGGAGGCAAGGCGGACCGTCCGCTCGCGGAGGAGATTCGCGCCCGGACCGCTGCGCCTTTTGTGGACCTGGTGGGCAGGACCAATCTGAAGGAGCTTGCCGTCATCCTGCGTCGGAGCGTGGTGCACCTCTGCGGGGATACCGGTTCCGCACATATCTCGGCGGCACTGGGCAAACCGGTTATCGGGCTGTACGGTCCCACCAATCACCTGCGTACCTCGCCCTACGGGCAAGAGCACCGGATGATTACCCACAAACACGAATGCCCCATCTGCAATGGTCGAAACCCACGTCGTGAGCATTCGGACTGTATGGACATGATTACGGTTTCAGAAGTGATGCAGATGCTGGAACGCACTCTGCTGGAGGTAATGACTCATGCCTGAGATAAACCGCATCCTGATTGTGACCAAATCCCGCTACTTAGGCGATACGATTGTCGCGGTTCCCGCGATGCGTGCGCTGGCGGCGCGCTATCCGCAGGCACATGTAACGTTGCTGTCCAACCCGGCGGCAGGAGAGCTGCTGCGAGGCTGTCCCTATGTACATGAGTATCTGGCGCGCCCGATCACCGCACGTCGCAGGGTGGACATGGAGATGTGGCGCGTACTGCGCCGGAAGGGTTACGACCTGGCGGCGCTGTTCAACCGTTCGCTCAGCAGTGCGGTACTGGCGTTTATGGCACGGATACCCCTGCGCGTAGGGTTTGATACAGAACATCGAGGTTTTCTGCTCACCAAGAGAGTGCCGTACGAGCCGCCCAAGCACGAGATTCTGCACCTACTGGACGTGGCGGAGGCTTGTGGCGCGCCGGCGCAGGGTACTCACATGGAGCTGTGGGTGACCGCGGAGGAGCGAGAGGCGATTCGCGACCGCCTGAGCAAGGAGGGGATAGACCTGAACGCGCCGATACTACTGGTGCAACCCGGTTCGAACGATGCGTACGTCAAACGCTGGCGCACCGAAGGATTCATCTGGGTGGCACAGCAGCTGCAGAAAGAGTACGGCTTCCAGGTGGTCTTGCTAGGCGCCAATAACGAGCAGGATGTGGCGGAACAGGTGGCGTCGTCGTTCAAGGACGGCGCGCTGAACATGGTGGGGCGTACTAGCCTGCGCGAGGCGCTGGCGTTGCTGGCAGAGGTAGACCTGCTCATCGGCAACGATACGGGCATGATGCACGCGGCGGTGGCTCTGGGTACGCCGACGGTGGCAATCTTCGCACCGCATAAGTTTCAGCGATGGGCGCACAACCACGATTGCCACCGTGCATTGACCGTACCCCTGCCCGAAGGAGCACGCCCCACGCCGGAGCTGATACACCAGCACCTGTACGCGGTGAAAGAGGAGGAGGTTCTCCAGGCGGCGCACGAGGTGCTGCAGGTGAAACCACCGCGTTCCAGTCGGGCGGCATCGGAGGGACACCATTCACAGGAGTAGCGTTTGAGGTGGATCGGACATGAGGATACGTGCCGCCAGCCTGCGGGTTGAAATTGGGGGGAAAGTGTCTTGCATATTCCATGCTAACGCCTGCCATCGGTGCAGGCAGTCTAAAAGTGTAGAGGACTGTGACCGACGAGCGAGGTCGTTTGGAACGTTGCACAGGAGGTGAGGTAAAAGAGTGAGTATCTCTATCAAGTTCGGTACCGACGGCTGGCGAGCTGTGATGGCGCGCGAGTTTACCTTTGACAACGTGGCTATCGTGGCGCAAGCTATCGCCAACTATGTGAAGACACGCCAAGGGTGGGAACGCGGAGTGGTCATCGGCTACGATGCCCGCCTGCTTTCCGACCTTTTCGCCGACCTGATTGCGGATGTGTTGACCGCCAACGGTATCCCTGCACTGGTCACCGACCGCGACACGCCGACACCCGTCACCGTGTATACTATCCGGGCAAGGGCACTCGCCGGCGCGGTGATGCTGACCGCCTCGCATAATCCGCCTCAGTATAACGGCATCAAGTTCATCCCCGAAACCTGCCATCCTGCCCTGCCGGAGACAACCGACGCCATCGAGGAGCAAATCGCCTACTGCCTGCAGCATCCCGAATCGGTGAAGCGTGAGGGCAACCCCTCCTTGAAGCAAAAGATTGACCCACGCCCCGACTACTTCGCGCATCTGCATGGGTTGCTGGACACGCGCGCGCTGGCGGGACTGAAGGTGGTGTTTGACCCGCTCTACGCGACAGGGCGCGGCTATGTGGATGGCTTTTTGCGTGAGGTGGGTGCGCAGGTGGAGACCATCAAGGGCGAGCGCAATCCCGCTTTCGGCGGCTCCCTGCCCGACCCCAACCCGCAGAACTTGCTCCTGTTGAGCGAGCGGGTGAGAGAGACGGGGGCGCACCTCGGACTGGCAACGGACGGCGATGCCGACCGCTTTGGCGTGGTGGACTCGGACGGCGAGATGGTTACCGCCAACCAAGTGATTGTGTTGACGCTGTGGTATCTACTGCGCAAGATGAAGCCCGAAAGCGGTCACGCGGTGCGTACGGTGGCGACGACCCATCAGGTAGACGCTCTCGCCCACAGCTACGGCAACATCACGGTACACGAAACGCCTGTCGGTTTCAAGTGGGTAGGCAGCACGATGGCGCGGACGGGCGCGCTGGTGGGTGGAGAGGAGAGTGGTGGGCTGAGCGTGATCGGTCACATCCCGGAGAAGGACGGCATTCTCGCCGACCTGCTGATGGCGGAGATGGTAGCGAAGGAAGGGGTGACGCTCAAACAGGCTCTGGCGCAGGTAGCGCAACAGACGGGAGAGTATCGCACCCAGCGCATCGACCTGCATGTGGACGAGTCGATAAAGCGCGAACTAATGCGCCGTTTCCGCGAGGAGCCGCCGAATAGTTTGAACGGGCTGCAGGTGGTGGGTACAAACCTGATAGACGGTGTGAAGCTGTTGCTGGAGGGAGATGCATGGGTACTGGTGCGCCCTTCGGGCACGGAGCCGTTGATTCGCTGTTACATCGAGGCGCACGATGAGCAGACGCTGGAGGGACTGAAAGCGGCAATGCAGCGGATAGTAGGAGCAGGGTAATCCTCTTCGGGACGAGCCACGCGCATCGTTACAGCATCCCGAAGTAGCTCTCCACACGCCACTTCGAACCATCGGGCGTTTGCAGAGAAATCGGCGTGCCCTGCGGGTTCAGCGCAAGCAGGCGTTTCCGTCCATCCGGCAGAGTAACCTGCACGGCAAAGGCTCCATCGCCTCCTGAGGGTGGAGGGAACACCTGCGCCTGCGTGTGTTTGCCCTTCAGGCTCAACGCCCATACCGCGCGCAGGGTGTTGCCCTTTCTGCGCAGCAGAAGCATCGGAACGCGGTCTTGCGAGTGTTTGCCGACCCCCAGCGCGGTGATTAGCTCAAAGGGGGCATCACTTGCCAGCGTTGCTGTCAGGGTGTTGCCTCCGCTCCGGCGAATGCTCAGGGTAGTGGCTCCTTCCACCGGTCGGATGGTTGGCTCGCTCAGGTAGCTGTAGCCGCGCTTGGCTGGGGGCTGCCAGTTTGTGCCCCCGGGCAGGTGCTCCCACGAACCTTGCAGGTGAAAGGCGACATCCAGAAGACGCGTTCCCTCGCACCGCACCGAGTCCAGCACGACGATAACCGCCTCGCTGAGCAGGGCAACCGCACGCACGAATCGCACGTCGGGGTAGATGGCTCCCGCGCTGGCTACCACGAAGTCCACACCGTTCGCGCTGCCGAATTGCAGACACTTGCCTTCGGTAGGCTGCTGGTCACTTTCGTCTACCACCAGCGTATTATGTGCCAGTGTGGTGCGATACCAGTTTGCGTGAATGGGCACCCCGTAACGTGCCATTCCGGGGTCGGCAGCGACAGGTGCACCTCCGGCGTGTATCTCTAGATGCAGCTTATCGGGGTGTCCGTGTCCTCCGCCGTGCGGACCGTATTTCAGGCAGAGCCACGTGGCACTGTCTCCTCGTCCTTTCGCCAGAATCGCATAGCCCGATGTGGGGTAGTTCGCGCTGCGCCAGCGTATTGCGCCTGGTTTCGGCAGAGATTCCACCCCAAACCAGAGCGCGTAGTCGTTCTCACGGTTGCTTGTCGCAAGCAGCTGCACATAGAGAGGGTTCTTGTAGCGGGCGTAGGCGAGCTCGTAAGCGGGCGCCTGCGCACGCAAATTGACCTCTGTGCTGTCGTTGAACGCCGGCAGCAGCAGACCCGGTGTGGCGAATCGGAAGGGAGCGTCGTACATGCGCTTCAGCTCCTCGCCGTAGAGGTCTATTCCGCAGTGACGTGCCGCCTCCGTCAGATGCCAGAGGGCGGATAGTGTGTAAAAGTGGTAGCCCCACGCGCCTTCCCACCACATCCCGTCGGCGGTGACGCCTTTGCGCACTTGCGTCCAGTAGCCACGCTCCGGGTGGTGGATAGCCTGCTGAATCAGCTCCTCTTCTTCCAGCAGTAACCCCACCAGCCCCACCGCGCTGTTTTTCCAGCACTGGATGTTGTGCACGCCCAGCTGATGGGGTAATATCACCTCGCGGGCGGCGGGCAGAAAGAGATTTTGAGCCAACAGGTCGTGGTCGGACGGGGAGAGGGTTTGCCAAATCAGGTCCACCCCCTGCGCCATCGGGATCAGCCACACCGCTTCGTCAAGGGTTTGCGGACCCACCTTGCCGCCGCCGATGCGTGCTTCGCCACGAATGGTATGTAGGGGATAGGAGGTATAGTGTTGGGCATACTGCAAGGCAATCTCCGCCGCTTTGCGGGCATAGCGCGCGTCGCCGGTGACCTGATAGAGGATGCCCAGGTCGCGCACGCGGTTCGCCATTTGCCCATGCACGGTCATGATTACGCAACCGTCGTAGTCCTGGTCCGGGCGGTTAGGGTCACTTCGAAAACGCTTGTTGTCCACCGGGCAGATATGTTCCCATTGCCACTCGCCGATTTGCTCGCCCGTTCGCAGAGCCGCACCGTGTTCCGGACAAGCGTAATAGTGGTACCAGTTTCCGCCTCGCGGCGGCAAGGTGACCGTCTCTTTCAACCATCCCTCACCGCTTTGCAACAGGACGCGCCACCGCTTTTGTGCCCAACCACAACGCTCTATCCGCATCTTCAGCGCATCGATGCCCTGCCGATTGAACAGCAACCGTGGGTGTTCCGGCAACGATTGACTGCTCATACACGCCTCCTGCCAGACCGCTTTTCAGGGCGTACTTCGGCGTGGGTGGAAAACATCCTGTTTGCCGCATCGTTGGAGGGATGCGCTCCGTCGCATCCCTTGTATGGCGGTCACGACAGAGCGTGACCGCCCACTTTTTGCTGGCGCAACAGCCGTGCGGCGTCGCGGAAACCCACCAGATGCTTGCGCTCCTCATCGTAGAGGTGCAGGTCGGCAAAGGCGACCATGATGGCGTCCTTCAGGCTGAGAGTAGGCGCCATCTGCAGGGCAGGGATCTCACGGTAAGCCTTTTCCAGCAGATAGTTCGGGATACGCGGCGCGAGGTGGTGTACATGGTGGAAGCCGATGTTGCCCGTTAGCCACTGTAACACCCGTGGAAGACGCAGGTAGGATGCTCCTTCCAGCCCAGCCCGCAAGAACTCCCAGCGCGGGTCACGCTCCCAGTAGCTATCTTCAAACTGGTGCTGTACGTAGAAAAGAAACAGTCCCACTGCACTCGCCACGTACTGGATGGGCAGATACACCAGCCACACCGCCTTCCAGTCGAATAGCAGGACGATGGCGGCGAGATACAACGCGATGCCGATGTTCGTGTACATCACGCTGCGGAATAGCGCGGGCTTTCTCCGCGAGATACCCATCGGTATCCGATAGCCCAACATGAACACCACAAACGGACCTATCAGATACAGCACCAGCGGGTGACGAAAAAGGCGATAGCGCCACCTTTGCCAGTGATTGGCTTGCAGGTACTCCTGCAGGGTCATGGTGTACACATCGCCGATGCCTCGCTTGTCTAGGTTGCTGCTAGTAGAGTGGTGGATGGCGTGGGTATACTGCCATGCGGCATAGGGTACCATCGTCAGGATACTGCACACGAAGCCTAGCGCAGTGTTGGCTGCACGTTTGGGGAAAAAGGAACCGTGCCCGGCATCATGCTGCAAGATGAAGATGCGCACCAGAAACAGCCCTGCCAGCACATTGAGAGGGATGCTCCACGCCCAGTGGTGTTCTGCAACACGGCACGACATGGTAAACAGAAAGAAAAAGGGAAAGAAGGTGTTGAATATCTGCAGGATACTGCGCCAGACAATCGGTTGGGCATAGGGTTTTAACTGCATCCCCAGCTGCTTGAGGTAGTTCGAACTCGTTTGCATACTCTCCGCCTGATAAGTTGTGCGCCCGAAGGCTTCTTATTGTGGCATATTTCGGTGGAGCAATGCAAGCCCTATGG
>JBMFOT010000043.1:0-30697 GCA_049969495.1 Armatimonadota bacterium
CGTTGAAGTCGTCGTAGCCCGGTTCGTACATTTGTGGTGGGTAGCCCAAAAACCAAGAGGCTATCATGGTGGGCCGACCAGGCATGGTATTCGTTAGCGCAACATACGTATTGGTCGCCGGGTCGATGGGCTGACAATCGAACTCTACAGGAATAGGGGAAACCAAAATGGAGCTACCCTCCACTGAAGCGAAACCGAAGTTGAAGAACAGTTTGTGCTCTATTCCCTGTGCATCCTGATACTTGCTATCCGGATCCTTAATCTGGGCATAAACTGCCGCCACCCCGCTCTCGAGGTCACGCACCTTCGCGCGGATGCGCACGGTCGTGCCCGGCAGCGAGACGCGCGGCGTCACCTGCACAATCTCGTTCTTGTCGACATCCACTTTTATCAACTCTGGCGCGTTGACGTCTACCACAGACGTAGCGAAGATGTCCCAGTTGCCCGTGCGGTTGCTCACGTGCGCCAGTTTGATGGCGGTGGTGAACTGCGACCAAGTAGGCATCTCTTCGTCGGAGCTGTAGGTGGGGTCGCGTGCGTCGATATGGTAGATCTGCGCGGTAGGTTCTACCGTCTGCAGCCCGGAGCCATCGGGCAGGATGGTCGCGTCCATGAAGTAGATGTCAAAAGTGCTGCCGACCGCATCAGGTGTGCCGTCGCCATTGGTATCTTGCCGGTTCGAGGCGAACGCCAGCCACAGGATGGGGCGGTTTGCTCCGGTAATAAAGCGAGGCAGTTCGCGCAAGCTCCAGGTTGCCTGCTTGTTGGAGCTGTCCACACCGTTCGCGGAGAAATTGGTCACCCGGCGCACTACCGCCGAGGCAGGGTCTAGCGAGTAGGCGGTCACCGTCCAGATGTCGGTTGTCGGTTTTGCACCGGTTCCCGCCGCGTCCGCGCGGTTGGAGGTAAAAGCGATTAGGTTCCCGTCGGGCGACCACGCGGGTTCCATGTCATTACAGTTACCGGTGGTCACCTGACGAACCACACCCGTATCGACGTTGATGATGAAGATATGGTAGACACTACCCACCTTACCCGCGAAGGCAATTTCCAGCCCACTGGGTGACCAGGTAGGCTGGCGCACCTCGCTGAAGGGTAGGTCGGTTCGCTCGCGAGTGAGGCTCAACACAGCACCTGTAGTGAGGTTGCGTACGAACAGATGATAAGGCGCTGCCGCAGAGGCTCGTGCCACATATGCGAGCCGGTTCTGGTTGAGTGAGAGTGCAGGTTCGATCTGGTCGCCTTCTTCGGTGGTAATCTGGCGAACACCACTGCCCTCGGGGCTCATGACGTAAATGTGAAAGTTCGTACCTCGCGCCCCATTCTCTGCGCTGACCCGGTTGGAGTAGAAGTAGATGAACCGGTCATCACCCGACCATACCGGTCCCAACTCATCTGCCGGGGAGTTCGTGAGGTTCGTGGTCTGTTCTGGTGTACCTCGCCCCTTCAGCATATCCCAATTACGCTTGAGGTCTACCGGTGCGCGATCGGGGCTCCCGACAATGGGAAAGCGCGGGAAGCGGGTCTTAGGCTGCGCCCAAGCCAGTGATTGGCTCAGGCATAACGCAGCGACTGTAACCCACAGCAACAACGTCCATGCCCGCAACACGGGCGACACCTGACCGTTAGCGCCTCTCAATGCTGTTCCTTCCTCCTCACGTCTTAGGTGCTTGCCGTTTACACAAAGTCACCCGAAAATATCGTTCACCAACTGCCTCAAGTTTCCTGCAAGATTATAAGAACACCTTCTCGCCTTGTCAACAACCGCACAGCAGTTTACGCCATTATTTCGCAATTTCCTGCTGCAACTCCTGCCAGATGCGCCAGCTTTGCTCGCGAGTTCGTTCTAAATGTTCACGATTCCATACGACCCAGTCGGCAAAAATCCTCTTTATGCGGGTAGGGAGCTGCGAAGCGAGGCGATGGGCGATCTCCTCCTGACCGAAACCGTCTGCCGCCAGGCGAGCCTGTTGAGCCGCCTCACCCGCTTCTACTACCACCACTCTGTCAAATTGCATGTAGAGTGCGCACTCTATTAACAGCGGCACCTCTACCGCCACCACAGCGTTTGGCTCCCGCGCCCGAATCTCGTTTATCTGACGGTGCATTTGCCCCAGGATGATGGGGTGGCTGACGCGGTTTAACCGTCGGCGCAGGGCGTTATCCGCAAAAATTGCCTCCCCCAGCTTCCTGCGGTTCAGTTCACCGTTGGGTAGCAGATATCCTTGCCCGAACTCCGCCACAATCGCTTGCCAAAGTGCTTCCTGTGGTGCGCTCAGCGTGCGTGCGATTTGATCCAGGCTGAGACTATGCGCTCCCCACTCCTCGAACCAGCGCAATACGGTGCTTTTGCCTTCGGCGATACCGCCGGTGATAGCAACCAGCATGACTACTCCGCCGGTGCTTGCTCTTCCTCTTCACTATTTGACGATGGTTCGCTTGTTTGCGTTTCAACACCAAAGTTTCTGCCCACGACCTCGCCGATGGTAAAGCCGCGCGAGCCGGTGTTGCCGTACTGTTCCATCAGCTGCTCTTTTTCCTGTTCCTCTCGCTGTTTCTGCAGGCGGCGCAGGCTCAGCACCATACGATGCTCAGCGGGGACAATCTGCACCACCAGCGCTTCCACCTCTTGCCCCTCCTGCACCACCTCCGCCGCGCTGCGCACGCGCCGCGTAGACAGCTCTGACAGGGGGATGGTGGCTTCCAGGTCGCCCGACAGGTCCACTATCGCCCCAAACGGAGCCAAACGTGCTATTTTGCCCGTCACCACCTGTCCTACTTGATACTGCTTCTCTACCTCGAGCCACGGGTCGGGGATCAGCTGCTTCATGCCCAGCGAAACCTTGCGGGTAGCGGGGTCCACACGCAACACCTGCACACGCACGCGCTCGCCTTCGCGCAGTACATTCGAAGGGTGCTTGATGCGCTTCCACGAGATCTCGCTGATATGCAGCAAGCCGTCGATGCCGCCCAGGTCAATGAACGCGCCATAGTCCACAATACGACGTACCTTGCCTTCGATGACCTGTCCTTCCTGAATGCTGGCAAACACTTGCTGACGCTCCTGTTCGCGCCGCTCCGCCTCCGCCAGTCGGTTGGACAGCACCACCTTTCTGCGCACCCTGTCTACTTCCAGCACCTTCAGCGGGATGGTTTGTCCCACGTATTTCTCCAACGCGCTATCCGGCAGAGGTGTACGACTCATGCCGACGTGTGAAGCGGGCACGAAGCCACGTACGCCCACATCCACCATCAAACCGCCTTTTACCCGCTCGGTGACCATGCCCTGGAGCGTCTCGTTTGACCGTATCGCCTCCTCCAGCCGGTTCCAGGTCACCTCGTAGTCCGCGCGCTTTTTGGACAGGATGACCTGTCCCTCTTCAGTCTCCGGCTTGAGCACCACCACATCAATCTCCTGCCCCACCTGTACCACCTCTTCTGGCGGCTGATTGGGCTGGCGAGTGAGCTCGTTTGGAGGAATGACCCCCTCCGACTTGGTGCCGATGTCCACCAGCACCCCGTTTTCGTCCACATGCACGACCGTTCCCCGGATGAGCTGCCCTTTGCGCACCGTGCGGGTGGCGCGATCCAAATCTTCCGGGCTCATCTCCTGCACAGCACGGGCGAACTCATCGACTTCGGAAGCAGGCTCCGGTGCGGTGGGCTCCAGAGGAACCTGGTCCGTCGGTACTGCAGAATCCTCTATTAGGTCTTCCGGCATAATGCTACTTACTCCCTGTGCATTCATCACGCAGACGCGCGCTATAGGTTTTGCCGCCGCATATTGCGTTTCCTGCTTTCACGGCGCAAACTTCTCCATCTCCGCCCAGTTGTCGCCCGCTTCCACATCCACCTTCAGCGGTACGCGCAGGCTGGCTACCCCTGACATGCACTCCCGCACCACACCTGCCAGCGCAGACAACTCCTCGGGCGGGGCATCGAATACCAGCTCGTCGTGCACCTGCAGCACCATTTTCGCTTTCCAGCCTTCTCGGCGCAGTCGGCGATCGAGCTCAATCATCGCCAGTTTGATGATGTCGGCGGCGGTTCCCTGCAAGGGCGAGTTAATCGCTGCGCGTTCTGCTGCCTGCCGCACGTTGCGATTGGCATGATTGATTTCGGGCACATAACGTCGCCTGCCGTAAAGGGTGGTGACGTAGCCGTGCTGCCGCGCGAAATCCAATGTCTCGTCGATGTAACGGCGGACACCGGGCAATTGACGGAAGTAGTTCTCGATAAAGGCACGTGCTTCCTGCACAGGCATGCCCAGCTCCTGCGACAGCCCGTAGTCGCTCATGCCGTACAGCACCGCGAAGTTTACCGTCTTCGCCTTGCGGCGCAGCTCCGGAGTGACCCCATCCGCCGGCACCCCGAACAACAGCATAGCGGTCGCGGCATGGATGTCGCGGTCCTCGGCGAACGCCTGCAACAATCTCTCGTCCCCACTCACGTGTGCCAGCAGGCGCAGTTCGATCTGCGAGTAGTCCGCCGCCAGCAGTTTGTTGCCCGGCGCCGCCACAAAAGCACGGCGTATCTGCCTGCCCACCTCGCTGCGGATAGGGATGTTCTGCAGGTTCGGCTCGCTACTGGAAAGGCGTCCCGTGGCCGCTACCGTCTGGTTGAACGAGGTGTGGATGCGTCCTGTGGACGGATGCACCAGACGTGGCAGCACATCGGCATACGTGGACTTGAGCTTGCTCAGCTCACGATATTCCAGGATACCGCGGCATATCGGGTGCTCCACCGCCAGCTGCTCTAATACCTCGGCGTCGGTGGAGTATGCACCGGTGCGCGTTTTTTTGCCCGCAGGCAGTTTCAGCTTCTCGAACAGAATCTGCCCCAGCTGCTTGGGGGAAGAGATGTTGAACGGCTCGCCCGCCAGCGTGTAGATTTCCCCTTCTTTGGTGCGCAACAAACCGTCCAGCATATCCGACAGCTGATGCAGATACTCCACATCTACCGCCACCCCTGCCAGCTCCATCCGTGCCAGCACTTCCGAGAGCGGCATCTCGATACGATGCAATACATCCGCACAGCCAATAGCCGCTATTTGCTGGTTCATCACCTGCTCCAACCTCAAGCAAGCGGCGGCTTCGGCGCAGGTATAGGCAGCGAGACCGCCCTCGCCGGTGGTGTCCTCCACGGGCATCTTTTCGCCCAGATAGTCCTGCACCAGGTCGGGAAGCGGGTAGCTACTCCGCCCAGACTGCAGCACATATCCTGCCAGCATCGCATCGAAGAGGAACTGCCGGGGCTGCACGCCAGACCGAATCAGCGACGCCTGTAGCGGTTTGAGGTTGTAGCCCGCCTTTGCAACCGCCTCACCCTCCCACAACGGAGCGAGTAAGCTGACGAGACCGTTGTCTTCCTCGTCGAATAGAGAGGCGACCGGCTTGCTACCGGGCACGTACACCGCCTCTTCGCGCGAGAGGGCAATTGCCACACCGGTAATCTTCAACTCCATCACGTGCGTGCCCTGCACCAGCGCGCGGACGCCCACCTTCGGCGTCTGCAGACACCGCTTCACCAGCTGGCGCACCTCATCTTCCCCACGCGCCACGCTCCACTTCACACCGACCGTTCGCACCTCGGCAGGCGACTCTAGTGGAAGCGTGGGCGTCTCCATCTTTAGCCACCTTGCACGAAGCTCCGGCAGGCGGCGCAAGAAGGAGCGGAATTCCAGCCTTTCCAGTACCTGCTGAAGACGCGCGAAGTGTTCCGCGGTCGGTTGCCATCGCGGTGGGGTCTCCGGCACAGGCGCATCGCGTACGATGGTTGCCAGCCGCTTGTACTGCGGGATTTGCTCGCGGTACTGCTCCAGCGTGGCACGCAGTTTGGGGTCTTCCACCTCGTGCAGGTGTTCCAGTAGGTTTTCCACGCTGCCGAACTGCTTCAGCAGTGCCGCCGCCTTCTTGTCGCCGATGCCGGGCACACCGGGGATGTTATCGGATGGGTCGCCCTTCAATGCCTTGAAATCGGGTAGTTGCGACGGTTCCAGCCCGAAGCGTTCGCGTACTGCCTGCTCATCGTAGCGCACCGTCTGCCCCATGCCTTTTTGGGGCATCAACACGAACGCGCCCTCCTCCACCAGCTGCAGGGCATCCTGGTCTCCCGTAACGATTAGCACCTGATAGCCCTGCTCGCGGGCGCGTTGTGCCAGCGTGCCCAACACATCATCTGCCTCGTAGCCCTCCAGCGCGATGACGGGAATGCCCATCGCCTCCACCAGTTCGCGAGCGGAGGGGACTTGCACGTAGAAGCTCTCGGCGGTCTCGGGGCGGTGCGCCTTGTAGTCGGTGAACTCCTCATGGCGGAAGGTGGGCGCGGCGGTATCAAAAGCCACCACGATGGAGTCGGGGTTCTCGTCTTCCAGAATCTGCCACAGCATCCCCGCGAAGCCGTAAATAGCGTTCGTGGGGCGTCCGTCGGTAGTGGAAAGCGGGCGCGTGGCGTAGAATGCGCGGTACAGCAAGCTGTGTCCGTCAATCAGCACCAGTTTCGGCGCGTTGCGTGGTTGTTGCGTCATGTCCTTCCGTTCCGTATAGATGTTTCTACGGGTATGCTAATCGTTTGGCGGGGATTTGTCAAGCCCATTACATCCTGACCCGCCACTACTATGCCCTCTTCCATTGCCTGGCGCAGGAAGTGATTGCCCTCGCGCAGCATCTTTTCCACCTCTTGGCGAGTGTAGGGGAACACGTCCACGCTAACGGGCATCGGATGGCGAGGCAGAAACAGAGGTATGCGCTCGTGAAAAGGTAGAGGATGGTCGCGCAGAAGAATAAGCACATCCACATCGCTACCGGGCACACATTCCCTCCTCACCAGCGAGCCGAAGACGCGAACCTCTTCGACCTCTTCGAACTGTTCCACCAGTTCCTGTGCGAAGCGTTTGACCGCTTCCCACACGGCGCTATAGTCAAACCAGGTGACTTTCACAGAAGAGGATAACTCTTTGAGCATAGTTTATTGCCCTTTCCGCTTCTGCACGGGTGTAGTAGTCCATAGGCGCACCGCCCGGATGAGCATTCGGGTAGCGTGGCGGGATGTAGAACTTGTCCAGCTCACGCGCCATGTCCATTAGTTGCGCTGGCGGTTGCAGTTCGGCAGGGCGTCCTCCCTATAGGTCGACACGCTCCCTCTCGGGTTCTGCCTTGATGCCCTTCTCCACCTGCTCCAATGCTTTCAGCGCGTCTTCGTACGGCTTGCCCTTCTGGATACGCCACAGGTTCGCCGCCTTGCGCAGTTCCACGCGCGCCTCTGGCAAACGCCCACGCATCCAGTACGCCATACCCAGATGGTAGCGCAATTCAGGCTCCTGTGGGGCGTCCTGTACCGCCTGTTCCAGTAGCTGCACCGCCTGCTGATACCGCCCCTGACGGTAGTATATCCAGCCCAGCGTATCGAGGTACACGGGGTTATTCGGTTCAGCGGCGAGAGCACGGTTTGCCATCGCCTCCGCTTCCTCCAGACGGGTGTTCGCTTCCGCCAACAAGTAGGCGTAGTTGTTCAGAGTCAGCGGATTATTGGGGGTGCGCTTCAGCACCTGTTCGTAGCACTGCGCCGCTTCATCGTAACGCTTGAGATACCCCAGCGAGTCACCCCGTATCTGCCATAGTTGCGCTTCCTCCAGAGAGTTCAGTTTCAGCCGGGTATCATTCAGCGCACGCTGAGCATACTCTGCACTGAGCTCATACTGGTCGTTGCTGCTCCACAACGCCAGCACCTGCAAATAGGAGTCGAAGGTGGGCGATTTCTGCAGATGGGAGTCCACCGCCTGCTTCGCAGCAGTAATATCCCCCCGACGCAGGTGTTGCTCCGCCTGCTGTAGAGAGGGTGGCAGAGTGCCTCGTACCGTGCTCACCCTGCCGCAACCCGCCAGCAACAGCACGATACCGACCAGCCCCACGTACCTGACCAGATGCATCTATCGCCCTCCCAGCACGATCGTCGCCAGTGCGGACAAAAAGTTGAAAGTGCCGTGCATCACCACGCTGCTCCACAACGACCCCGTGCGCGCATACAGCCGCGCCAGCAACACGCCGATCACCAGAATAGGTAGAAAGTTCTTGACCGATGCATGAAGCAGTGCGAACAGCGCGGCGGACAACCATACCGCCGAGGTGAAGTGAAGCCGGTTGCGCAATACGTTAAACACGAAGCCCCGGAAGAACAGCTCCTCGCCAATCGGCGCCGCCACCGCGACCACCAGCACAAACGCCAGCGCAGTCGCACCGGGTTGAAGCGACTCCAGTAAGGCATCCAGCGCTACTGTCTGCTTCTCCCAGTCCATGAGGCGCTGGAACGCAGAGGCACCCAGCACCAGACGAAGCGCACCCAGGCTAAGCAGTTCCACCAGCGGAGTAATCAGAAAAGCCAGTCCACCCCAAAGCACACCTTTGCGCACCGCCTGCCAGTTCCATGATAAGCCTACCTCGCCTGTGCTCAGTCTGTATTTGCCAAGCAGATACCATATCGCTACCGCCACAAAGGCGGCGTTCTGCATGAGCAGCAAAGGCAATAGCACCGCCCAGACAAACGAGGTGTTGCGATTTAGCGCAAAAAACGCCTGTTGCAACATGTGCACTTTCTGTGGAGCGAAAAACGCCAGCAGGAAGCCCGCAACAGCCCCCACGGCTACCAGCGAGATAAAAGTGAAAAGCAGAGCGAGGTGAAAACCGACCCACAGGTCCAAAAAGCTCCATCGCTCGGCGAGAAGCCCCCGCATCCCTCGACGGACGTAGTAGGTGTGTATCCCCCACACGGTGAGCACGCCGATCTGCGTCGCCGCGTAAGCCATCAGCAGGAGAAGCAGAATAATATCTAATAGTGTTGGCATCGTCCTCAACCTCTGACCTGATTATACCGCGTGAGCACAAAGAGGGGAAGCTGTGATCAAACGTCAACGTCCAGGTACTTCCGCAATTCGTGTGGTGAGAGCGCACCTGCACGCAGCACTCGCGCCGGACGCACGGTCGCGTCCAGCACGGTAGAGGGTATCCCTCCGCCCGTATCGCCTGCGTCGATCACCAGTTCCACCTGTTCCAGCAGTTGTGGCGAGATATCCTCCACCCGGGAAGGGGGTTCCTCTCCCGACAGATTCGCGCTGGGCGCCACGATGGGTCTGCCGAACGCCCGTAGCAGGGCAAGCGCGACAGGATGGTTGGGTACCCGTACCCCCACCGTATCTGTCCCTGCAGTAACGATGTCTGGCACCAGCGCGCTGCGCCAGTAGACAAGGGTGAGCGGTCCAGGCATGAAGGCGTTTATCAGCGGCAACAGGTCTGCGGGCACTTCACGCCACAGCAGCCTTAAACCGTCCATATCCGCCACCTGCACGGGCAGAGGCTTATCGGATGGCCGCCCTTTGACCTCCCACACCCGGCGCACCGCTTCCTCCGACAGTGCATCTGCTGCCAGCCCGTACACCGTCTCGGTGGGAAAGATAACCAGGCCTCCCCCTGCGAGAACATTAGAGGCTTTCTGTGCAGCATCCTGTAGCGAATCGGGAGAACCACTGGCTACGTGTATAACCTGTCCCACAGCCATCGGTCCTTAATGCTCCTCGGCCGCAAGTATCCTGACCACTCTACGAACGACCTCCTCAATATGCACATACATTATAGCAAGAAGTTCCTTGCCATCACAGGCTATCTGTATCTCCCCTCCACCACGCGCCCGATGCCTGCGAGGTCGTTGAGGATACGCACATCCCGATACCCTGCTTCTTCCAGAAGGGTCGCCACCGCTTCTGCCTGCCCCAATCCCACCTCCATCATCAGCCATCCGCCCTGATGCAGGTGGAAATGCGCTTCCGCTGCCAGATGGCGATGAAACTGCAAAGGGTCATTGCCCGTAAATAGCGCATGTGGTGGCTCCCAGTCGCGCACCTCGGGCTGGAGCGAGAGCCGCTCGCTCTCCGCCACGTACGGCGGGTTGGAGGCCATCACGTCGAAGCGCAACCCCGCCAGCGGTTGTAGCAGGTCGCCTTGCAGGAAGTGGATACGGTCTGCCACACCATATCGCTCGGCGTTTTCACGAGCTACGCGAAGAGCCGCTTCGCTGATGTCGGTCGCCCAGAGCTGCGCCTGCGGTAAATTGGCCGCAACCGCTATCGCAATGCACCCGCTTCCCGTGCCGATGTCCGCCACCGTGGCAGGCCGTTTGGCAAGAACCGCTTCCACCAGCACCTCTGTTTCGGGGCGGGGAACCAGTACGTCTGGCGTCACGGTGAACTCCAGTCCGTAGAACTCTGCTTTGCCCAGAATGTACGCCAGTGGTTCGCGACGTATCCTGCGCCCCAGACGCTTCTGCCACTCCTGCAGGATGCTCGCTTCCACCTCTTCTTCGGGATGAGCGTAGAGGTAGGCTCGCCCGACGCCCAGCAGGTCTGCCAGCAGCAGCTCCGCATCCAGACGAGGGGTGTCCACCCCTGCCTGTTGAAGGCTCTGCGTTCCCTGTGCTATTAGATGATTGATGGTCGTTGCAACAAACATAGAGTCTACTTTACCACCAGTGCATGCCACGCGCAGGCGCAACGGCTCACCCTCCTTCAGCGAAAACGGCGCGGAGCGCACAACGCGCGCGACCTCCTCATAACGGCTGGAGTGCGAGAGCCTCACTTCTTGCCCGCAGGAGAATCTTTCCCCTTTTCCTTTTCCGTCGGGGCAGGAGCGAGTACCTCCACCTTGCCTCTGGTCACGTCTATCTCGTTGCGGTAAGTGGCATAGGCGACGCGCTTCTCCACTGTGAACTTACCCGTTACCCGCACCTTGTCGCCCTCCTTCACCGCCGCCTTGCCGTAGCTGAAGATATTAACCGTCTGCTTGCCCTCGCCTATCTTGAAGGTGTAGTAAGGGTTCCCCTTCTTGCTCAACTTCTCTTTGAGGTCACGCACGATGCCTACCAGCACCACCTGTTTGCCGTCGTACTTCTTGCCCTCGTTCAGCAGCGCCTGCACGGTCACCTGTTCCTGTGCACCTGCCGTCATGAAGAGGGCACATAGCAAAGCGATGGAAATCACCCTTCTGGCCGTTTGCATGACAGAACCTCCTTATGCCGTTCGTCGTGCCACACTTCCGCGCACCTTGCCATCAGCAGGGCGAAACGATAGTACACTTCCCTCCTCCTTTTCTGTGATAGTTTATGGCTTCCTGAAGAGTGTGCCCGGTACCGGCTGGTTCACCTTCTGCTCCACAAACTCGTGGGTGAGCTCCATCTGGTCGGGAATGGTGTCGGGACCGGCACCCTGCGGCGCGGGCATTCTGCTTCTCAACGCTTTCATATCATGCTTCTGGTGCATCCGCCGCAGGAGGAACTGACCGGTGTCAATCCACACCGTTGTCTGCGTAACCGGCGATTCGATGCGTATCTTATAGCACTCCACACCCTGCACACGCTCGCGTCCCAGCAAACGGGGCGTGCCCATGAAGGGATATCCCCACGATTGTCCTATGAGCAGAGCGGGCAACGTGGTAGGAGCCTGCAGTCCGACGCCGGTTACCGCCGCGATATGCATGGAAACATCTGTGGTCTCCTCCACTTTCGGGAGGAAAGAGGCTTTGAGCCAGCTCCTCTTGCCGTCGCTGACCACCAGATAGGTGTTGTCGCGTCCGCCCAAAGAGGTCACACCATCCACACGCAGCTTACCCGGACGCACGAAGGCGATGCGTGCCTCCGCCCTCATCTGCGCCTTCGGCTGACCCGGCATGGTCACAGAGCTGCTAACCAGAGCGCGTCCGGTAAAGGAACGCACGCTACCGTAGGTTCGCACACAGCGCTGGATAATCTCTTCAGCCGTTAAAGCCTTTGGAGGCATTGTTGTCTCCCCCTTTCGCAACGGGTTGGGTACCCTATTTTAACCGGTTCGTTTGTCCCTGTCAACAGGCTTGACAGCCGTACTGTCCATAGGGCACACTATGAGTAGTACAGGCAAAAGGTGAAATACTTCGGTGCGAGATAATCCGGTCGTCAGCATCATCATTCCGGCTTATAATGAAGCCGACTCTATTGTGCAGGCGATTGAGCGTGTGCGCGCGGTGCCTCTGCAGAAAGAGATCATCGTGGTGGACGACGGCTCCACCGATGAAACCCCCGCCTTGCTGGCGCAGCAGCCTGACGTGGTGGTGCTCCGACACGAGCACAACATGGGCAAGGGGATGGCAATACGCACCGCGATCGCACACGCTACCGGCGACATTATCATTATTCAGGATGCCGACCTGGAATACGACCCGATGGACATTCCCCGCGTGATTGCCCCCATTGCGGAAGGAAAGGCGCAGGTAGTGTACGGTTCGCGCTTCCTCACCAGCAAACGCCCGACGGGAATGCGCCTGCCTAACTGGCTGATTAACCGCCTACTGGCAGGGATGGTTCGCTGGCTCTACTGGCATCCGCTTACCGACGAAGCGACCTGCTACAAAGCCTTCCGCGCCGACCTGCTCAAAAGCGTGCCGCTCACCTGCCGGCGGTTCGAGTTCTGCCCCGAAGTGACCGCTAAAGTCATCCGCCGCGGGGTGAAGATTCTGGAAGTGCCCATCTCCTATGAGGCGCGCACCACCCTGCAGGGCAAGAAAATCCGCTGGTGGGACGGCGTAGAGGCGATATGGACGCTACTCAAGTGGCGGTGGAAGCGGTTTTGAGTGAGTTCTTTACCACATCTTAACACCATCCTGCAGGTAGTCCCCCGCGAGAAGCGAACCTTTTTCACGCATACCATACACGAGGAGAACGACACATGCGCCGGATACTCTCTCTGGTACTCATACTGGCTACGATTCATCCTGCCGTCGCTGCCCCCACGCGGGTGGACAGGTTCCTGCTGCAGTCGCCTGCCGGTGAGCGTCCAGCCCAGATTAACCCCGAAGGCACGACGATACTGCCTAACGGACGCCTGCTCACCCCGCGTGGCAGGCAGATTCGCGTCGCCCCGCACCCCTACGGCATGACGCTGAGCACAGACGGCAAGGTGCTGGTGACGGTGAACGGAGGAACAGCGCCCTTCTCGCTGACGGTCATCCGCAACCCCGACAGCAACAGCCCGCAGGTAACGCAGGTACCGCCCTCCGTAAACACAGAGAAAGGGATACTACCTGCCACTTTCATCGGCGCGGCGGTGGACACCAGACGTGACCGCCTGTACGCTTCTGGAGGCAACGACGGCAGTGTCATCGTCTTTCGACTCAGCACCGGAGAGCGGTTGGAGCGCACAGACCTGAGCACCGAAGAGTACCCCGACGCCTTCACCACCGACATCGCCCTGTCACCTGATGGACGCTGGTTGTATGTGCTGGACCTCGCTAACTACCGCCTTGCCGTGCTGGACGCGAGCACCCTGAAGCCTGTCGCTTCTACAGGGGTAGGGAGGAACCCCTTTGCCCTTGTGCTAACAGCAGATGGTTCCCGGGCATATGTGGCGAATATGGGCACCTTCCAGTACTCACTGATAGAGACCCGACCGGGCGACGACCCGCGCGGCATCCCCTTCCCGCCCTTCGGTTATCCATCCCGCGAGGCACGGGAAGGCACGGTAGTAAACGGCAGGCGCGTGCCCGGATTGGGCGACCCGAACGTGCCCGAAGCCTGCTCGGTGTGGGGGATAGACCTTGCCAACCCCACGAAGCCACGGGTAGCGGTTAAAATCAAGACGGGTTTGCTGGTGGGCGAGGCGATTGGGGGTAGCGCGCCCGCCGCGCTGGCAGTGTCTCAGGACACGGTATATGTGAGCAACTCCACCAACGACTCGGTGGAAGCGTACGATATCACCACTCACCGCCGGAAGTGGCGTACGCTGCTCACCCCTGTGCCCCTCCTGCGTCATCTACGTGGCGTGGCACCGTTCGGTCTTGCGGTTTCGCCAGACGGAAAGCGGCTCTATGTGGCGGAGTCGGGCATTAATGCGGTGGGCGTGCTGGACGCACGCACGGGCAAGGTGCTGGGGCATATTCCCGTATGCTGGTATCCGTCGCGGGTTTGCGTGTCACCGGACGGCAAGAGGCTGTACGTGGCAAACGCCAAAGGCTTCGGCGCAGGTCCCAACGGCGGAGCGAACTTCACGCCTGGACCCGAGGGACGCAGTATCGGCAGGCTGATGAAGGGCACGGTGTCGCTCATGGAGGTGCCTGCGGACAGGGAATTACGCGAGCTGACCCGCCGGGTGGTGGAGAACAACGGTCTCGTACCGGTCAAAGTTATCCGACCGAAGGGACATCCCATACCTGCTGTTGCCGGAGTGCCATCGGACAAAATCCGCTACGTGGTGTTTATCGCGAAGGAGAATCGCACCTTCGATGAGGTTTTCGGCGACCTGCCGGGCGTCAACGGCGACCCCACGCTGGCGCGTTTCGGCGTCAACCGCAAGGTGGGCGAGCACGAGGGTGTGAACGTAATGCCCAACCACCGCGCGCTGGCGCAGCAATTTGCCACCAGCGACAACTTCTATGTGGATAGTGACCATTCCGCGGACGGACACCGCTGGCTGGTGGGTGTGTATCCCAACCACTGGGTAGAGACCATTACCTCCGCTGGCTACGGTGGAGGAGCGGATTTCCGCGGGAGCAAAGCGCCGGGTCGGCTTGCCTTCTTCGAGTCGAACTCCGCGCTCACCCCGGAGGACTATCTGGAGCACGGCTCCATGTGGGAACATCTGCACCGCAACGGGGTGACTTTCCGCAACTACGGCGAGGGCTTCGAATTCGCCGGTATCTCAGAAGACGAGGACACAAAGCCCACCGGCGCGCGTCTGCCGGTGAATATCCCCATGCCGATGGCGCTGTTCCAGAACACTTGCCGGGAGTATCCAGAATTCAACATGAACATCCCCGACCAGTACCGGGCAGATCAGTTTCTCAAAGAGTTTCTCGAGAAATACCTGTCGGGCAGGGAGCCGTTGCCCCGCTTCCTGTACATCTACCTGCCCAACGATCACGGCGCCCGCATCCGTCCCGAAAAGGGCTATCCCTATCTGGAGGCCTATATGGCGGATAACGACCTTGCGCTGGGCAGGGTGGTGGAAGCCTTATCGCATAGCCCCTGGTGGAAAGAGATGGCGATTTTCATCACGGAGGACGATGCACAAAGCGGAATAGACCACGTGGACGCTCATCGGAGCATCCTGCTGGTGGTCAGCCCCTGGGCAAAACGTGGATATGTCTCGCACCGGCAGAGCAGTATCGCCAGCATCATGAAAACGATGTACCTGATACTGGGCATCCCCTATCTGAATCTGTACGACGCCGCCGCGAACGACCTCGCGGACATGTTCACCACCGAGCCGGACTTCACACCCTACAGGGCGTTGCCGGTAGACCCGCGCATCTTTGACCCAGAGAAGGCGAAAGACCCCAACGACCCGGACTACCGCAAAGCGCGTCTGGAGCCCTCACCCGCGCTGGATACGTTAGAAGAGGCGATTCGCCAGCAGGAAGAATGGGAGCGGGCTCAGGGGAACTAGCCCTCTTCCGGGTCTATACCCAGTTCCCGCAGACGCTGAGCAAGACGCTGTGCCCGCTGTTCTGCCTCTCGCGCTCGCTGTTCCGCTTCTTGTGCTCGTTGCTCCGCCCACTCCATGCGCTGGCGCAACTCCACATAGGGAATAAACCGCTCCCCATCGGGGCGATACAGCACCAGTTCACCCTTCTCAAGGGTAAAGCGCGTGCCCAGACGAGGGCTCACCCAATCCTGCATCTCCTCTATCGGTTCCAGCGTGCCGTTGCGGCGAAGCCAGCCCTCCAGAATGCCGAACTCGGGGTCGTACTGATAATACTCTTCCACCCCGTAGCGCTCGTAGAAACGGAACTTCTCCAGCAAGGGACGATAACGGTTGCCGGGTGAGAGGATTTCAAACACCACCTGAGGCGCGGTATTATCCTCCTCCCACTGTTTGTAGCTGCCTCGATGCCCTTTGGGGCGACCAAAGGCAACGAACACATCGGGCGCGGTGCGGATTTCAGGATGTCCCTCCACAGGATACCACAGCAGGTCCGCCGCCACGAACACGTCCTCGCGGTCGGCAAAGAGGGCGCACAGGTTGTCGTACAGGTAGACGATAACCTCCAGCTGCTTGGTGTTCTCTGCCATCGGCTGACCATCCGACTCCGGGTAGACGATTTCGGTTGCGAGTTGCTGCACTGCCATGTTGCATCACCTGCCTGTATTATACCACGCGGTGCGGTCAGCGCATGGAGCAACCCTAACGGCTCGGCGAGAGCCTTTAAGGCTCTATCTTTGTGCCCAGCACCTGCAGGAACTTCGCCAGCCAATCGGGATGTGCAGGCCATGCGGGTGCGGTGACCAGATTGCCATCCACTACCGCCTTATCGACGGGAACCTCCACGTATTCGCCCCCCGCCGCGTTTACCTCAGGCCCTACCGCAGGGTAGGCAGACGCTTTCTTACCCTTCAACGCGCCTGCCGCAGCAAGCAGCTGCGCCCCGTGGCAAATCGCGGCGATCGGCTTGCCGGACTCGGCGAAGTGCTTCACGATGTTGATAACGCGCGGATTCAGGCGGATGTACTCCGGCGCGCGCCCTCCGGGGATGACCAGCGCATCGTACTCTTCCGGTTTCACCTCGTCAAAGGTGTAGTTGAGGGTGAAGTTGTGTCCGGGTTTCTCGCTATAGGTCTGGTCGCCCTCGAAGTCATGCACGGCGGTACGCACCTTCTCGCCAGCCTTCTTGCCGGGGCACACCGCGTGGACATGATGTCCCACCATGAGCAGAGCCTGAAACGGAACCATCACCTCGTAGTCTTCCACGTAGTCACCGACCAGCATCAGAATGCGTTTTGCTGCCATTTGTAGCACCCTCCTTCTGTATAGATGGTGTGTACATTATATCTCAAAAGCACGGCTGACGTTCGCATGGCACACTCTGAGCTGTAATCCGGTTCTAACCGATAATCGCGATGGAGGTCGATACGATGCACAAAACCCGTTTGCGCATTGGCGAAATCTTACTGCAGATGGGCTATATCACCCAAGAGCAGCTGGAAGAAGCTCTGCAACAGCAGCAGAGTACACGGGAGTTATTAGGTGAGATACTGATTCGACTCGGGTATATCACCAGTGAACAGCTGGCGCAAGCGCAGGCTTTTCAGTTTGGTGTAGATTACGAGCGTGTGAATCTCAACAGCATCCCCCAAGAGGTGCGTAACCTGATACCTGCCTACCTAGCACGACGCCTGAGAGTGCTGCCTCTGCGCAAAGAGAAGCATCGCCTGGTGGTCGCCATGCTGAACCCTGTGGATATTATAGCGCGCGATGACCTGCAGCGTATCTCGGGATACTATATCAAGCCCGTGTACACTACGCCAGAAGTGCTCCAGCAAGCGATAGACCTTTTCTACGCCAGCGATACGCTGCAGGAGGACCAGCCCGCCACGCAAGAGGAAAGCTTGCAATTGCTGCAACGTGAGGAGGAACCGCTCGAAGAGATCGACCACGTCGAGCAGTTGGTGCAGCAAGCTCCTGTAGTGCGTTTGGTCAACGAGATACTGTTGCAGGCGGTGAAGATGGGCGCTACCGATATCCACTTCGAACCCAAACGCAAGGGACTGCGCCTGCGCTACCGCATTGACGGAGACCTTGTGGAAGTACGCCATATCCCTGTATCGATGATGCAGGCGGTCATCGCACGAGTCAAAGTGCTGGCTGACCTGAATCTCACCGAGAGGCGGTTACCCCAGGACGGCAGGTTTTCTTTTCAGGTGGAAGCCAAACGCATTGACGTGCGGGTCTCCACTTTACCCAACCAGCACGGCGAGCGTGTGGTGCTGCGCTTGCTCAACAACAGCCAGGTCAACTACCGTCTGGATGCGCTGGGCTTCTCTGAAGTGAATCTGCGACGCTTCCGCTCGTTGATACACCAGCCGTACGGGATGATCCTGATTACGGGTCCCACTGGGTCGGGCAAGACCACTACCCTGTATGCCTCCTTGCGCGAAATCTCACGCCCAGAAATTAACATCATGACCTGCGAAGACCCCATTGAGTACGAAATAGAAGAGATTAGCCAGTCCAACGTGAACGAGAAAGTCGGGTTGACCTTCGCCACTCAGCTGCGCTCTATCCTAAGGCAGGACCCCGACGTGGTGCTGGTGGGCGAGATACGGGATAGGGAAACAGCGGAGATAGCCTGCCGTGCCTCCCTCACCGGGCATCTGGTGCTTTCCACCCTGCACACCAACGATGCCGCCTCGGCGATACCTCGTCTCATCGATATGGGAGTAGAGCCGTTCCTCATCAGCTCCTCACTCATTGGAGTGGTTGGGCAGAGGCTGTTGCGCCGATTGTGTACCTCCTGCCGCTATCAGGACATTCCCTCTCCTGAGGAACGCACGCTACTCATGGGCAGGACGGTGCAAGTGTATCGCGCCAGGGGGTGTAGCAACTGTTTGCAAAGGGGATATCTCGGTCGCCTTGCTGTGCATGAAGTACTGGTTGTTAACGAACCGATACGCCAGCTCATTCTGCAACGCGCCGAGTCCCAGCGTATCCTCGTCGAAGCCTTACGGGATGGTATGATCACCATGCAGGAAGACGCCCTACAAAAGGCACTGTCTGGCGTGACCACCTTGCAAGAGGTTATCAGCAAGGTCGGTTTACCCGATAGAGAGATGCAAGCAGAAGCGATAAAGCCCCTGGCTGCTTAGTTTCGCACTCAAGTCAGAGGATAACCACTTTCACAGAGCGAAGTACACCTATCAGCAAAAGTCGTTGGAGGGGTGCACGATGAACGACAAACTCGCCCTCTTCGGGGGAAGCCCCGCTGTTTCCGTGCCCGTGCTGGACCACTGGCAGCCACCTAAAGAGGAGATGAAACGGGCTGTCTGCGAACTGATTGACGCCGACTTCCTGTCCGGTTCGGGCACAGGTCTGCCCAAACAGTTCGAAGAGGAGTTTCGGCAGTACGTAGGAGCACAGTACTGTCTCTCGGTGAACCATGGCTCCACCGCCCTCGCCAGCGCGTTCTTCGCGGTGAAAGTCGGACCCGGCGATGAGTTTATTACCCCCACACTGGGCTACATCGGCACGTATGGCGGAGCGTTGCACATGGGCGCACGTCCCGTATTCTGCGATATTGACCCCCACACGCTACTGGCAGACCCCGACGACATCGAGAAACGCATTACGCCTCGCACGAAGGCGATTGTGCCCATTCACCTATTCGGCAACGTCTGCGAGATGGATGCTTTGCGCGACATCAGCTTCCGCTACGGCATCCCGATTATCGAGGACGCCGCCCATGCGCACGGCGCGGAGTGGGATGGGGTGAAGGTGGGCAGCATCTCCGAGGTCACCTGTTTCAGCCTGCAGGGGTCGCCTCCTTACGGCAAGCCGATATGCGGTGGCGAGGGCGGGCTGGTTACCACCAATCACCGCGAGTACTACGAGCGGATGCTGGCACACTGCCACCTGCACCGCATCGGCATCACCGAGGAGCTGACTCTGCCGGAGTACCGCGAGCTGGACTCGCAGGTGCTAGGACAGAAATGGCGAGCGCATCCTCTCGCGTTGGGTATCGCCCGCGTCACCATGCAGTCGCTGGACTACCGCAACGCCAGACGCGCCGAGTTCCGGCAGAAGGTGTTCGAGGCTTTGCAGGGAATGCCGGGCATCGAGCCAGTATGCTCCTATCCCAAAGCCAAGCCCGCCGGTTTCTATACGGGACACCCGCTGGTGTATCACCCTGAACAGCTGCGTGGGCTGCCTGCCGGGCGATTCGTGGAGGCATTGAAGGCGGAGGGTGTGCCCGTATCCCTGTACGGCAGAAAGTTAGAACACCAGAAGACCATTTTCCGCAAGGGGTTCGATTTGTGGGGGCGTGGCAGGGGACCGCTTGGTGGTGAGTTTTTCGGGTTGCCTCCGTTTGAGGGCTACAAGGACGGTGACTTCCCGCAGGCGGAAAAGGTAGCGGGCAACATCCTGCACATTCGCCCGATTATCGAACCGGCGGAGGGGCTGGTAGAGCAAATCGCCCGGGCGTTCGAGAAGGTCATCGCCCACCACCAGGAGTTGCTGTGAGAGGGGTGTGTGCGGTTGCCCTTGACAAAAAACCCTTTCTTCTGCTAAACTAACGGTGTCATGGGCAACCGCCGCTGTTTGCCTCACTCTTTTGCATGGCATTGCCGCCGCAACCAGCCACAGTGAGCGTGTACCCGGCGCCTCGTTCGGGCGCAATCTCCCCAACGAAGTGGTCGCATCCATTCGCAACATCTCACCAGAAAACGGAGGGATCGTCTCATGTTATGGAAGCGACTGATGGTCATCGCACTTGCCGCAACGGCAGCGACCACCAGAGCGGCGGCACAAGACGCTGCAGGCAAGATTGACACCGGTGATACCGCCTGGATGCTGGTCTCGTGCGCCCTGGTGATGTTGATGACGCCGGGGCTGGCGCTGTTCTACGGGGGCATGGTACGCCAGAAGAACGTGCTCAGCACCATCATGCACAGTTTTACCATCCTCGCGGTAGCGACCGTACACTGGGCGGTGATCGGCTACGCGCTGGCTTTTGGTCCCAGCCTTGGCGGGTTTATCGGTAGACCGGACTGGGCGTTCCTGAGCGGGGTAGGACAGGAGCCAAACGCCGACTACGCCGCCACCATTCCGCATGCGGTGTTCATGGCTTTCCAGATGATGTTTGCCATCATCACCCCCGCGCTCATCAGCGGCGCCATCGCCGAACGGATGAAGTTCTCTACCTTCGTGGTTTTCGTAATATGCTGGCTGACGCTGGTGTACGCGCCTATTGCCCACTGGGTATGGGGCGTCGGCGGATGGCTGCGCAGTATGGGCGCGCTGGACTTTGCCGGCGGCACGGTGGTGCATATCAGCAGTGGCGTGTCGGGGCTGGTGGCTGCGCTGATATTGCGTCCGCGACTCGGCTACTTGCGCGAAGCGATGTTACCGAACAACCTGACCCTCACCGTGCTGGGCGCGGGGTTGCTGTGGTTCGGATGGTTCGGTTTCAACGCGGGCAGTGCGCTTGCCGCAGGCGGGTTAGCAGCCTCCGCTTTCGTTGCCACACATATCGCCTCTGCATCCGCTACACTGTCCTGGATTATGGTGGAGTGGCTACATCGGCGCAAACCCAGCGCACTGGGAGCGGTCTCCGGCTGTGTCGCCGGGCTGGTTGCTGTGACCCCGGCTGCCGGTTTCGTCAGCCCCCAATCCGCCCTGATTATCGGGCTCATCGCCGGTGCGGTGTGTTACGGAGCGGTGATTGCCAAACCGCGCCTGCGCTATGATGATTCGCTGGACGCATTCGGCATTCACGGCGTTGGTGGAACCACCGGCGCACTGCTTACCGGCGTGTTCGCCAGCAAGGTGGTCAACCCCGCAGGGGCAGACGGATTGATATACGGGGGTTTCTCCCTGTTCAACGCGCAGGTTTTGGCTATCGGTGTCACCTGGCTTTACGCCGCCGCGGTGACCGCGGTGATACTCAAAGTGCTGGACGCACTGATGGGCTTGCGCGTGAAGGAAGAGGAAGAGGTAACAGGGCTTGACCTCACTCTGCACGGCGAGAGCGGATACCACTTCACCTCGGAGGCGACGGTGTAACACGAAGGACAGACGGAGAGTCACGGTCGCCCTGCCCGTAGTAGGAGACAGGGCGGCGTATCTTGACGCTTCTGCCGAATCGTGTTACACTAATGGTGCGGATGCGCCCTCGTAGCTCAGTGGACAGAGCGCCTCCGTCCTAAGGAGGGCGTCGGGGGTTCGAATCCCTCCGAGGGCGCCATCTTTACTCTGCGTACATCGCCACCTTCGCCTTCTGGAAAGTCGCTGCCGGCGGTGGCAGCTTCTTCATCGCCTCGTCGTAGTTCACGATGTACTCCCACCAGTTGTTGGCGAAGCCATCGGTGACGCCCGGCGCTTTGGGGATGCGCTCCATCCACCATTTATGGTGTCGCACAATGGCGGGCACGCCCGGCAAAGAGCCCCAGTCTTTATTGCTCATCAGCTTGCGCTTGCGCGGCAAGTGGGGATAGGTCAACCAGTCGTCCGCATAGCTCCAGACGGGGGTGGGGTTGTCCCAGTCGTAGTCGCTGCGCGAGTTGGGCGCATAGTGCACACTGCCCACCTCCGATTCGCCGGGGAAGTCCTTATCCACACGGGTAAACCGGTTCCAGATGTTGTCGCCGTTGCGCTTGTGGTCCCAGATACCCTTGCCAACGGTCAGCGACAGCACGCTTTCGATACGGTGGCAGTAGCTCTCCAGCATCTCGCCCTCGCCACGCTCGTAGTTCCAGCCCATAATCCACAGCGTTTTGCCCACGTCGGGGATGTCGTAGGGGCGATAGAACCACGGGTTGTCGGTCTGGTAGGGGATGCGGTCGCCGGGGGTCTTCCAGTGGAACTCGTCCCAATCAAAGTACGGCGCGCCCCACAGCCATATCTCGCTCACGTTCTTACTGCGGATTTTGCGGTACAGGTCAAACTGGTCGAACATGCGTTTGAAGCTGGTCATGCCCGGCACGTGTTTGCTCCTGTCCTTTTCCCACACCTCCAGAAACTGCTCTTCGGTGTAGGTAAAGCCGGTACGCTTGGTGGGGAAGCCGTCGTAATCGATATATTCCACCACCCGGTAGTTGACGTAACCGCCGCTGGTTTCGCGGGCGTCATCTATCATCGCCTGCGTGAGCTGGCGCGGGTCGTGCCACTTCATGTACTGCGTCAATCGCCGGTTGCCGCGCGTGCGCAGGATGGGGTCGTACACTATCACCATCACATTGAAGGTTTTCGGGTGCACTTTCGGCTGGCTCTTCTGAAACATCGTTTACCTCCTCTTCGCCCACATGACGTAACTTCATTATAACTGACTTCTTCGCAATGCACGTAGCAAACAACCGGCAAAACCTGCTATAATACACTGGAAACGCACAGCACGGGTGCGCACGTATAAACGCCTCCTGTCGCAGGGGAAATGTGTGGGTGAGTCGAACAGGCGCCGCCCTGCTTCCTCCTCACCACCCTTTCAGTCTTCATGCATCTGTGCATTTCCAGTGAATGCATTTTCAGGATGGGGGAGGATTTTGCAAGGTGAGGATAGGTAAAGCATTTCACCGGATGGCACTGGAGCAGGCGCCCGACGCTGTCATGGTGACCACCGCCGACCTGGACCCGCCGGGTCCCTTCATTGTGTACGTCAATTCCGCGTTCACACGTCTTACCGGCTATTCACGCGAGGAGATGGAGGGCAAAACGCCTCGCGTTTTGCAGGGCGAGCGCACCCAGCGCGAGGTACTCGACGATTTGAAACGCTGTCTTCAAAGGGGGCAGCCCTTCGTGGGGCGCACGTTCAACTACCGCAAGAACGGTGAGGAGTTTCTGATGGAGGCTTCTATCGCCCCCCTGCGCGACGAATCGGGCAACATAACGCACTTCATGGCGGTACTGCGCGATGTGACCGACGTGTGGCGCGTGGAGGAAGCTCTGCGACAGAACGAGCGCCTGCTGCAGCATATCTCTGATACTCTGCCGGCTGTGCTGTTTATCTACGACATCGAAAACGAACGGTTGACCTACGTCAGCCGCGAGTCATTTGCGATTATCGGATACCTTCCCGGCGAATTGACCGCAGGCGACACACCGCTGGAGGGACTGGTGCACCCTGATGACCTGCCCCTGTTAGAGAAAGGGATGCTCAAGCTTCAACGCGCTTCCGATGGTACCATGGTGGAGGCGGAGTGTCGAGTGCGACACCGAGCGGGTGACTGGAAATGGCTGGCGCTGCGTACGGTGGTGTTCGACAGGTTTCCCGACGGCAGTGCGAGGCAGTTGCTGGGTGTGGCGATAGATGTGACCGAGTCACGGCGTTTGCGTGAGCAACTGGTGCAGTCATCCAAGCTGGAAAGTCTGGGCAGGCTGGCAGGTGGGGTTGCGCACGACTTCAATAACCTGCTCACCGTTATCCAGAGCTACGCCGAGATGGCACAATCTGTGCTGCCAGAGGAACATTTGGCGCATACGTACGTCGGGCAAATCCTCAAAGCCTCTGAGCAGGCAAGCAATCTGACCAACCAGATGCTGGTGTTCGCACGTCGGCGCATCATCTCTCCACAGGTGTTCAACCTGAACGAGCTGGTACGGGAAGCGGAGGTATTGCTGCGGCGTCTGATACCCGAAAATATCCAGATGGTGACGGCGCTATCCCCAGACCTCTGGCAAGTGCACGCTGACCCCACCCAGATCGAGCAGGTTATCCTGAACCTGGCGATCAACGCACGCGATGCCATGCCCGAAGGCGGAGTGCTCACCATCGAGACGGCAAACGTGACGCTGGACGAAACGTACGTTGCCCACCACGCAGAGGTGCAACAGGGCGAGTACGTGTTGCTGGCAGTGAGCGACACCGGCATCGGGATGGACGAACGCACGCTTGCTCGCGTGTTCGAGCCCTTTTTCACCACCAAAGAGGTGGGCAAGGGCACCGGTTTAGGGTTGTCCACCTGCTATGGTATTGTCAAGCAGGCGGGAGGCAGTATCTGGGTGTACAGCGAGCCGGGCAAGGGCACGACCTTTAAGGTATACCTGCCCCGTGCAACGGGTATTCCCACTGTCCTGCCTGAGCGGGTGGAAAGGCGCAGGGTAGCGGGAGGTAACGAAACTGTGCTGGTGGTAGAAGATAATGATGCGGTACGGGAGGTGGCAGTAGCCGCCTTGCAGGCACGCGGATACCGTGTACTGCAGGCGGCGAACGGCGAAGAGGCATTAGAGCTGGCACAGGGTCTGGCGGAGCCGGTACACCTGCTGTTGACCGACGTCATTATGCCGGGGCTGAGCGGGGCGGTGCTTGCCGCGAAGCTGCGCGAAATACAACCGCAGGTGAAGGTACTCTACACCTCCGGCTATACCGAGAACGTGATCGTGCATCACGGCGTGCTGGTAGAGGGAACCGCTTTCCTGCCCAAGCCGTATCGCCCTGCCGAGCTCGCCCGCCGCGTGCGTGAGGTACTGGATTCCGGATAGCGGAGGGAAGGTTATGCCGGAGTTTCGCTACCTGTGGGCGCGCGCTATCACGCGGTTTGACCCTGCCGACCGCGCCAGGGTGCAAAACATCCGCATCGCAGCGCAGAAGCTGGGCGGCAAGGTGCTACCGCCCGGCGCGACGCTATCGTTCAACCAGGTGGTCGGCTCTCGGCAGGCTCCTGAAGCGGGGTTTGGGGCGGCGCCGGTCTTTACGGACAAGGGGCGCGTGCGCGCACCGGGCGGGGGCGTCTGTCAGGTATCCAGCACGCTGTATGCGGCGGTGTTGTTGACCGACCTGCAGGTGCTGGAACGACACGCCCATGCCATGCCCGTGCCCTACCTCGCACCCGGTCTGGACGCGACGGTGAGCAATGCGTTAGACCTCCGGATAAAGAACCCGCATCCTTTCGCGGTGCAAATCCGCCTGAGCGTGCAGGGGCGACGTTTACAGGCGGAGGTTTGGGCAGAGAAACCGCTTTCCAGCCGGGTACGTCTTCTGCGTCGTGCCAGCGGTTGCATACGCGACGGCGTGCCCGCCCTGCAGGTAACGGTGTGGCGCATCTTGCCCGATAACCGACGTGAACAGGTGTCGGAGGACGTGTACTATCTCGGACGCAGGGGATAATTTATTCCCTCGCGATTTGGGGGGCAGACACAACGGTCTGCCCCCTACAGCCAAACCCCCTCTCCCGAATCTTCGGGAGAGGGGGCAAGGGGGTGAGGGCTACTCATCCCCCATCGCGCCGAAGTTGCGCACCAGCACGCCGAAGTCGAACAGCGTCACTTCCTGATCCCCGTCCAGGTCGGCATCGGCGTTCCAGTTATCGTCGCCCGGCATACTGCCGAAAGCGGCGACGAGCGCACCGAAGTCAAACAGCGTCACCTCGTTGTCGCCGTCGATGTCGCCGTTGGTCAGGGATACGTTCACGTCGGTCACGTCGGCTTCGTCTACGACCACGCCCGTCACCACCACGCGCAGCCAGTGGCTGGCTTTGAAGGCGAGGTCGTACGTGCCCGGCAGCACCGCGGGAATGGAGTAGTTCCCGCCGGAGTCGAGGCTCACCGTCGCGGTGCGCACCACGTTGCCGTCCTGACGCAGTTCCACCGTCACCGGAACCTGCGTGATGTCGCCACCGAAGTCACGCAGCTCCACATTGCCCGAAACCGACCACACCGCTACCTGCTCGAAGTCGTCGAGATAAATCAGGTAGGGACCAACCGCGCCTGCCTCTACCGGCGTGAAAGCGAGGCACTCGATAGTACCTTGCGGTCCATCCAGCACGCCGTTGGCAGGCGGCCAGTTCGTAGCGGATGCAAACGGCAAGCAGGGTTCAATCGGCAGATTGAACACCACTTCTATCCACTGGTCTTTGGCGGTAATCAGCTTGCCGATGGGGCGGACGTAGCCACCGGTGATTGGCGTGCCATCCGTGGCGCCGACCCATTCAATACTGCCAAAGCGAGTGCCATCCCCACCAATTGGCGCGGTGTTGTTGTTGTCGCGGGTGCCCAGTGTGATGTAGAAATCTGGTGTCCCGCTGGCTACGTACAGCTTGAAACGGAGCGCGTGTGCGTAGGCAATAGCAGGGTTGGGCAGATTCGCCGTCTGATAAGTGGTCAACCGCAGCCATGCTTCTGGTTTACCAGCCAGGAACTTCCAGTTCACCCGTAGCGACTTGGTACCGCTGTAGGCGCGGTCGGTGACCACCTGAGAGGTGTTCACGGCGGTGTCGATGAAGCTGCCGGTAGACCCCGAGAAGCTGGGGTGGCGGAACATTACCGTACCGTTCGTAGAGGGCGCGGGATAACCCTCGAAATCGGTGATGAGAAACGTTTGCGCGGTGACGGCAGCCGCGAGTACCCCCGCCAGCAAGGGCACGAACAGGAACCTTGCGAGTTTCATACCTTCCTTCCTCCTTCGCAGGCTAAAGTGTAAATCAACTTCCATTCCTATTGTAGCACCGCCGTCTGAAAAAGGCAACCGTTGCACAGAGGCAGGATGTAGCGTTGCCCCTGATGAACTGTTACGAGGACAGGGAGGGAAGTTCGTGGAGATGAAGCGTCTGGAAGGCAAAACGGCGATTGTCACCGGAGCGGCGCAGGGGTTAGGCGAAGCCATCGCCATCCGCCTGGCAAAGGAAGGATGTACCGGGGTGACGCTGGCGGACCTGCAGACCGAGAAGGCGCGGGCGGTAGCGCAGGGCATCGAGGCGGAATCGCCCTGGTGCAAGACGCTGGTGGTGAAATGCGACGTGACCAGCGAAGCGGACGTGTCAGAAATGGTACAGCGCCACCTGCAGGCGTTCGGCAAGCTGGACATCATGGTCGCCAACGCGGGCATTCTTATCGCGCACGACATCACCGAGTTTCCCGCCGACCAGTGGAAAAAGGTGGTGGATGTGAACCTATACGGCTACTTCCTGTGTGCGCGCGAGGCGGCGAAGGTGATGGTCGGGCAGAAGAGCGGCGTCATCATCCAGATTAACTCCAAGTCGGGCAAGAAAGGCTCCTTCCGCAACAGCGCGTACGCCGCGAGCAAGTTCGGCGGCATCGGCTTGACGCAGAGCATCGCGCTGGACCTCGCGCCGTACGGCGTGCGGGTGAACGCCATCTGCCCGGGCAACCTGCTGGATTCTCCCCTGTGGCGCGACAGCCTGTACGAGCAGTACGCCCGCAAGTGGGGATTAACGGTGGAGCAGGTACGGCGCAAGTACGAGGACCAGGTTCCTCTGGGGCGCGGCTGCACCTACGACGACGTGACGAACCTGCTGGTGTTCCTCGCTTCGGACGAGGCGAGCTACATCACGGGCGAGGCGTACAGCGTGACAGGAGGACAGTTGTAGCGGTTACGAACAACCCCTCTCCTGCGGGAGAGGGGTTGGGGCGAGGACGGGAAACCGCTTTGTGAACTGCTACCTCCACCGCGTTGCGGGCGATTCGGTACAACCACACCCAGAAGGCTTGGCTGGAGCGCAATCCCTTTAGTCCGCCCCACGCACGCAGGTAGAACTCCTGCATCAGGTCTTCGGCATCCTCCGGGGTGAGAACCATCCGTGCGTATCCGTGTCCCCTTGCTACAGTCTCCTTGTTCGTTTTCAACAGGCACTTTCCCGCCGGCAGGAGCATTACCTTCGTGCAAATAATTTGAAAAGGGAGGTGAACGGAGATGGCAAAGATACATCCCGGTCTGCAAGTCACGTGGCTGGGGCACTCAGGATTTTACATCCGCACACCCGGCGGCACACATCTTGCCATAGACCCCTGGCTGAGCAACCCCCTGTGCCCGGAGTCCGCGAAGCGATTGCCCAAACTGGACGTGTTGCTTCTCACGCACGGGCACAGCGACCACATTGGCGATGCGGTCGCACTGGCGAAGCAGTTCAAGCCGCAGGTTATTGCCATCTACGAACTCGCCAGTTACCTCAGCGCGCAGGGCGTGCAGAACACCGTCGGGATGAACAAAGGCGGCACGGTGAAGATCGCAGGTCTGGAGGTCACGATGGTGCACGCCATCCACTCTAGCGCGCACGTGGGCGAAGGTGGACAGATTCTATACCTGGGTGATCCGGCGGGCTTCGTGGTGAAGTGTGAGGATGGCTTCACCTTCTACCACGCAGGCGATACCGCGGTGTTCAGCGATATGCAGCTCATTGGGCAGATATACAAACCGGAGCTGGCGCTTTTGCCAATCGGTGGGCTCTACACGATGGACCCGCGCGAGGCAGCGGTAGCAGTGCGCCTGCTGGGCGTGAAAAAGGTCATCCCGATGCACTACCGCACTTTCCCCCCGCTAACGGGTACGCCAGACGAGCTGCGTAACCTGACCCGCGATATCGAGGGAATGGAAATCATCGAACTGCAACCCGGTGTGACGGTAGAGTAGCTTACGGCGTGCCGAAAGGCGTTGGGTGGCGCAGTTCGGTTTCGGGGCGGGCACGCTCAATGCTGTCCACGTAGGCGACGTTCTCGGTGTTGATGACCACCGGTCGCTTGGGTGAGAAGCCTCGCCACGCCAGAACCGGCTTCTCTTGCGAGAGCTGCTCCTGCCACCACTGCACGGCGGCTTCGAGAGTGTCCGCCTCGATAATCACATCCAGGTGATGCCCGCTGATGAAATGTACCGTGCTGAAGAACTCCATGAATGCTCCTCCCCTCTTCGCAAGCTCCTATGATTCTGTTCGCCCTGCACGCAGCGATTGCCTGCTTCGCCTTCACAGAGAAAAGGTCACGCGCATCCCATCGTACGCCAGCTCCATGCCTTCGGGCAGGCGAGCATTTGTCGCCTCATGGTCGTAGTCGTGCGAGAGGTGCACAAAGGCGGCACGGCGGGGTTTCAGCCGCCTCACCACCTCTATCGCCTGCTCCATGCAGTAGTGCGTGGGATGGGGCTCGTAGCGCACCGCGTCCAGAAAAAGCCACTCCAGCCCCTGCAAACGCTCTTCCGTCTCCGGCGGGATAGCCGAGACATCGGTAACATAGGCGAAACCGCCCACCCGAAACGCCAGGATGGGCAACTCCCCATGGTAGACACGCAAGGGCTCTATCCGCGCTCCGCACAGGTCGATGGAACCGTCCAGCGGGTAAAGGCTTAACTGCGGTTTGCCTCCCGCCGCCTGGGTAGGCATGAACGCATAGGCGAAGGCGCGGCGGATGGTCTCCAGTACCTCGCGCTCGGCGTAGATAGGCATCTCGCGCCCTTGCAGATCGTTGAAGCGGCGGATATCGTCCAGCCCGAACAGGTGGTCGGCGTGCGCGTGGGTGTACAGCACCGCGTCCACACGCTCTACCCCAAAGCGGATACACTGCAGGCGCAATTCGGGCGGGGTATCTATCAAGACGTTCCCTTCGGGTAGTTCGAGCAGCACACAAGGGCGAGCGCGCTGATTGTGTGGGTCTTCGGAAGTGCACACAGGGCATCGGCATCCAATCATCGGCACGCCGTGCGACGTGCCACTACCCAGCACCAGTACAGACGCTCTGCGCATAGCAGGTGAAATATACCACACGTAGGAAGATAGAGCAAGGGAACAAGAGGGGATGGTGCCAATGTGCGAGATGTTTCCGAAACAGAAGCTTCCCGTACTCGCCATCGTGCGGTGCCATCTCGTTCAGCCTCTTTCCCGTGACCGGATTCGCTTACTGAGAGGGCAGTCGGCGGAATCGGAGCACACCCTGCGACAAGCCGCGCCCCACCATCCACTCTACGCTCTCCTGCTGAGCTAGCGCTTGGGTGTCGGTCGCCGCCCAATCCTCACCGATGACCACAGGGGTCGCCTTGACTCCCGCCTCGCGCAAGGTCTCGGCACGCTGGCGCGCACGACGTATATCCTGCGCATCCACCTTCTGTGAAACCTCCACGACCACCACTTCGTCACCCTTCCACCAGATGATATCGGCGAGAGAGGGGTCTCTGGCAGGATCCATGACCTCCTCGTGGTATGCGGAAGCCAGCCATCGGTAGAGAGCAGCTTGCACGTGGGGCTGGTCTGCTGATCCACCCTCTCCACCAGCGAACAGAGCCACTGCACGACGTATGGTATGCTGTTCGTATCGCTCTCCATCGCGGCGCCCGGATTCTCCGCGCTGCCACTCCACTAGCCTGTGCAGCTCCTGAGCCATATACCTTTGCGTCTCAATCAGCCCTGCCAGTGTCTGCTCCGTGCGCTGCTGCGCCTCCGCCAACTCCTCCAAGCGTCGCTCCGTGCGCTGCTGCGCTTCCGC
>JBMFOT010000044.1:0-29856 GCA_049969495.1 Armatimonadota bacterium
AGAAACGGCAGCAGGTGGTGGTACAGTGGCGCGATGGACGGCGAAGGATAGCCCTCTCCGCCAAGCAGCACCAATGGGATGACATTTTCGGTCTGGACGTTTCCAATGATGGACGATGGGCGTTGCTGTCATGCAGAAATGAATACCGTTCATTCCTTGGCTATCGCTACATCGACAAGGTGATTGTGGTGGAGACTGCTACCGGACGCCAGTTCACCGCGTTTGAGCTGGATGGGCATCGGGTGGGAGATTTCTATGTGATGGACACTATGGGGAGAGGTTTTCTGTTCGGCGTATGCCAGTTTGCGTAACGGCATCCAGGCATCGCGGGCAGCCGACGACCGTGACGGACCAGGCAGGGTGGTTTCCGCAAAACGTGCAGCCGCCTGTTGTTCGGGTCAACGAGAGCGAACGCTACATCCGAGAGTTATTGATTATCAACTTATCTCCATGAAAAAACAGGTGCTTGCCCGCGAGGCGATCAGCTATGGGGCTGTCCCGCCAGGAGGTGAGCCGACTGCTTACAGACTGGGACTATCTAGCATTCCGAGATACTTCTTTCACCTCGCCGAATTTAGTCAAATACACTCTTGATCGAAAGATGCGTGTGGTATACCGTGACGAACGGCCACAATCGATGATTGTGGAACGACGAGGAGGGGAACAGCGAGTTTTGAGTGTTCCCGCCGCTGCAAACACGCCAATAGAGATGTACTCGGTTTGCGATATTGACGCAGACCACCAGCGCCTGCTGGTCATGGATATCTATTGGAACTTTTATCTCGTGCGCATTGCCGACAACAGCTGGGGCAAAATAGGTAACGCTAACCTTATAGCAACGATTCACAGAAGTGCTATCCTTATGCTACAATATACCCGGCATCAGCCTGCGAGAAAGGAGGTTGCAACCATGAAACGACACCTCTGGCTACTGCTTGTAGCGCTGGCGATACCCGCCTTCGCCGCGCCACCCAACTGGGACATCTCCAACACCTACTGGACAGTGCAAATCCGTGACGTGTACTATGGCTATGTGTTCGACGGCAACATCCGCTTCTTCACCCAAAACACCACCACCGGCGAGTTCACCGGCCGGGTGCAATACCTGCCGCCCAACAACAACCCACTGGGGCAATACACCATCTCCGGCAGGGTAGATGGAGACACCATCTCCTTCTCCGGCGTCGCCAACATCCCCGGCGTGGGCAACACCGACGTGGTCTGGCAGGGAACGGTCACCCAGAACGGCGCGAAGATGCAGGGGCAGATGGCATACTGGGACTGGATTTGGGAAGTGTGGGTGGTGTTTGACTGGTGGACGACCTCCGGCGGTCCCGCACGCCCGATTGTGCGCACCTACACCATCAGCGGGAAGGTGGATCTGGGCGACTACGGCGGCGATGTCACCGCTGTGCCGATAGTGGTGCAGTTGCGCAACGCGGGCAGCACGAACCCCATCCGCACGGTGACGCTCCATGTAGACAGCGCAGGCAACTATTCTCTGCCCGATGTCCCGAACGGCAATTACGACCTGGCGTTCAAGGCGAGCCACTGGTTGCGCAAGGTGGTGCGCAACGTGACGGTGAACGGTGCGAACGTGGGCGGAGTGAACGCCTCGCTGGTGAACGGGGACATCGACGGGGACAACGAGGTGACGCTGTTTGACTTCGGCGGTCTGGTAGCGGCGTTTGGCAGTGTTCCGGGCGACAGCAACTGGAACCCGGATGCCGACTTAGATGGCGATGCGGAGGTGACGCTGTTTGACTTCGGCGTGCTGGTGCGCCACTTCGGCGAAATAGGCGATGAGTAATCGCCCGCAACGGTTGCAGAAAATCCTGGCGCAGGCGGGTTATGGTTCGCGGCGGGCGTGCGAACAGCTTATCCTGCAGGGGCGCGTGCGCATAAACGGGCAGGTGGTGACGCAGCTGGGCGTGCAGGCTGACCCGCAGTGCGACGTGATTGAAGTGGACGGCAAACGGGTGCAACTGTCCGAAGAACACACCTACATCTTGCTGCACAAGCCGGCAGGCGTGGTCACCACCCGCCGTGACGCACACGCCGCCCGCACGGTGATAGACCTGCTGCAGGGCGTCACCGCTGCTGTCTTTCCGGTAGGTCGTCTAGACGCCGATACCACAGGAGCGCTGCTGCTCACCGATGACGGTGAGCTGGCGTATCGCCTCACCCACCCGCGCTATGGAGTGCCGAAAACCTATTTGGTGGAGGTGCGTGGCGAAGTGGGCGAAGAAGCGATCCGACGCCTGCGGGAGGGCGTCCCACTGGAAGACGGCATGACCGCTCCCGCGCAGGTGCAGAAGGTGCGTTATCTTGCCGACCGCAAAACCACTCTCCTGCGCCTGACCATTCACGAGGGGCGCAAGCGACAGGTGAAACGGATGTGCATGGCGGTCGGGCACCCGGTCGTACGCCTGCACCGCGAACGGTTTGGCCCGCTCACCTTGCGCAACCTGCCTGCAGGCGCGTGGCGACACCTCACCACCGAGGAGGTTACCGCACTCCGGAAAGCGGTTGGACTATCTCCCTAAATCTGTGGCTGTTGGGGCTGGTCCCACGGTGATTTTGCGTAACTTTCGCGGTGTAGCTGGCGCAAACGCATGAGCCCTTTTTTCGCGTTCTCATACTCGGGGTTGAGTTGCACCGCCTGTTCGTATTCCATCTCCGCTTCCATGTAGGAACCCAGCGCCTCATAAGCCGCCCCCAGGTTGTAGTGCGCCCGGTAGGAATCGGGCTGTATCTCGGCCGCTTTGAAGAAAGCGTGCGCCGCGTTCTCGTAGTCGTGCATCTGCGCGTACGCTGCGCCGACATAAAACCATGCCGTGTAGTTCTCCATGTCCTTCTGAAGCACCCAGTACATGCGCTCGATGCACTCCTCGTAGCGCCCTTGCTTGAAGAGGTCCATCCCCTCTTGCAGCCACTGCTGAGCGTCCACCATCTCATCACCCCCTACACACCGGTTCACCTGTATCGACACCCGATATACCTCACAGGTTACTGCTAAGGTGATTCTACGCGCTCCGCTCAGAGGAGTCAACGCTCTTTGCATCTGCGCCCCTTTCAGGATATAATTTTGTTGCGGAAGGAGGACCGTATTACCTGTGTTATCCCGTCTGGAAGAGGTTGAAAAGCGTTTCGTGCAGATAGAGCAGGCTCTTGCCGACCCGCAAGTGGCTTCCGACCCGAAGGAGCTGCAGCGACTGGGCAAAGCACACGCGGAGCTGCAGCCCATTGTGCAGGCGTTCCGCGAATACAAAACCATCCTGAAGCGTATCGAGGAGGCGGAATCCCTGCTGGATGACCCCGAGATGCACGACCTGGCGCAGGAGGAGCTGGACACACTCAAGCAGCAGAAGGAACAGCAAGAACACCAGCTGAGGCTCATGCTTCTGCCCAAAGACCCCAACGACGAGCGCAACGTGCTGCTGGAGATTCGGGCAGGCACAGGCGGCGAGGAGGCGGCTCTGTTTGCGGCGGAGCTGGCGCGGATGTACATGCGCTATGCCGAACGTCGCGGATGGAAGTACGAGGTTCTGGACGTACAGGAAACAGGCATCGGCGGATTCAAGGAGATTGTTATCCTCATCGAGGGCAAAGGGGCATACAGTGCGCTCAAATACGAAAGCGGTGTGCACCGGGTGCAACGTGTACCGGTTACCGAGAGCAGCGGGCGTATTCATACCTCCGCGGCGACGGTTGCCGTCCTTCCCGAAGCGGACGAGGTAGAGGTGGAGATTAACCCCGAAGACCTAGAGATGGATACTTTTCGCGCTGGCAGTGCAGGCGGTCAGCACATGCAGAAGAACGAAACCGCTGTGCGTATCCTGCACAAGCCAACGGGCATTGTGGTCACCTGCCAGGACGAGCGATCGCAACTGCAGAACCGCGAGAAAGCGATGCGCATGTTGCGCACACGTCTGTACGACCTGCAGCAGCAGCAGATGGAGGCAGAACGCACCGCCACACGCAAGTCACAGGTAGGTACGGGCGACCGCAGCGAGAAAATCCGCACCTATAACTTCCCGCAGGGGCGCGTGACCGATCACCGCATCGGACTGACTATCTATAACCTGCAGGAGATTCTGGACGGCGATATCCAGCCTTTCGTCGATGCCCTGATCGCCGAGGACCAGGCGAGAAAACTACAACAGGCGGACATGCAGGATGAGATGGTAGTGGTGAAATAAGGAATGTAGTACTTGACCACTCACGACTATTTAGATGAGCTGACAGGAGTTTCGCTCCGTGCTTCCCACCTGGCAGAGAATGCTACAGGAAAGCATCCCCGTCTGGGGCGAAAACCCTGCGGGCGATTTTTAGCCTTTTACTCGCAGCGAGCGCAGCTTCTGTACCGCCTTGACAACCTGCTCTATCGTGTAATCTATCTGCTCCTGCGTGTTGTCTTTGCCAAGAGTGAATCGTACCGAACCTTCGATAAGGCGCGGCTCTATTCCCATCGCTACCAGCACATGTGAGGGCTCGGTATCCCCGGATGAACACGCCGCCCCCGCCGAGCAGTAGATACCTACCGCGTCCAGTGATAGAACGAGAGACTCGCCCTCCACATCGGCAAAAGCGAGGTGCGCATTGTTGGGGAGGCGATGTACCGGATGTCCTGTCAGGATGACGTCCGGCACGCGCTCCGTGATGCCCTCCACCAGCCGGTCACGCAGGGCTCGCACACGCTCCATCTCCTCCGCACCGCACCGCATAGCGCGTTCCGCTGCCGCTCCGAACCCCACAATGCCCGGTACATTGTAGGTTCCTCCCCGCCGTCCACGCTCTTGACCGCCCCCATCCAGCAGAGGACGCAGAGGCGTACCCCGACGCACCACCAGCGCTCCCACCCCCTTAGGACCGTACAGCTTGTGCGCGGAGATAGAGAGCATGTCCACGTTCAGCGCGTGCATGTCCACCCGAATCTTGCCCACCGTTTGCACCGCATCGGTGTGGAAGGGGATGCCATGCTCGCGGGCGATGGCGCCAATCTCCGCGATGGGTTCGATAGTGCCCACCTCATTGTTGGCGTGCATAATGGTGATCAAACCGGTGCGGAAGGTGATGGCACGGCGCACATCATCAGGGTCTACCAGCCCGGTACTGTCAACCGGCACGAAGGTAATCTCCCATCCTGCCTCGCGTAACGCAACACATGCTTCCAGCACCGCGTGGTGTTCGATGGGAGTGGTGATCAGGTGATTCTTGCGGTCGCCCCATGCCCGCGCAACGCCCTTGATTGCCCAGTTATCGCTCTCGGTGCCTCCGCTGGTGAAATACACGTCATCGGCGTCGGCATTTACCAGTCGGGCAACCTGCTCGCGGGCATGTTCTACCGCCTCTCGCGCCTCCTGCCCTATCGTGTAGATAGCCGACGGGTTGCCGAAGGCACGGCTAAAAAAAGGCTCCATTGCCTGTAGCACCTCGGGGGCCACAGGCGTCGTCGCAGCATGGTCCAGATAGACCGGCAACATTTCCGCAGATCACCGACAGCCGATGGCTGGATACAACTCCACGATGGGGCAATTTCCGTTAGCCTGCACACCGCAGCGCAGGCAGATCTCCTCAATCATCTGCTTATCGCTCTCTACCGCGGTGACGATGAACGCCCGCAAGCCCTCAACCAACGCTTCCCGTTGCTCCGGCGCCATCTCATCAAGCACCTGCTTCAGACGAGCGGTACGCTCCTCCTCTACCTGTCGGGTGATCCGCTCGCCTTTTTCGGTGAGCTGCACCTCTACGAACCGCCTGTCCGCAGGGTTACCGTGTCGAGTAACCAGTCCTTTGCGAACGAGCCGATTCAGCATGTTCGTCGCCGAGGGATAGCTGATGTCCAGCCCCTCTGCCACTTCGCCTACGGTAGCATTGCGGTGGAGCCAGATATAACGCATCGCCTGTAACTGCGGCAGGGTGATCTCCTCGTGTGTTAGCTCTGCTACTAGCCGTTCGCTTAGACTCTTTGTCAGTATCTGCGCGAACAGATTAGAAACCCGTACTGCATACTCGTAATCGGTTGTTACTGTCGCCATTGTAGTTTCACCTGCTTTCGTGATGTTGCTTACCATCGATAAAGTATATCATAATTGGTTTACTTATGCAAACAGATTGAACTGATGAAAAAGATGTCAAGTCGTACGCCCTTTGCCATATCGGCACAGATACCCTATTCTGTATCTACGCTAATATTTTACCCTAAAAACAAATTTACTGGTTCTACCAGCGATTCCGCTGTGCAAAGGGTCTGCATAAGAGTACGGCAGGAAGTAAAGCTCAGTGCATAGAAATTCAATTCACTAAAACGAATCTACTGCCGGAGGAGAAAATGCTCAAGATTGGTTTCGTGGACCACCATCTGAACAACTACCATGCGAACACTTTCCTGAAGCTGCTGCACGAAGACCTCGGTGCGGAGGAGGTGCGGGTTGTTGCCGCGTGGGAAAGTCATCCAACCGGAGAGGACTGGTGCGCGAAAAACGGTGTGGAACGCAAATCTTCCGTTGCCGAAGTCGTAGACAGTGCGGATGCGTTGATGGTGCTCGCGCCGGACAATCTGGCGGACCATCTGGCGCTGTGCGAGCAGGTTCTGCCTGCGGGCAAGCCCACCTTCATCGATAAATTGCTCTCCCCCAGCCTGTCAGATGCCCGGAAGATTGTACAGCTGGCACAGCAACACAGCACGCCCATTACCTGCTCCAGTGCACTGCGGTTTGCGGTGGAACTGGAGGCGATGCGCCCGCAGCTCGCAGGCACGGTTTCCGAGGGCTTCGCGCGAGGCATGGGCGAGTGGATGGGCTACGGCGTGCACACCGTTGCGCTGGTAGCAGGGCTAATGGGCACCGGCGCATCACGGGTGGCGGACATCGGTACGCCAGCCAGTCGTTTCCTCGCCATCGAGTACGCCGACGGGCGACGCGCCACCGTAGAAGTACGCGACTGCGAGAACATGTGGAACGTGTTTCCCTGGGTGTTTGGCGCGAAGGCGGGCAACACCTATCATGTGGAGACCGTCAAAAACTACAACGGCTTCTATCTGAACCTGATGAAGATGGCTGTCCAGTTCTTCAAGACAGGTCAATCACCGGTCTCGGCGCAGGAAGCACTGGAGATAGTGAGCATTCTGGATGCCAGCAACCGCTCTCAGCAGGTGGGGGGTGCGTGGGTGACGCTCTAAACAGGATTTCCTATCGCCCTTCACGAACCTGTTTTCCGGAGTTCGCCGAGAGGAGGAGGTTAGAGCAGTGTCGGAGCGTTCCGGTAACCGTCTGACGCGACGCGAGTTTTTGCGCGAAGGCGCTGTGGTGGCAGCGAACCTTGCGCTGGGCACACTTGCGCACACCGGTGCATCACAGGACCAGCCTCCACCGCGTAAACTCAAGCAGGACGTGACCTGGGGCATCATCGGTCGGTTGCCGCTGGCGCAGGCGATTGCCGAGCTCAAGCGCATCGGCTTTCAGGGAGTGGAGATGGCGCCTCGCCATGTGTGGGACGAGATTCGCGCCGCCGGATTGCGCATCGTGACCATGGTCGGACACGCTTCACTCACCGACGGACTGAACCGCAAGGAGAACCACAACCGCATCGAGGAGGAGCTGAAACGCAACATCGACCTCGCCGCGCAATACGACATCCCTGTGCTGATATGCTTCTCCGGCAACCGGCGGGGTATCTCCGATGAAGAAGGCATCCAGAACTGTGTGGAAGGGCTGAAGCGCGTCGCGCCCTATGCGGAACAGAAAGGCGTGACGCTCGCCATGGAACTGCTCAACAGCAAGGTGGACCACCCTGACTACCAGTGTGACCACACCTGGTGGGGTGCGGAGGTGTGCAAGCGGGTGAATTCGCCTCGTGTGAAGCTTCTATACGACATCTACCACATGCAAATTATGGAGGGCGACCTTATCCGCACCATCCGCGCCAACATCCAGTACATCGCCCATTTCCACACCGCGGGCAACCCCGGCAGGCGCGACCCTGACGAAACGCAGGAAATCTATTATCCTGCCGTCATGCGCGCCATCAAGGAGGCCAAATACGAAGGCTTCATCGGGCATGAGTTCGGCCCCAAAGGCGACCCCATCGAGGCTCTGCGCAAGGCATATCAGATTTGCGATGTGTGAGGATGAGAACCCCTTCGCCTCCACGCTGGCATGGAGTGCTTCGAAAATGCGCTGGTTGAGCAAAACGGTATGGCTCATGGGCTGGTTTACCCTCTTCTGTGCGGTGGAGGCGCAAAGCGTGAAATCGCCCCACATCGAGGTCAGTTATCGAGGCACCAGCGGTGTGGAAGTCAAGTTTGCAGGGGTCAGCGTCATCCGCGAAACCTCTCTGCAATCTGCCACACCCGATTGGAATACCGCGTACTACTCCAGCGGAGGCACTGCCCCGCGCGTGCAAGTGGTAGCCTCCGAAGGGCGCATCGTGGCGGAGCACAGCAAGCTGGACTCTCCCTTTACCGCCACCGAGGAGTGGCGCCTACTGGACGACAACACCCTGCAGGTCACCGTGCGCTGCGCCATCACGCAGGATGTACCTGCCATCGCCGAATACTGCGTGGGTTACCTGCGAGCGCAGCCGCTGGTCGGTGCGACATATACCGCCGAAACCTCGAATGGCATCGTTAGCGGCACTATTCCCGCGGTGGCGAGGGCGGCGGATGTGGACGGTAGCACTTTTGCCCGCGCTTTCCGCAAACTGAGCCTGCAAACCCGCTTCGGTACGCTGGAGATCACCGCCGAAGGCGATAACCCCGATATCGTCCTTTTCGACGGACGTAAGAACCCGCAGGGCTGGGCGCGAGAGGCTCCCACTTTATGGCTGGGCTACCTGCAGTTTCCCTTGCAAAAGGGATTGCCCATCACCCTGCGCGTCACGATACACTTCACCCCTATCGAGCGGGCGCAACCCATCGAGCGGGTTGCTGTTGCTACCCGAACCGTGCCGATGAGAGAGGCGGTTGGCGCGGAGGTGCGTCCGGTGCTTCTAGTGCCCCAGCCCAAGCAGGTGCAATGGCGCGAAGGGTACCTGCTTCTCAACAAGCGTACCCGCGTGTTTGCGATGGACACAACAAGTCTCCCCGCCGCGCAATCTTTTGCCGATATGCTGCGAGACCGGTACGGGTTAAACCTGCATGTGAGCACAGGAACGCCCTCGCGCAAGGATAACGCGATATTATTCGGACTGAAGCCTCACCTCCCCCGGCTTCCCAAGGCGTGGCAAACCTTGCTCCAGGTTCCGACACAGACAGAGGGCTACTCCTTGCTGGTGGGAGCGACGGCGGCAGTGGTTATCGGCAACGACACACGAGGGGTGTTCTACGGCTCCCAGACCCTCCAGCAGTGTTTACAAGCCCGCTCGGAGGGCGCTGCGCTGAAGAGGTTAGTAGTTGTGGACTACCCGTCCTTGAGGTTTCGAGGGGCACATCTCTTTCTCGGCAATAATGCTCTGCCGTTCCACAAGAAGCTCATCGAACGCATCTTCTCGCATCTGAAACTCAATTACCTGGTGCTGGAGAGCGAGTACACCCGCTGGGAGAGTGCGCCCGAAATTGCGGTGGACTTCTCGATGGATAAACGCGACCTGCAGCAGGTGATAGCCTCTGCCCGTCAGCACCAGATGGAGGTTATCCCGCTGGTACAGTCGTTGGGGCATTCAGAGTGGATATTCCGCAATGGGCAGAACAGAGACATCGCGGAAGACCCGGAAAACCTTCGCGCCTACTGCCCGCTGAACCCGCGCACTTATGAGTTCATTGATGCCATCTACGACGAAGCGACCAGCCTCTTCCAGCCGCGTTTCTTCCATATCGGGCACGACGAGGTCAATATGTTCGGCAGGTTCCCCTACCACGAGCAATGCAAACAGCGCGGGCTAACGCAACTCTTTGTGGATGACGTGCTGCACCACTACAACCGCTTTAAGCAGCGTCACATCCGCACGATGATGTGGGGCGATATGCTGCTGCATCGCACCGAGTCGGCGGACGGCGCAGCGTTCGCAGAAAGCCCGGAGGAAGCGCGGCGTCGACGCGAAATGCTTCCCAAAGACATTATCATCTGCGACTGGCACTACCAGCCCCGCCCCCCGGAAGAGTTCGTGCAAAAGAACCTGCGTGTATTGCAGGAGGCAGGATTCGAGGTGATAGCCACCACGTGGTACACGCCGATGAATATCTACAACTTTGCGAAAGCGGCTCAGCAGGCTGGCATCCTGGGGCTGTTACAAAGTACGTGGGCAGGGTTTAACATCAGCGAGGCGGTGCTCAAACCGGCGTTCCACCAGTTTTCGGCGTTTGTGTTGGCGGCAGAATACGCCTGGAGCAATAATAGCCCGCCCCCTGACGCCCTCCCCTACTCCCCGGACGAGCTCTTCTTAGACCTGTACGAGCGGCGGCGTTTAACCGCCCGCCCGCGCCCCGGCTTCGCGCTGGACATCTCAGAGGCGATGAACATCACCGCAGCGCAAACCGACGCCAACGGCTGGCTCGGTCTCGGCGCGGAGCATGACCTGCGCAACCTGCCACGCGGTGAACAGTCACTGGGGAGCGTGCGGTTTCGACTGTCAACGGAACCCGCGAAACCGTCGGCGGTGGTGCTCGCCAGCAACATGTTGCCCACGAAGCCACTACCCCGCATGGTGCATTTCCCCGTTGGACGGAAGGCATCCACACTCTACTTTCTGCACGCCACCAGCTGGCAGGTGGACAGAAACAGGCTCGTGGGTAACTACCGTATCCTCTACACGGACAATACCAGCGAGACCATCCCGCTGGAGTACGGTGTGAACATCTGCGCGTGGGACGACACGTCTCCCGCCTACTTCGCAAAAGTGGTATGGCGTGGCCAAACCGCCGACGGCACGCCCGTTGCGCTACGTGCGATGCGCTGGGACAACCCCCATCCCACAAAGACCGTCTCCGCCGTCGAGTTCAGCGTTGCCGATGAGATGGCAGCGCCGATGCTGTTCGCGGTAACGGGGGTGAAGTGACATGGACATCAACAGTATCCTCCGCGAAAGCGCGGAGCAATCGATACGATTTGCGTTACGCTGCCTGACGCCGTGCGACGGTCACCTGCGGGCAACCTCCACTTTTGTCAACCCGCGGGGCGAGCCGCAGATGTGGCACGATTTCGGTCCGCTGGAGGGACCCGGCTGGGCGGCGAACAGTCTCGGTGGAGCGTCGGTGCTGCTGCGCTACGGCAAAGTCTCTGGGCGCGAGGATTGCACTCATGCAGGCAACGCGCTGAGTGAACACACCCTCGCCCACTTTGTGGGCTCGCACGGGCGACTGCAGTGGCTGTACCGTGATGTGCGTACCGGCGCGTTTTCCCTCAACTTCAAACACAACTGCGACTGGCTCTGCCCTGGCAGTGTGGCGAGGGTGGTGATTCAGATGCTGGAATGTGCCGAGCGGACGAACGTTCCTTCGCTGCAAAAGCGGTTGACTGCCTGCGCTCATGCAACCGCCCACTGGCTCACCGCCATCACCCCCGTTTTACCCAACGGCTGGTTCCCGCGCCGAATCACCCCGCAGGGCGAGCCCTATCCTCATGCCGCTGAAGGTGGCAACGACCCCATCTTCGCCGAAAGCGGCGATGGCACACATCTGCTATGGATGTGGACGGAACTGACGCGCAGGGGGTTGGGAGATTATCGCTCGCACCTGCAGCGCGGGATAGAGGTTTTCCGGAAAGCGGGGGGGTTCTACGGCAGCGTCAACCACGACACCTACGACAAGCAGGAGAACGTCGCGTACGCCATCGCCTTCCGCACCTTCGTACGCGCCGCCGACCTGCTGGGTGAGCCGCCGCTGAAAGAGTATGCCCTGCAGAAGATACTGCCCGGGCTGGAGCGATTCGTCATGCAAGAAGACCGCAACGGCGTGGCGACAAAGGGGTTGCTGTACATGGAAGACAGCTGGGATACCGCTTACCTGTGGGAAAACGCCGAAGCGGCGATAGCCTATCTGGAAGCATACCATCTCACGGGCGAGCAACGCTATGAACAACGTGCGCTGCATATCCTGCTCGCTATCTCCAAACATCACTACGGTGAGTATGGCTTTCTCACCGAAGGCGTGGACTGGAACAACCACGTGGGTGCACAGCACCACATCGGGCAGGCGCGCTACGGCGCCATCGCCTACACCGAACCCTTGTTGAACAATGTGTATCACGTAGAGGCGTATTGTGAGTGGAAAGGAATCCAAAGAGAAGATTAAACAATCCCCTCCGGCTCCCACTCGCCATCTGTCTCGGACTGCCAGCCGTACTTGCCGATCAGGGGCACGAACACACAGTAGCCGTGTTCCGACACGTGCAGGTTACCCTGCTCGTCCTTCTCTGCAACGGTCAGTATCTGTTCGTAGCGATGCCCAACGGGAATCACCAGCCTGCCACCCGGCGCCAGCTGCTCGATCAACGGCTGGGGAATGAAAGGCGCGCCGGCGGTAACGATAATGCCGTCATACGGCGCGAGCGGTGAATACCCCTCCGTGCCATCTCCGACCACGAAGGTGATGTTCCGATAGCCCAGCGACTCCAGCACCTCGCGCGCACGCAGTGAGAGCGTCTCCTCGCGCTCGATGGTGACTACCTCGTTCGCCAGTTCCGCCAGAATCGCCGCTTGATAGCCACTCCCCGTGCCGATTTCCAGCACCCGATGCGAGGGGGCGGGGTTCAGTAATTCGGTCATCAGCCCCACCATGTAGGGTTGTGAGATGGTCTGCCCCTCGCCGATGGGCAGCGCATGGTCGGAATAGGCGTCGTAAATCCTTTCTGAAGGCACAAACAGGTGCCTGGGTACTTTGCGCATGGCGTCCAGCACGCGCGGGTTGGTAATACCCCGTGCCTCCAGCTGGTAACGCACCATGCGCTCTCGCGCTTCCTGGTCGTCATAGTGGTAATCGTAGAACGACACTTAAGCCACCTTCGCACGAGTGCGTTGCGCGTGACATAATCTCCGATAAGGGGCGGTGAGCCGCTTCCACTCCTGCAGCGCCTCTGTCACTATCTCTTTCGGATACGGCGGTGTCCCGCTGCGGTCATAAGGCTGGAACTTGCCACCGTTGGCGATCATCACCTGCTTCCACAACACGCAGGCATCCTTACCCCTGTGTATCGCTTCCAGCTGCCAAACCGTTTGCTGGGCACGACGCGCCTTTTGCATGTCGCCACGCAAGTAGTAGTAACGGACAGCCCAGAGCACCTCCGGCCATATTACGCATCCCCCGCCAATGACGCCACATGCGCCCAACTCTAACGCGCGCAGATAAAACGCCTCATCGCCTGCTATCAGCGCAAAGCCCGTACCACGCACCACCTCCGCAATGGGGGCAAACACCTCCTTCCTGTTGGTGGACAGCTTCAACCCTGCAATGCGAGGCAGGGAAACCAGTCGGCGCATCAGCCCAGGAGTGAGCTGGTACGCGGGGTCTGTGCCACCCGGCTGATACAGCACCAGAGGCAGGCGTGTGGCATCATGTACCGTTTTGTAGTAACTCCACACAACCTCCGCAGGCGGTTGCTCGTCCGCGTGCAGCATATCGGGTACTACCAGCACCGCCGCGTCTGCACCTGCCTTCTGCGCGTAGTTGACCAGCTCGATGCTCTGCTCGGTATAGCGAAGCGGGTCGGGACGTTCCCCACGGTTTCTGCCGAGGCACTCACCCATCGCGCCGATTAACACACCCAGATTGCGCTCGCGACAGGCGGGTACCAGCACGTCGGTGAACTGCTTCGCCTCATCCACCGTGAACGAGTGCCACTTGCCCATCCCGCTGCGCCCGAAGATGGAGCGCACCGCGCCCGTGTTCGCCAGGTAATCCACCATCCCGCGCGTTCCCGCAAAATCCAGCTGCCCGGAGGCGTCTACCGGCGTCCAGAACGGCACGATAACACCTGTGAGGAAATCGTAAGGTCTCTGCTCGCTCATTGGTTTACCCCCCCAGTAGTTGCATTCCGCGTCAGAATGCGGATTCCTGCCCCTGAACCAAACCCTGCCTTCGCAGGGTTCTTGGTCAGTGCAGGCTGGCTTCGTTTGAGAGGGTGCGGCTTGTGAATCTTGCACGGATTTTTCGAAATCGTTGCAAAAAACCATTGACAGGTTTGGCATGGCAAGATATAATCAAAAAACAGATTAAGCGTAAAACCGTAAGGCGGCGCTATCATGGAAGTTGTGGAAAACTCCAATCAGCCTAAGGTCAAGAAACGCAAAGGTAGACGTCCCAGCGGGCGTGTGACGATGCAGACCATTGCGGAACGGGTGGGCGTGTCGCAGGCAACCGTTTCGTACGTACTGAACAACAAAGCGGGCGCGCGCGTGAGCGCACCTATCCGGGCTGAAATCCTGCGAATCGCCCGCGAACTGAACTACTTCCCCAACGAAGCCGCACGCCGCCTGGCGGGCATGCGTAGCCGTACACTGGGCATCCTGCAGCTTTACGTGCGGCATTCCGTGCTGGCCGGATGGTGGTCTGCAGAGGTGATGCGAGGGATTGCCGACACAGGCTTTGCGCAGGGCTACCACCTGATGATTTACGCGATGAGCGAGGACGTGCGCGAGATGTGCCTCAACGCTGTATACAGCGGACGGCTGGAGGGCTTGATTATCCTTGCGCCGTACAAGGACGAACCCCTTCTCAAGGAACTGAGCGACGCCAATATTCCCCTTGCTGCCGTCGGAGCACAGCAGGTCTTCGGCGAGAAGATGGTCGCCGTCGATGCGGATAACGAGATGGGCGGATACCTTGCTACCAGACACCTGATAGAACAGGGACACCGGCGCATCGCTCATCTACACGGCGCGTTGAATATTCCCAACGCCTATGACCGCCTGCATGGCTTCCGTCGAGCGATGGAGGAAGCTGGGCTGCCGATATATCCTGAACTGGTGCGTGAAAGCGGCTTCCTGGAGCAAAGGTCCTATGAAATCACCCAGCAACTGCTGCAGTTGCCAGAGCCGCCCACCGCTATCTTCGCGGCGAACGATGTGTCCGCGGTGGGCGTGCTGCGTGCGGTGAAGGACGCCGGTTTGCGCGTGCCGGATGACGTGGCAATCATCGGCTACGACGGAACGCCTTTCACTCAGCTGACCGAACCGCCGCTGAGCACAGTGGAGCAGCCCGCCTCAGGGATGGGGCGTACGGCGGTAAGCTTGTTGATAGAGATTATCGAAGGGCGCACCCCCCGTGAGCGTGTGGTGAAACTGCCGGTGTGCCTGGCGACACGCGGTTCCAGCAGTGCAGCAGCTTTACGATAAGCGATAGCCAAGCACTTTTGAGATTCTGATTTTTTAGCAAAAAGATGCAAAAAAGCTGTTGACATGCCTTACTTAGCATTGCTAAAATAGGTGGTAGCAAGCACTGGTGGTGCTAGCTATAAATTAACTAAAACTCACATCTGTAAAAGGAGGTACCAACCATGAAACAGCGGGCATTCACGCTCATTGAGCTGCTGGTAGTTATCGCGATTATCGCGATCCTGGCAGCCATCCTGTTCCCGGTGTTCGCGCAAGCGCGGGAAAAGGCGCGCGCGGCATCGTGCCTGAGCAACCTCAAGCAGATCGGTCTGGGCGCGCTGATGTACGCGCAGGACTACGACGAGACCTTCGTGGGATCCTACAGCTACCCGAACACGTGGGGGCAATGCCCCAGGTTCACCTGGATGGACATGATTTATCCCTACGTGAAGAACCAGCAGCTGTTCGCCTGCCCGAGCAACAACCGTATTTTCGCGCATGATGGCACGCGCCTAAACTGCGCGCCGGTGGCATCTCTGTACGGCACCCCACTAGGGCAGGAGCTGGGCACCTCGGTGCGCCCGTGGCGACTAGGCTACCTGATTAACGAGGGCTATAATGACGCCAACCAGTTCTGTAGCAGATGCGATTGCAACACCGGATTGAACTGTTACCATGGCGTTGTCAGCTACTCTGTTTACATCCCCGCTATCGACGATACCGTGATGGATGCGGGCGCCGCAATGGCTGCAATCGAAGATGTAGCAAACACCATTGCCTTTTTCGATGGTGATCCCAACTGCGCACAGACCGGTGACCCATCTGGCACCGTAGCGGCTTACCGCTTCCCACGGGACACCGACGTGGAGTTTGATACCTTCGGCAACGACTACCGTGGAAGCGGATGCTATATCGCCGGAGAGAAGACCGGGCGCGTCGCGAAGAAACATACCGGCGGGGCGAATTACATGCTCGCTGATGGGCACGTCAAGTTCTTCCGCAAGACTACGCCCAACATGTGGACGCGCTATCAGGACTAACAGGATGGAGAGTCAGCCCCTGCTTATGCGCAGGGGCTGTTTTCCCCCACAAGGAGGAGCAAGATGAAAGGCAACCAAATCAAACCTTGGCACATCATTCTGTTTACCGTCGCCATTGTGTTGGTACTGTGGCAGGCGTTTGGCTACGTACAGGAAAGACGCAAACAGAGCCAGGCAACTTATCAGGCTGGTTCCGGTCCGAACATCACTCCCTATACGCCTCCACAGTTCCAGAATATCCGCCAACGCATGGAGCAGGAAAAGTAGCGAGATCAAAACGGGATGAAAAAAGCGATAGCTGTTCTTGGAGCGATAGCCGGGCTTGCGTTGCTTAGCTGGATAGGATATGGGTTGTTCGTACTCAGTCGCAACCCGGCACCTCGTTTTTCGCTACCTCCGTCACCTGCACCACCTGCTCATAATGAGTATGCGGAACTTATCTCCTGCGTCACCAGCGTTCGAGAGACAAGTCGGCTAGCTGCTCTTTCCCAGCTACCCAATTACGGTACCCTCGCTGAAAAAGAACCGGTGTTGAAAGCCAACCGCGAGGTCTTGCATAAAGCGAGGCAGATGCTTCAGAAGACAATGCAGGTAGACCATCTGGAGTATCGCCTCGGCGACCCCACCGTCGATAGCTACCGTCACCTTGCTCGTCTTTTTGTGGCTCAAGCCAAATCTCTGGAACAACAAGGCAAGTATGGACAGGCTCTGAATACATACCTGGATGCCTTCCATTTCTTCGAAAAAGTGCTGCAAGGTGGCAATGGACTGCACCTCACGTACCAGTTCATGGCGTACAGTGAGATATTTCCGGCAATACCAACGCTGATCTCCCATCTCAGTGCACAGGATGCGGAACGTGGTGCGCGCCGACTGGAACGGCTGCTGAAAGAGGAATACCCTCTCGAAGCACTGTTACAACAGGAATTTCGCACGTGGCTCATCGGTTGGCAACGTATCGTCCAAGAACAATCCCGGCGCGGATTTCGACTCGACCTGCCAAAGTCTGACCTGGAACGCATGATGCTCTACATGCCCAAAGCACCACTCTCTGAAGCAGCGCAAGAATACGTCCAACAATGGCTACAGCAAGCCCAGCTGCCCTATCCCCAGCAACAATTTGTGGACTATCCCCCCGCTCTCCAGAGTCTAGGGAGTGAAATGGTGGTACGCGAGCCAGCGGGTGTTGCCCTTATCGTGGCCCGCTACACCTACGTGCGCACGCGCTTGCGTCTGCTCTACACCGCCCTGCGTTTGGAGGCGTACCACAAAACACACGGGCGATATCCCGCTTCGCTGAAAGATTTGGGAGAAAGCCCGTACTTTATCGACCCGTTCTCCAGCAAGCCTTTTGTGTACCGACCACAAGGCAACCACTACGTGCTGTACAGTCTGGGTCCCAACAGCCAGGACGACGGAGGGGCACCGTTCCCCGAAGGACGCCTCCGACGCGAGCAGCCGGGCGATATGGGACTGATACCGTACCTCCCCAGCCGCCCATCCTGACAAACCCCAGCATGAGCTGATATACTATTACCGCAAACCCTGTTATCAGGAGAACAGAGGCTCATGCTGGATATCCGTCTCATCCGCGAACAACCCGATTTCGTCAAAGAGGGGCTGCAGAAGGTGGGCGCAGACCCTGCACTCATCGACGAGATATTGCAGCTGGACGCGCGCCGCCGAGAGGTGCTCTCTCAGGTGGAGGCTCTGCGAGCAGAGCGCAACGCGGTCTCGAAGGAAATACCCAGAATCAAAGACCCTGACGAGCGCAGCGCCCGAATCGCCCAGATGCGCCAGGTGGGCGACCAGATTGCGCAGCTGGAGAAAGAGCTGGAAGAGGTGGAGCAGACCTTCCACGCACGGATGCTGGAAGTGCCAAACCTCCCCCACCCCAGCGTGCCTATCGGTAAGGACGAGAGCGAGAACGTGGTGGTGAAAACCGAAGGCGAACTGCCCCGATTCGATTTCACCCCTAAACCGCACTGGGAGCTGGGCGAGCAACTGGGCATTCTGGACTTCGAGCGAGGGATTAAGATAAGCGGTTCGCGTTTTTATATCCTCAAGCAGGCGGGAGCCGCCCTCCAGCGTGCGCTCATCACGTGGATGCTGGACCTGCACACCCGCCAGCACGGCTATACGGAGGTATACCCGCCCTACCTGGTCAAATCGGAGTGTCTGTACGGCACGGGCAACCTGCCCAAGTTCGGTGACAACCTGTACCATGACGCCGAGGAAGATTTCTGGCTCATCCCAACAGCGGAGGTGCCCGTCACCAACCTGCACCGCGAGGAGATACTGGAAAAGGAGCAGTTGCCGATTTACTATGTGGCATACACCGCCTGCTTCCGCCGGGAGAAGATGTCCGCCGGACGCGACGTACGCGGTATCAAACGCGGGCATCAGTTCGACAAGGTGGAGCTGGTGAAGTTTGTGGAACCGCACACCTCCGACGAGGAGCTGATGAAGCTGATCGAGGACGCCTCCGACGTGTGCCGCCAGCTGAAACTGCCCTTCCGGTGGGTGCAGATGTGTACGGGCGACCTGAGCTTCGTGGCCGCGATGAAGTACGATATCGAGGTCTGGGCGGCGGGCTGTCAGGAGTGGCTGGAGGTGAGCTCCTGTTCCAACTTCCGCGACTTTCAGGCGCGGCGGGCGAACATCCGCTACCGTCCAGCACCCGGCGCAAAGCCCGAGTACGTGCACACGCTCAACGGCTCTGGTCTCGCCCTGCCCCGCCTGATGATCGCGGTGATAGAAAACTACCAGCAGCCCGACGGAACCGTTCGGATACCCGAGGTGCTGCGCCCCTACCTGCACGGCGCCACGCGCATCGGGGTGGACGGCAATCTGGAGTGAGGGACGGAGGCAGTTCGCGGTCGAAGGTGTGCGCTCTGCCTCCAACCCGAGCAGACGGGGGACTACGAACCCACCTTCACCGTCACCAACCCAAATGCAGGTATCTGCACGCTCAGCTCATCGCCGTTCATGCGGGCGGTGTGGGGCGTTAACGGCTGTTCCAGAATGTCCGTCTCCACCACCAGCGAGTTCGGTCGTGCCAGCGCACTGCTCAGCCTCACTTCCGCCGTGCTCGCTTTGCCCTCTACCTCGTACAGGCGCAGAATCAGCGCGTCCGAATCCTCTGCCTTCTTCATACCGCTGAGCATCACGTTGGGCGTCAGTATCTCCGCGAACGCCTGCGAGAGGGGCAGTTCGCCCTCGTGCACATCGGTACTCACCACGTTGAAGGGCAGGTTGAAGTCGTAGCCGGCGCGTGCGGAATGCGCAGGCGTCCACCCCTCGCCAAAGGGGACCAACGCGAAGCGGAAGGTGTGATGCCCCAGCTCCGGCAGCGGGTCGGGGTCGTACGAGCTGCGCAGGAGCGTCATGCCCAGCGTGCTACCGCACACACTGTGCGCGTACACACGGTCGTTCACCAGCACCGCGCCCACCGGTTTGCCCGTCTCAGGGTGCACTCCAGACAGGTCTACCCACTTCTGCGCAGGCATATCCATCGGATACATCGCGATACCCTGTCCGCCCACGTGCTTGAAGGTCTCCGACGGCTCCGCATAGCCGACGGTGGGGCGTTCTACCCAGCCGTTAGGACACTCCATCCGGCACTTCGGCTCCTCTATCGCCAGCGGGAACTGCACCCGCAAAGCGGGCACACCCACTTCTGGCGAGCCACGCTCCAGCCAGTCGACGTCCAGTATGAACTCCACCCGCGGCACTCCCGCGCTCAAGCTGATGGTGAGCGTCAGCCGGCTATCGTTGAAGCGGTGGTGCACCTGCACGCTGGCGATGTAGGGCCCGTTGTGGGGGAACGACAGGGTAGCTCCCTCGGTGAAGGGCACATAGTCTTTGATCTGCCCCAGCACCCACGCGGTCATGCCGTGAGGCGCTTCCAGAAGATACTCCAGCAACCCGATGCGCTCTCCGGCAGGAACCAGCTCCACGCCCGTGCGCTTATCCACCAGGCTCACTATCGCGCCCGATTGCTGTTCCACCGTCACGCGCAGGAACTCGTTTTCGATAGTGCCTTTGCCGTCACCGATACAGCCTGTGCCGTCGGCTGCGGTGACCGCGCGGTGCACATTGTAAGTACGGTAACCCAGCGGGGGAACCTCGTGCGCGGGAAAAGCCAGCTCGATGTAGTTGTGCTGCCAGTAGTGTCCGCGCCCCAGCACCTGCGCTTTGAACAGGTTGCCCTTGTCGTCGCAGACAGCCACGTACGGCGTCTCGATGTCGCGGTCCCAGATGCGGGTGGTAACCACTTCACTGCGCGCCCAGGGTGACGGGTTAAACACCACAAACGGGTCGCTACCGATACCGCCTGCGCCGTACCGACTGAGCACGCCGTCCGCCGGCAAGTCACCCTGCCCTGCGCCCAACCCCTCGCCGTGAGCCTGCGTTGGGGGTACCTCGGCTGGCGATACCGCCTTCGTGTTCACCTTCGCGGCGATGGCGCGCAAGCTGCGCGTTTTAATCATGGAAGTGTGCGTCAGAACCTCTTGGAACAGCCCCTGTGCGTACTCGTAGGTGGCGTGCACGCCCGAGCCCGGCAGGATGTCGTGGAACTGGTTGAACATGGCGTGGCGCCACGCGGTGTACAGCTGTTCAGCAGGATAGGCTAATCCGCAAACACCCTTTGCCAGCAGGGCGCAGATTTCCGCCTCGATGAGGGTGTTCTCACTGCGCCGGTTGGCGTACTTGATGTTGCTCTGTGAAGAGTAACAGCCCTCAAAGACAAAGTTCAGCTCGCTATCTATCACGGGCAGGTCTTTCGCTTCGCGTTCGGCGATGCCGAAGAACTCGTGGTAGGTGCTGAACTTGATTTTGGGAAAAACGGGCCATTCCATCATCTCGTGCGCCAGCTGCAGGTCGCGGCGGGTGGGGCCGCCGCCATGGTCGCCCACGCCATACACGAACAGCATGTCCTTTAAGCCGGTCGCTTGCTCGAACTCCACCACGTGCCGTGCGATATGGGGGGTGATGGGTCCCAGATACCATTCGCGATGGTCGTCAAACGCCAGCACACGCGAGCCGTCCCTCCCCTGCCACCAGAACAGGAACGGCCCCTTGCCCGTGCGGCAGAAGTAGTAGTATCGGATACCCGCCCGGGTGAGGATGCCCGGCACGGTGTGCGCGTGTCCGAAGGTGTCAGGCTCATAGTCCAGGCGTACCGCATCGTAAGGTAGCCCGAACTCCTTCTGGAAGAACCGTCTGGTGTACAGCAGGTGACGACACAATATCTCCCCCGAAGCCATGTTTTTGTCGCCCTCTACCCACTGGCTGGCGGTCACTTCCCACCTGCCGGAGCGTACATGCTCTTTCACCTTCTGCCACAGCTCGGGCAGGTAGTCCTTCATCAGCTGATAGGTGGACGCCTGGTCCTGCGAGAAACGAAACTGGGGAAACTCGCGCATCAGCTTATCCACTGTGGAGAAGGTATCGTTAGCGATGGCAACCGTCTCCGCCCAATTCCACATCCAGTTCATATCGATATGCGCGTGCCCGACGCAATGGATGGTATATTGCTTGGCAACGGGCGCAATAGGGCTGAGAGCCTCCTCCGCCTGCTTCACCGCATCCGCAACCGGCTTTCCCTCCGACACCGCCTGCACGAAGCCCTGCGCCGCGCGCAAGATCAACTCTTCCCACTCTGCTTGCTTAGACGGGTTGGCTTGCGCCAGCTGTTTGGCGAAACCTATCTGCGCCTGAAGCCGTTCCACCCACCTGCGCGTTTCCCTGTCGACGTAACGCAGAGACTGCCATGCCGCATCGAGTTGCTCCTCAAGTGCCATCTTCCCCCTCCTCAATAAGCGGTCATTTGTTTAGGGTAATCTTCGATAGGCACGAAGCAATTGCCTGCTTGATCGGAAAAAGAGAAAAGGCATTGCAGGGGCAAAAGATTTTTCACCCCTCTCCTCGCAGGAGAGGGGAGCGGGAGGGGTTCTCCCCGTATAAGCACAGGAATCCCCTGCTCTGCACCGAAAATATCTACCAAGCACATTCCGAAGAAGAGGAGCATGTCGGTGCAACGGGTAGCTGTGTTGCTCAACGAGCCAATTGGCACCATTAGCCCGTATCTTCACGGCGAATTTGCCGAGCACCTGGGCGAGTGCATCTATCCGGGCATCTGGGTAGGGGAAGATTCACCTATCCCCAACATCGGCGGAATCCGCAAGGATGTGGTGGATGCCCTGCGTCCTCTGCAGATACCGGTACTGCGCTGGCCGGGCGGTTGCTTCGCCGACTCCTACCACTGGCGCGACGGCATCGGGCCGCGCGAGAAGCGTCCTCTGCGCCTTAACTACCACTGGGGTATGGCGCCCGAACCCAACCATTTCGGAACGCACGAGTTCATCGCCTTCTGTCGGCTCATCGGCGCAGAGCCGTACATCGTCGGCAACGTCGGCTCCGGCACGCCTGCCGAACTGCGCGACTGGGTGGAGTACTGTAACTTCGAGGGCAACTCCGCTCTAGCGAACGAGCGACGCGCCAACGGCGCCAAAGAACCCTTCCGCGTGCGCTTCTGGGGCGTGGGCAACGAAAACTGGGGCTGCGGCGGCAATATGCACCCCGAGTACTACGCGGAGCTCTTCTGCCGATTCCGCACCTTCCTGTTCAACTACTCCGACACGCCCGTACATGCCATCGCCTGCGGCGCAGCGGGTAACGACTGGGACTGGACGTGGAAGTTCCTGAACAGCCTGCGACGCAAGGGCTGGAGCCGACGCCATCTGGTACAATCGCTTGCCGCACACTACTATTGCGGTACCGCCGGAACTGCCACCGAATACACCCCCGAACAGTGGACGGAGCTGCTCTGCAAAGCAAAAGCCATCGAAGGTATTCTCACCGGACACCGCACCGTGATGGACGAATTGGACCCCGAGCAAAAAATAAGCCTTATCATCGACGAGTGGGGCGCGTGGCATCCGGTAGAACCGGGCAAGCCGGGTTCGGGGCTGTATCAACAGAACACGGTTCGCGACGCACTGGTCGCTGCACTCACCCTCGACATCTTCCACAGACACTGTCGCCAGATTTTCATGGGCAACATCGCCCAACTGATTAACGTGCTGCAGTCGCTGCTGCTGGTGCAGGAGGACAAGTGTCTCAAAACCCCTACCTATTACGTGTGGCAGCTGTATGCACCGCATAAAGGAGCGCAGGCGGTACGGTTCGAAACGCTGGCGGATACTCTGTCAGACGGCGGTGCAGTGCGCGACTTCTGCCGACAGCAGTACCTGCAAAAGAAGCCGTTTAGCCTGCAGAGGATAGAGGGTTCCGCATCGGTGAACGAGAACACCCTTTGTGTGACGCTGTGCCACACGCATCCCGAACAGCCAGCAGAATTGGAAGTGCAGGTGCTGGGCGCAACGGTATCGCAGGCGGAAGCAATATTCCTTACCGCTGACGACATCCACGCCCACAACACGTTCGAATATCCCGAACGGGTAAAGCCTTCCAGTCCACAGACAGCGCGTGTTGAGGGCAACCGCCTGTACCTGACTGTACCGGCGGCTTCGGTGATACGAATCATGGGTAAACTGTCATCGTAAGGAGGCAATGCACGATGGAGAAGACAACGCGCAGAGAATTCCTCAAACGCAGCGCACAGTATGGGATGAGCCTGTGGCTGGTGGCGCACAGCTGGAGCCCTGCCTACTCCCAGAACGAGAAGCTGAACATCGGCATCATCGCGTGTGGGGGGCGCGGCTGGGGAAACATCGACGGCGTATCCACCGAGAACATCGTGGCGATTTGCGATGTAGACGAAAACCCGCTGGGCGAGGCGGCGAAGCGGTTCCCTCGCGCCACCAAGTACGTAGACTTCCGACAGATGCTGGATGAGCGACACCACGAGATAGACGCGGTGGTCATCAGCACGCCCGACCACACGCACGCCGTCGCCGCGATGGCGGCGATGCAGTTGGGCAAACATGTGTACTGTGAGAAACCGTTGACCCATTCCGTTTACGAGGCACGCAAGCTGGCAGAGGCGGCAAAGCGATACAAAGTGGTTACTCAGATGGGCAACAACGGGCACGCCAGCGACGGATTGCGCCGGTCGGTGGAAATCCTTCGATCGGGAGCAATAGGTGCCATCCGTGAGGTACACTCCAGCACTGACCGCCCTATCTGGCCTCAGGGTATCGACCGCCCGACCGACACGCCGCCTGTGCCCCCTACTCTGCACTGGGACCTGTGGCTGGGTCCCGCACCGGAGCGACCTTATCACCCGGCGTACCATCCCTTCAACTGGCGGGGCTGGTGGGACTTCGGCACAGGCGCGCTGGGCGACATGGGCTGCCACATTCTGGATACCGCCTTCTGGGCGCTGGAGCTGGGCGCGCCCATGAGCGTGGAGGCGGAAGGTGAGCCTCACCATCGCGAAACAGGTCCCAAGTGGAGCATTATTCGCTACGAGTTCCCCGCCCGCAAGGGAATGCCGCCGGTTACCCTCTACTGGTACGACGGCGGCAAGCTCCCACCGAAGGATCTCGCACCGGAGATCGACATCCAGCCCAACTGCACTCTGTTCATCGGCGAAAAAGGCAGGGCGTGGGTACCGCACGGCGGTGAGCCGGTACTGCTTCCGCGCGACAAATTCGCCGACTACCGACCACCAGAACCTACCATCCCCCGCGCCCCCAGAGGACACCATCAGGAGTGGATAGACGCCTGCAAAGGGCGCGGCAAGGCGATGAGCGACTTCGAGTACGCGGCAAAGCTGACCGAGATGGTGTTGCTGGGCAACGTCGCCTTCCGTACCGGTCACAAGATTTACTACGACGCCCGGCGCATGAAGGTCACCAACTGCGCAGAAGCGGAGAAGTACATCCGCCGTGAATACCGCAAAGGGTGGTCACTGTAACCGGACCTCACACATCACTATCCGGTGGTCGGAATGCTGGGTGCGATAGGCACGTACCCGTAACGGACGCAGGTTGGGGCTAAGCCATATCTGGTCGATACGGTGAAAGGGATACTCGTTGGTGATGGTGTTGTCCCAACCTGCGCCAGCCCCGCCAAAAACAAACCAGGCAGCAACCATATCCATGCCGGAAAGACGGTAACCGCGGCGCAGGCAATGGGGCGCAACAGGTAGCACGCCGCCACGAATAGGAGAAGTAGAACCGAAAGCAGGAGATATACCATGTGTTGCCCAACAGATTAGGAAAAGGTTGCAAGCAATCTCGCGAACAATTCCTTTGCCAGGGGGTGCATTGTTTCAACTTCTTCCACAATAACTTTCAGCTTGTTCCAGTCCAGCAGAAAGCCATATATCTTGGTAGCCACATGACGAAACGCCATCATCTCCTCAATAAAACGCATTACATCTTCAGCAAGATGAACCCCTTGCTCCTTCAGAACATTCCTGAAAAGATGCAAAGTGTCCCTATGCGATGTCGGTCCGGTTGGAACAGGTTTCCCCATGTTTTTGAGAAAGCGAATGATTAGATGCTCTATCGCGTTAAAGTAACCGATGCATTCATAACTCAAAGCGGACTGCAGTATCTGCGCGTCCACGTCCGCATCTCTGAAAGCCAGGATGCGGGAGTAAATCTTGTCCAGGTTGCTCAGTCCAAATTCTATCTCCTCACGAAGACGTTCCACGTTCATACAACACTTTTCCCTCTTTGTTGATGCGCTCACGAAAAGCGCCGTGTGTATCCCGCAAATCCATCACGCTTATCCTGCGAGGAATGCCCATTAGACATTCCGCAACCGCCCGGAAATACTCTTCATCCGGGATACCTTCGAAGCAAATATCGATATCCGAGTCCGTACGGTAATCACCCCGTGCAAGGGAACCATATAATATAACACGCCTCGCCCCGTGCCTGCGCAGAATCGCTATCGCCCTCTTAACGTCCCTGGCGACATCACGCGGCAGCAAGCCTAGTACCTCTTTCCTGTTACGCTGACCCCTCGACACAGTTTTTCACCACGTAAAACTTGCTGAGACGGCGCCGTCTACGTTTCATGCATGCTACCTTTGGGGAGAGAGCTTGCGAATTCTCACCCCTCCCGTTTTTCAGACTCCCCCCATATCGGTTCGGTTTCTCTCGCGTCGTGTTGCTCGGACGGGCTGTGTGGCTCTGTCTCCTCTTCAAAGGTATACAGATACATCCAGCGCCCGTCGGGTTTGACAATCTTCTGCTTCTTCATGCGAAGTCGTTTCATTCTATCTTGTGTCCCCGCTTTGCCAGTACGACGGCACCGTATACGCCTGCACGATGCCCCAGTTCTGCCGGCTTCACAGGCGGCGGAGGTACAATCTTCAGCATCTGCGCCAGCTTCTCACGCAGGGGAGCGAACAACGTCTCGCCCCGCTTAATCATCCCCCCCGCCAGCACGAACACCTCCGGACACACCAGAGTGGTGACGTTGACAATACCCCACGCGAGATAGCCTGCGATCTCCGCCCAGAACGCGGGGTCATCGATGTCCTCTGGCTCCTTGCCTGTGCGAGCCTCTATCGCCGTTGCGGAGGCGTACGCCTCCAGACAACCTCTCGCACCACAACCGCATAAGGGTCCCTCCGGATTGAGCACCTGGTGACCGCCTTCCACATCCAGCTTGCCGTGGTAGATGAGACCGTCCATCACCACAAAGTAACCGATGCCCGTACCCAGCGTAAAACCGGCGACGATGCGATAGTCCCTACCCGCTCCCAACACCGCTTCCGCCAGCCCGGCAACGTTGGCATCGTTGTCCACGTAGACCGGACAACCCAGTGCCTCGCCCAGTTCGGGGTATGAGACGTTCTTCCAGGGAATGTTGGGGGTCCAGCGGAGGAAGCCGGTGCGCCAGTCTATCGGCCCCGGCGTGCCGATGCCCAGTCCTTTTGGCTTGCCGCCTACCAGTTCGGTGGCTGCCGCCAGCATCTGCGCACGAGCATCAGCGTAATCAGGTGGGGTCTCGATGTCCCGCGTCACCAGTTCTCCATCGCGGATGGTACCCACCTTGATAGACTGCCCACCGATGTCTATGCCGACATAGCCTTCGTACTCAGACAGATACATACCCTCCCCCTCTTCCTGCGTGTACGAAGCGTTTGGCTACCGCACTTTGGCGATACGCGCCTGCACGTCTTGCGCGAAGCGATCAATGAAACCCTGCACGTACTGCCCCACATCTAGCGAGGGGTCTTTGATGAGCGGGGTCAGGTCCATTGCGTAGATGAGGCTGGTGGACACATCCACACCGTGCGACTCGAAGTATGTGGCGTGCGCACGCCGTCGCCCCATCGTAGCGAGGTCGTACCGCTTGCCACCGCAGATTTGCGAATCGAACACTCCCAGCAACGATGCCGCCAGGTTCTCGTGCGCCGAGACGTCCATCGGCACCTTGTCGCTATCCACCATCCAGTCCAGGTCGCGCCACACCTCACAGCCCAGCACCTGTTGTGGCTTGGCATCGTCAGGCAGTTCACGCAGGGCGGCGATCACGCGCAGGGTCACTGCGACGTGCGTATCGTGTTTGTCCGCCAGGTTGTGCGTGTACACTATCTGCGGTCGCGTGGCGAGGAATACCCTCTTCAGGTCTTCCTTCACCGCCTGGTTGCTCCCATCTTTGGTTGCCGCGCTGGAGTAGTCGAGGAAAATCTGGGCGGTGTACTCCCCCACAATTGCCGCCTTCTTCTGCTCCTTACGGCGTACCACCTGCATCATTTCGTCTGTGTAGTCTTTGTACAGGTCATCGCGGGGGCTGCCCGCGCCGTTGGTCACGTTGACCCCGCAGAACCATTTATCGTCCTGCTGGAAGCACTCCAGGATACCTCGATACGCCATAATCTCCAGGTCGTCCTGATGCGCCCCAACCGCCAGATGGGTGGTGCGTGCCAGCGCCTGCTCCACCGGCGTACCGTCGGGCACAAAAATCTCTGCGCCAGGGTTGTTCAGCTGCATCGGTCTATTCCTCCTTCTACTCTTTCTTGATTTCGGGCAAGCTCGCCGCCGCAATGGACTGTCCTACGCGCCGTGCCTTCTCGTCCGGAAGGTTGACGCTGATCCGTGCCGCCAGCTCGGGAAACTCGGTCTGGAGAACCTCTTTCGCCTTCTCCAGAATGATATGCCCACCTTCGCCCGAGGTCACGCGCCCCAGCACCAGCACGTGTCGCAGGTCATAGAAATCGGCATAGTGGGCAACGCCATAGCCCAGATACACACCGATGGTCTCGTAGACGAGGCGGGTTCGCGCGTCGCCCTCGGCATGCAGGTCTTGAAAACTCTTCAGCCGTTCTGCCAATCCCAGGCTCTCGTCCAGTTGGATGCCAGCCGCCGGAGCTAGTCGGAAAACAGCCTGCTGCGAGAAGTACAGCGCGCCAACCCCTCTGTCGCCGGACCACTCGTCGACGGGTGCATCGGGAGCGTAATCCACCGGTGCAAACGCCAGTTCGTTCAGCCAGTTGGTGATGTTGCCCTCCGGCGTCACGTAGCCCGCCGCCTCACTGGAGCCCATCGCCACACCCAGAATGGCGTTTACTCCTAAGCTCATCGAGCCCGCCAGGGCGGTTACCTCGCCGTCGTTAGCGACTTCCAGCGGCACCCCCCATTCCTTCTGCACACGCAGGAAGATGTCTTTCGCCTTCGCATTGAAGACCTCTCGAGGCACACCGCGAAAGAGCGATGCCACCATCACACGGTTGTTAATCCACACGCCCGCCGAGCTCACACCGATAGCATCCACGCGGGGCATCCGCGCCGCCGCCCGATGCAACGCGGACATAATCTCGTGGTAGTGGTAATTGGGGTCGGTCTGCGGGCGGGGGTCCCAGACAACCTCTTCGCTGAACACATCTTTGCCTTCGATCACGGCGGAAACCTTACGGTCGCTGGCGCCCAGGTCCAGACCGATCCGGCAACCGTCCAGATGTCTGCCCAGCGACTTCGCCATCTCGTTGGCAGGAGGAACCTTATCGGCATCGGTGATGACCACCTCGAAGGGACGCTCGTACACGGTTTCGCCCATGAAGTCGTAATCAAACGCTCGCTCCCCGTTGGGTGAGTACAGCTTCCGGATATACTCCCCAATTTGGGGTGGACCGCCAAGGTACACGCGGTATCCGCCCTTCTGCCAGAGCAAGAACTTCACGATGCGTTCCACGTACTGCAGGTTCTGCTCGAAATCCGCCGAGCCGGGCGCGAACACCTCCGTGCGATAGACCGAGCGAGTGCCGTCCGCACGCTCTACGCCTATCACCATCGGCACGCCCTGAGCAGAGGCTTTCACCTTCTCGCGAAACGCGCGGTTCGCCAGAACGGCAGGGCGGAATGACTCATCCAGTGGAGGGACCACACGAGGTTTCACCAGTTCCATATTCCACCCTTCCCCTTTCCGTCTATCTTGTGCTGACGTTACTGATTCGCTATCGGCGTCGATTCTCCTGCTGGGAGTCAACGGTAAGCATTTCAGGGGTTTGTACTCTTGCCGTCACCCTTCAACCGGCGCAGCTCCTCCTCCATCTCCTTCAAACGCGCCTCCAGTTCGGCGCGTCTCCGCGCTTCCTCTTCAGCACGGCGGGCTTCCTCTTCAGCACGGCGGGCTTCCT
>JBMFOT010000045.1:0-29155 GCA_049969495.1 Armatimonadota bacterium
GCCAAAACGCGCGTGATGGCAGCCGTCAACGTGGTCTTGCCGTGGTCCACGTGACCAATCGTGCCGATGTTGACGTGCGGCTTCGTGCGCTCAAATCGCTGCTTGCCCATTTAGTGCTGACCTCCCAATCGTTTTGAACAAGGGCTGTCCGCGCGTGCACGGGTGCGGCACCGGAGCAGCCGATAGTTTCGTCCTTCATGGAGCCCCCGACGGGACTCGGACCCGTGACCTCGTCTTTACCAAAGACGCGCTCTCCCTCTGAGCTACGGGGGCATCCGTTACAGCATACCGCTTCCTGCTATGCTTCCAGACGGTTTGGGAATGGTGGGGGGAGGAGGATTCGAACCCCCGAAGGCATTCCGCCGGCAGATTTACAGTCTGCTCCCTTTGGCCGCTCGGGCATCCCCCCACGCACATAGCAGGCGGAGTTTGCACCATGTAATATACATCAACCTTGTGATATTTGTCAAGGGGAGCAAGCGATTCTCAGAAACTCTGCCCCAGCGTCACATACGTAAACACCTTCCGCCTGCCCGCTGCCACGTCCAGCCGAATCGCGCCGAAGGGACTGAAGAAACGCACTCCCATGCCCGCACCCGCGTTCAGCCGGATGCTATCCCCTTTTCTCCAAGCATCCCCCGCGTCGACAAAAACCACTCCCTGAATGCCTTCCAGCACGGGAACGCGCAGCTCCCCGCTGAACAGCACCATGCGGTCGCCGCGAAACTCGTCGAACTCATACCCACGCAGGTCAAAGCCGCCCAGCCAGAAGCTCTCGGACAGGGGCAAGTCTTTCGTGGCGAAGCCGGTTACCGCCCGCAGGGCGAAGGTACCTTCTCTCAGTGCACGCCAGTAGCCGCGTACGTCCAGCGTCGCCCGGTCAAAGGCGAAGTGGCCTCCCCATACGCGCTGTGCGGTTTCCCAACCGCCCAGAACCTGGATGCCTCTCCGGGGGTTCATCCGGTCATCGCGCGAATCGTACCGAATCTGGATGCCGGGCGCGACCACTCGCCCGCGATTGAGCGACTTCTGCCCGAACGAGAGCAGATAGGAAGGGGCATCGTCATAATCCACCTCATCGTTGCGGAAAGTAGCCATTATCTGCAGGCGGTCGCTCCATTCCTTGCCCAGCAGCAGGGTATAGCCCCGCCTTTTCTCAAAGGTGCGCAGGGTGATATCGGTCTGGGAGAAGCTGGGACGGAACACCGATTGCAGGTTATACGCGGTGATACCCACCATCAAGCCCCAGCTGGTCAGACCGGGCTCGGTGTAGCGGAGCAGGTAAGCCTGTCGCTGCTCGCCCTCATCGGGACCGCCGTCGTAGAAGAAAGTGCCGCGTTGCCACTGCAGTTGCAGGCTTTGCCCCCCTCCGAACAGGTTGCTATCGGAAAACTCGAGGTAACCCAGCAATCCTCGCCGCGAGGTGTAACCCACCGCCGCGGCAAACTGCGTGGTGTTCATCTCATCCACGATAATGTTCACCAGTACCTGCCCCAGCTCATCGGCGGGTTCGGGCGCAATCTGCACATCCTTCAGGTAGGGCAACCGTCCCAGCCGGTCGCGTTCACGCTGCAGTTTGGGCAAAGAGTATATCTCGCCCGGACGCAGTTGCAGGTTGCGCAATATCGCACCGCTTCGAACACGTCGGTTGCCTGTCACACGCACGCCACTGATGCGTCCTTCTGCGATACGCACAATGAGTGTGCCGTCCGGTTGTCTGTCAAAGCCGACCACTCGCGCCAGCGGGTAGCCCTTTTGCTCATACAGCTGCTGGATGGCTTCGGCATCCTGACGCAGCCGCTCCTCGTCGAAAACACTGCCTACCCGCGTCTGCATCACCGACAGCAGTTCCTCTGTCGGCAGAATCGTGGAGCCGTCAGCCAGAGAGCCGTGAAACCGAATCGCGCTCACCGTTTGCGGCTGAGCCACCACAACGGTGGAGAGAACGAAGATACCGATGAAAGCCAATATGCCCCGAAGCATTCAGGATAACCTCCTTTGCTCAGTATAATACCTTCCCGATAACACTGTTCAACGGAATGGGACCGAATGTACGACTGTCCTCGGATACCTCCAGGTTATCACCGACCACGTAGATATGATTGGCGGGCACGCGCGTGCCATCAGGTGCGGTTTCATAGGGTAGAGCCACCACGCGCTTCACCAGCAGTTGCCCATCGCGTGTAAATACCACCACGTCGCCATGTTTGAGTGGGCCAAACAACAACCCTCCCTTGCCGACCAGAATCACCTGCCCATCGTGAAAGGTGGGCTCCATCGATTTGCCTTTCACCACCGAAAGGGTGAAGAAGCTGTGATAGAGGAAGGCGATAATCAAAAAGACAAATAAAGCTACGGCTTGCCTCAACCAGCGTCGTTGTTTCGCTGTCTGTTCGGGTTGTTCGGTTGGAGCAGGCTGCATCGCGGAGCCCCCTTTGTGATAATGGTTCCGTCTTGAGTATACTCTTTGAGGACAGCACATTCAAGAGGAGGTCGGGTCGCATGTCCCTGTGGCAGGGAGTGCTGCAAAGTATCGCGCAGAACACAGAGATTTGGCTTGGGGTGTGTCTGGCTTTGCACCTGTTGTGGGTGCTGGTGCTGATGCTGTTGCTGGTGAGGACGCGCTCCTTAGGCAAGCGACTGCAGCGGCTAACCGCAGGCGTAACAGGAGTGAGCCTGGAGAGAGTGTTGATGGACCACCTCGCCCGCGTGGAGCAGGTGGATACCCACCAGAGGCAAATAGACCAGCGGGTGTCTGCGCTGGAGGCACGGATACCCCTGTGTGTGCAGCATGTGGGACTGGTGCGCTACGATGCGTTTGAAGACGTTGGGGGACAGCAGAGCTTCTCGTTGGCGATGCTGGACGCCCAGCAGAACGGTGTGATACTGACAAGCGTCTACAGTCGCTCGGACGTGCGCGTGTACGCAAAGGCGATTCGACGGGGGCAGCCCTCCCATCCGCTCAGCGAAGAGGAACTGCAGGCATTGCGTAGCGCGCTCTCTCCCACATGACAAGAGAGGTGCACGATGACCCCTTCCGATGACCGTCAGCTGATCGAGCGATGCCTCAACGGCGACCGCGAGGCGTTTGACGAGCTCGTACGCCGATACGAGAAACAGGCGTATAATCTGGCTTACCGCCTCGCCGGCAATTATGATGACGCCAGCGACGTGGTGGTGGAAGCCTTTGTGCGCGCTTTTCAGGGCTTGCATACCTTCCGCGGCGACGCCAACTTCGGCACATGGCTGCATCGCGTAGTGGTCAACACCTTTCTGGACATGCGCAAGCGGTCGAAGGGACGCCAGCACGTCTCCCTGGAAGAGCAGCTCGAGCTGAACGGTGATACCCTCACCCGCCAGATAGAGGATACCAGCCCCGGTCCACAGGAGCTGGTGGAGCAGGAGGAGCGCGAAGAGGTGTTACAACGCGCCATCGCGCAGCTTTCGCCCGATCGCCGCATCCTCATCGTGCTGTACCACTTCGAAAACCTTTCCTATGAGGAGATCGCCCAGATGCTGAAACTGCCGGTGGGCACGGTGAAGAGCCGGCTGAACCGAGCCCGACTGGCACTGCGCGAGATTCTGGAACCTTCGCGGGAACTTTTTGGGAGATAATGGCGTCAAACCCAACGAAGAGCCTTCGGGCGAGAGAGTGGTGTAAAAACCATGCGTTGTGAACAGTTTCGAGAATTGATATCGGCATATATCGAGCGGAGCATCGCGTCTCCTCTGGCAGCGAAGATGGACGAGCACGCTGCGGGATGCGCCTCCTGTCGCGCCGAGCTGGAAGATGTGCAGAGGCTGTGGCAGATGATGGCTGAGGCGAAGCGGGTGGAACCGCCTGCCTCCTTGCACTCTCGCATCATGCAGGAGGTGTACGCCAGCGTGCCCACGACGCCTGCCTTGCGCTGGTGGGACCTGGCGTGGCGTCCGCGTTTCGTCTTCGCGGCCGCAGCGGTGCTGGCGGTGCTGGCGATTGTGATGTGGTCGCACAATGCGCAGACCAACGCGATTGCATTGAGTGTGGTGTCTAATGGTGGCAGCCCGGTTAGTCCGGTGGCGACCAGCATCTTGCCCACGCGCTTCGAACCCTTCCTTACCGATGGCGGCGACCTGCGCTGGATGCTGAAGATGAAAGCATCTCGTTCGACCGAAGTTGAGGTGGTCGCAGGTGTGCAAACCGTATGGAGAGGTAGCGTAGCGCAGGAGACCACCACGATGCTCCCCGCCGTACCACGGGGTACGGTGCTGGACGTGCGCGTGGTATGGGATGGTAGCAACGCACTGCGTGCATGGCTTCCAGCGGAGATTTCACAGGAACAACGCAAGCCGGTGCTGGTGCTGAAGCAGAGAAGCATCGAGGAGACACTGGCGCATATCGCGCGGGCTTATGGTGTGCCTCTGGTGCTGGTCGGTGAAACCGACCCGCTTACCCGTGTGAACCTGGAATCCACCGGCGTTGCGCTGGATGAGATGCTGACCAGACTGGCGGAGAAGCTGGGTTTGCAGATTTCGCGTGCCGAAGACGGCACCACTGTCTTAACTGCCCGGTAACCCCATCCCGTCCGCCCTACCCAACCACACCGCCCCGTTACCCGCGGGGCGGTGTGGTATTTACTCCCCTTGAACACCCCCGCGTCCAGTGGGTTGCGCATCCGCCCGGAAGCAGGTACAATGTAGGCGAAACTTGTGGACAGGCGGTATGGTGTTGTGGAGCGATTTGCTTTCATCCTGCATCCGTTGCGCCAGAGCGACTTTACCCGAAAGTATCCTATCCTGAAAGCGATACCCTTTCGGTGGGTGGAAGAGGCGTTTAAACACGTCCCACCGCGTGTGCTCTCTCACATCACCGGCATCGAGTCCCGAACGGGTGCGCAGGCAGAAGGCTGGTTCATCGCCGTGCCGATGACCCCTCGCGTGCTGCTGGAGACCCCTTTTGAAAAAGTTCTGCCCAAAATCGTGCGGGCGGGGCGGATGGCAGAGGAGCTGGGCGCACAGATTATCGGGCTGGGCGCGTTTCTGAAGGTGGTAGGCGACCGTGGCGTCAGTGTAGCGCGCGCGCTGAACACCCCCGTCACCACCGGCAACTCGTACACGGCGGGAAGCGCGCTGCAGGGAGCGTTACTGGCGGCGGCACGAATGGGCATCCGCGCGCAAGAGGCGAAGGCAACGGTCATCGGCGCGACGGGAGCAATCGGTAGCGTTTGCGCACGCATTCTGGCAAAGTATGTTGCGGAGATAACGCTTGTGGCGCGAAATCGAGAGCGATTGGAAGCACTGCAGGAGCAAATTGCCCCCTCTACCTCCGCCGAGGTACGCGTGTCTACCGATTCCCGCACGGCGGTGCGCGATGCCGATATCGTGATTGCGGTCAGCTCGGCGACGGACGTGCTGGTGGAGCCGGAAGACCTGCGCCCGGGCGCAGTAGTGTGCGATGTGGCTCGCCCGCGCAATGTGTCTTCGGCGGTGTACGAGAAGCGCAACGACGTGCTGGTCATCGACGGCGGGGTTATCCGCGTGCCGGGCGAGAACGTAGACTTCGGCTTCAACTTTGGCTTCCCGCCCAAACACGCCGAGGCGTGCATCGCCGAAACCATCATCCTCGCGCTGGAGAGGCGGTATGAGTGCTTCACGCTGGGCGCAGACATCAGCGTCCAACAGGTAGAAGAGATTACCCAACTCGCACACAAGCACGGCTTCGAGGTAGCAGGCTTCCGCCGGTTCGAGCGCGCCATCCCCGATGAGGAGGTGGAACAGATTCGGCGTAACGCAGGACGGGCAAGTGCCGTAGAACCGCCAAAGGTGTTCACAGGATAGTAAACTGCCGATGAGCGAGCAACCACAATCTGTGTCTCCGGTGGTCACCTTTTTAGCGGTCGGCGACACTATGTCCACCACATACTCCAGCGAGATAGTAGGTTCGAAGAGAAAGCGGTGACTATCTGGTTGAGGGGTCTCCTCCTGTGCGCGGCGATAGGCGTCTTCATAGTGCTCCACCAGTTCGCCCATGTCTGGCAAACCGTACTCTTCTACCGCTGACGCGCAAGGTGCTATAATTAAGGAGGTAGGAGGCTTAAGATGCGCATATTGGTTGCAGGCGGTACCGGTTTCATCGGCAAGGCGTTGTGTCGGGATTTACTGCTCGCCGGGCACGAGGTGGCGGTGCTGACGCGCAACGCTACCCGTGCGGTGGGAAGAGTGCCGCAGGGTGCAGGGGTCGCCCAGTGGTCTCCAGAGCAACCCGAAGGGCTTGCACAGGTGTTGTCCGATGCGGATGCGGTGGTGAATCTCTCGGGCGAGAGCGTAGCAGCTCAGCGGTGGACACCACAGTTTAAGCAACGCCTTCTTGACAGCCGTGTGAACAGCACGCGTACTCTGGTGCAGGCGATACGCCAGGCGGAGCCGCGCCCCAAAGTGCTGGTCAACGCCAGCGCGGTAGGCATTTACGGCGACCGGGGCGAAGAGGAGTTGAGCGAGACCAGCTCGCCCGGCGCAGGTTTTCTTGCCGAACTGGCGATACGCTGGGAACAGGCGGCGGAAGAGGCTCGCGAGGTGGGGGTGCGTGTGGTGAAACTGCGTATTGGGGTTGTGCTGGGCGAGGGAGGTGGCGCGTTAGAGAAGATGATTCTGCCATTCCGTTTCTTCATGGGCGGCCCGTTTGGCAGCGGACGACAGTGGTTCCCGTGGGTGCATCTGGATGATGTCACCGGCTTGACCCTGCACGCTCTACAGAACGAGGCGGTAGATGGAGCAGTGAACGTGGTGGCTCCGGGCATCGTGCGACTGAAGGAGTTCTGCAGAGTGCTGGGCAGGGTGATCAGGCGTCCCTCATGGCTGCCGGTGCCGGGTTTTGCACTGCGCCTCATCGCCGGTGAACTGGGCGAGACGTTGCTCTGGAGCCAGCGGGTGGTTCCACAGGTAGCGGTGCAGACGGGCTATACCTTCCGCTATCCGCAGCTGGAAGAGGCGTTGCGGGCGGTGCTGGCCAGAACGTAATGGTGCGTCAAGTTTCATTCTTCTGGAGGGCGAGGCTCCGTCCGAGCCGATGGGTGGTGGTCGCTGAGATGCTTCGCTCGCGCTCAGCATGACAAAATAGAACGTGTCATTCTGAGCGAAGCGAAGAATCTCGTGGGGGGGCTACCACCAGCAGTTTTTCGCCCGGAAAGCCGTAGCCCTGTTTGCGCGCCTCCAGAACGATGCCGCCGGGTGTGTTCAGTTTACGCATCTCCTCACGCAGGGCGGCGTTTTGCTCGCGCAGTCGCTCGGTCTCCGCGCGCAGGGCAGCGATATCCTTGCGCTGTGCGTACGCCTCTTGCGCCAGCATCACTACCTTCCCGCCAAAGGAGAACGCCAGTTTACCCGCCACCAGGCAGATAACGCCAACCAACACCCATCGCCCAATAACCGCTATGAGACCTTTGTTGCGCCTCTTGCCTCGCGAAACCGGAGACCGCCCCTTCTGTGCGCCCCGATATGCCATTTTCACCCCCTAAGCCGTGATTGGCTGTCCAATCGTATGCACCTTAATCAAGTTGGTGTTGCCCGGCACGCCAATCGGCACACCGGCAGTAATAACTACCTTGTCGCCCTCGTGCGCCAGTCCCATGTCTACCGCTGTGTTCACCGCGGTTTGCAACATTTCCTCCATTGTGTACACCTGGGGTATCAATCGAGGACGGACGCCCCACGATAGCGCGAGCTGCCGATAGGTGCTTTTGGACGGGGTGAACGCCACTATCGGCGTCTTGGGACGGTACTTGGAAACGAGGCGTGCGGTGCTGCCCGAAGTGGTGGCACAAATAATAGCGCAGGCGTTAATATCGTACGCGATATGGCATACCGCTTCCGCCACCGCTTCTGTCACGCTCAGGCTCCCTGCGACAGGCTGGCTGGGCTGCACGACGACCCCCTCTTTCAATGCTTGTTCGGCGCGGGAGGCGATACGATGCATCACCTGCACCGCCTCGATGGGATATTGCCCTACCGCCGTCTCGCCCGACAGCATCACCGCGTCGGTGCCGTCTAAAATGGAGTTGGCGACATCGGTGGCTTCTGCGCGGGTGGGATGGGGAGCGGAAATCATCGATTCCAGCATCTGAGTGGCGGTAATCACGGGCTTGCCCGCGCGATTGCACAGGGCGATAATCTCTTTTTGTATCAGGGGCACCTCGTCGATGGGCATTTCCACCCCTAAATCGCCACGAGCGATCATGATGCCGTCCGCCGCCTCCAGAATCTTCCCGAGGTTCTCCACCGCCTCGCGTTTTTCGATCTTGGCGATAACGCGAACATCTGCCCCCGCTGCCTCTATGGTGTATCGCACCGGCTGGAGGTCTTCCGGCTCGCGCACGAAGGATACCGCTACCCAGTCTACCCCCTGCTGGATGCCGAAACGCAGGTCGTCCAGGTCGCGCTCGGTCACGGAGGTCACGGGCAGACGGGTATCGGGCAGGTTTACCCCTTTATGGGAGCGCAAAACCCCGCCGATGCGCACCTCGCCGTGAATGGTGTTCAGGTCGCGCTGGGTGACCGTGACCTCTATGCTTCCATCGTCAATCAATATCCGTTCGCCGGGGCGCACCAGAGCAAACAGCGTAGAGGAGGGCAAGGGGATATTTTCGGCGTCGGTACCCTCCCCCGCCAGCACGAAGCGTACCTTCTGCCCCGTCTCTATCTGCACTCCCTCTTCAGGAAGTACACCCAGGCGATTCTTGGGTCCGCACAGGTCCTGTAAGATGGCGATGGGCTTATCCAGTTGCTTGCTGAGGCGGCGGATATGCTCGATAACCCGTCCATGCGACTCGTGCGTGCCGTGCGAGAAGTTCAGTCTTGCCACGTCCATGCCCGCTTCCATCAGGGCGCGGAGGCGATCGGGTGATTCGGTAGCGGGTCCGATGGTGCAAACGATTTTGGTGCAGCGCATGGTTGCCTCCCGATATTGCTTCCCATGGCTCCCTCTCCCGCAGCGCGGGAGAGGGAGCAGGGAGTGAGGGCAGTTTACCTTATCCGGCGCGAGTAGAAAGCGCCGACGCCCGGATAATCGGCGGCATCGCCCAGCACCTCGGCGATGCGCAGAAGCTGGTTGTATTTCGCCACGCGGTCGGTTCGACAGGGCGCGCCCGTCTTGATCTGCCCCGCGTTGGTTGCCACCGCGATATCGGCAATGGTGGTATCTTCGGTCTCACCCGAACGGTGCGAGATAACCGCCGTATAACCCGCTCGCTTGGCGGTTTCTATCGCCAGAAGGGTCTCGGTGAGCGTGCCAATCTGGTTGACCTTAATCAGGATGGAGTTGGCGACGCCCATCTCGATGCCCCTGTTCAGGAACTGCACGTTGGTCACGAAGATATCGTCCCCTACCAGCTGCACGCGGCTGCCGAGTCGGTCGGTGAGCACCTTCCAGCCCTCCCAGTCGCTTTCCGCCAGACCGTCCTCGATGCTGATGATGGGGTAGCGGTTCACGAGGTCTTCGTAGTAAGCGACCATATCCTCGCTGGTAAGCACACGCCCTTCGCCCTTCAGGTGGTACATGCTGCCCTCGTACAACTCGGAGGCGGCGGGGTCCAGCGCGAGGTAGCAGTCTTCGCCGGGGGTATATCCCGCTTTCTCGATAGCCTCCACAATCAGGTCCAGTGCCTCGGCATTCGAGCGCAGGTTGGGGGCGAAGCCGCCCTCGTCACCCACGGTGGTATTGTAACCATGTGCCTTCAGCACGCTCTTCAGGCTATGGTACACTTCCACTCCCATGCGCAGCGCCTCAGGAAAGTCTTCTGCACCGGCAGGCACCACCATGAACTCCTGCAGGTCGACATTGCTGTCGGCGTGTTTACCGCCGTTGAGGATATTCATCATCGGCACCGGCAGGGTATGCGCGAACGCGCCGCCCAGATATTGAAACAGGGGCAGTCCCACCCCTTCCGCCGCCGCTTTTGCCACCGCCAGCGAGACGCCCAGAATGGCGTTTGCTCCCAGCTTGCTTTTGTTGGGTGTGCCATCCAGTTCGCACAGCAGGTTATCGATAGCCACCTGGTCGGTCGCGTCCATGTCTATCAATTCGGGCGCGATGCGCTCGTTGACGTTATCCACGGCGTTCAGTACGCCCTTCCCGCCGTAGCGTTCAGGATTGCCGTCGCGCAGTTCCAGCGCCTCGTTGCTACCGGTAGACGCACCCGACGGCACCGCCGCACGTCCGCGCGCACCCCCGCTCAGATAAACATCCACCTCAACGGTGGGGTTACCGCGCGAGTCCAGAATCTCCCGCGCCACAACCTCCTCAATGGTCGTGCTCATCTCCCATCCTCCTTCGCCACAAAGGTGACCTCCGTCAGTATAACACAGGGGTTTGCCGTTTGGCAAACGAGGAGAGGGGGCGTTCCCCCTTCCCTCGCAGGGAAGGGGGCAAGGGGGTTAGGTTATCTATTCATTCAACCACCAACTTCGAACACCCTCTTATACCCTTGACAACCGCCGTTTCAGGGGGCATAATAATTATGGATGCTGCCCGGTCGTCTAATGGCAGGACAGCGGCCTTTGGAGCCGTCAGTGGTGGTTCGAATCCATCCCGGGCAGCCAATTTCGTTTTCTGCCTTTCGGTGAGGAGCCGGAGGTATGACCGCATGCCTCACTCATACCGCAATGCCTCTATCGGTTCCTTCCTGGCTGCGCGGATGGCGGGTGCGACGCCGAAGATTATTCCTACCAGCACGCTCACCCCAAAAGCGAGCGCAATCGCCCCCGGCGTCATCTGCGGTTTCAGCATGGTGGTGCGACGGAACGCCTCCACCGCCACCGTTGCCAAAAGGATGCCCAGCACGCCGCCGGTGAGCGAGAGGATGACCGCCTCGGTCAGAAACTGCCAGAAGATGTCGCGTTGACGTGCGCCAGCCGCTTTACGGATGCCGATTTCGCGCGTGCGCTCGGTGACGGAGACCAGCATGATGTTCATGATACCCACCCCGCCCACAATCAGCGAGATGCCGCTGATGCCCGCCAGCGCAATCTGTAACAGGTTCAGCACCGTATAGATAAGCTGGAGCAGGTCTTTTTGCGTGAGCACAGAGAAGTCTTCGTTGCCCAGATGGCTCTGGCGCATGGCGGTTTTGACCCGCCCGATCAGGCTTTCGGGGTGCACACCGGGCACCGCCTGTATCACGATGCGGTGTATCTGCTCGGAGTGCATCGCCTGCTGGGCGGCGACGAGGGGCAAGAAGATAAGGTAGTTCCATCCCACGTTGCCGAAGATACTGTTCGATTCGTCCGGCTGTAGCACGCCCACCACCCGAAACGGCACGCGGTTCACCACAACATGCTTCCCTACCGCCGAGCCGTCGCCGAACAGCTCCTGCTTTACGCCATGCGCCAACACGCATAGTCGCTCGGTCTCTTCTTGCGGGGTGAAGAACCTGCCTTCCGCCAGGGGCGTGTTGCGTATCTGCTGCCACGTGGACTCGGTCGCCAGCACGATGGCGGTTGCCGCCCACCGGTTGCCGTTGCGAGCGCCGCCCGCGATGAACATGATAGGCACTGCCCGCTTCACACCGGGCACACGCTCTACCGCCTGCGCATCCTCGCGCGTCAGCGTGCTCAGCCCCAGGATGCTCATCGGGTTGAAGGGTTGTGCGACGTCGATACGCCCCGGCACCACGAACAGCAGGTTCGCTCCAAACTGCTCGATCTGCCGGGTGACCTCCGTTTTCACTCCCTGCACGATGGAGATGAGCAGTAGCACCGATGCCACGCCTATAATCACCCCCAGCACGGTCAGCAGGGAGCGAAGCCGATGGTCCAGCAGCGCACGCCACGCTACCGGCAGATAGTCACACCACGCCAGACGACCGCGCATGGCTCAGGAACACCTGATACGCCCATTCGTCCCACTCAGGCTGGATGCCGATGCCCTTCAGGTCGGGATAGTTCTTGGCGATGAACCCGCCGCCGAACAGCTCCACCATGCGGTGCGCCTCCCGCTCGATGAGCTCGCGGTTTCCCGTCGGCAGCACACGCTGGATGTCTACCGGCGAGTAGAGGCACAGGTTCAGCTCGCGCAGCTTCGCCGCCAGACGCTCCAGACCGTACAGCGCAGGCTGGTCAAACTGCATACAGCAGATGCCTGCCTCCGCCACATCGTCCAGGATGTCCCAGACGTATCCACAGGAGTGCATAATCACCTTCACGCCATGTGCCTTTGCGGTGTGGCACAGCCTTACGAACAGGGGCTTAAATATCTCACGCCACATCGAGGGGTGTATCAGCAGGCGGTCCTGCACTCCCCAGTCCTCGGCGAACATTACCGCGTCCGCACCCGCCTGCGCATACAGCACAATAATCCGCTCCAGCAGCGCGGTCACCCGCTCGTGCAGCTCGTCGATATGCTCGCGCTCCAGCATCAGGTCGGCGAAGTAGTTCTCCATCTTGCGCAGGTATCGGCAAATCGCGAAGGGGAAGCCCGGCAGATAGCCCACGCGATAGCGTTCGGGTTCCAGAGAGAACCGCCGACGCACATCCTCATAGCGTTTGGGGTTGTCCATGTCGGGCAGCCGGTAATCCCTCAGCTTCGCCCAGTCGTCCAGCGCGGGCTGGAAGACCTCACCCCGTTGACCGCCGTACACCGAGCGATACCAGATGTTGCCCCACTCGTCGGTGAAGTATTCCACCTCGCTCTCCACCCAGCGCTTCTGCTGCCATGTTTCGGAAGGCGAGAAGCCGGCGAAGCAGAAGTCGTTCATCCTGCCGCCGCCGAAGTCCATACCGATTCGCGGCGGGTTGTCGCGCTCCAGGTTGCGGCGTATCACTTCACGTGGTGACATCGGCATCCTCCCTCTTCCGTATCAAACACACAAAGAAACCCTCCATCTGCGGAGATGGCAGTATCCTTCGCGCGTGGCGAACCGCTTTGGCAAACGCGCGCCCATCCCATTCACCCAGCGCGGGAACCATACCCTCTACTTCCAGTGGAACGGGTAAAACCTCTATCGCCTCACCGAACTTTTTCAGCGCGTGGGCGATAATCCCCTCGTTTTCCTCCGGCGCGAAGGTGCAGGTGCAGTACACCAGCCTGCCGCCGGGCTTCAGACACCGTATCGCCGAGTAGATGAGCGACTTCTGCTTGCGCACCATGTCACCGATTTTCTTTAAGCTCCAGTAGCGAAAGGTGGTGGGGTCGTCGAAGCGGAACCTGCCTTCGCTGGAGCAGGGGGCATCCAGCAGCACCGCGTCGAACCGGCTCTGCCAGCGTTTCCACAGCCATTCGCCCTCCGCCTGCACCGCTTGCACGAAGTTCGCACCATACCGCTGCAGGTTCTCGCGCAGTTTGAAGAAGCGGCTGCGCACCGCCTCCACTGCTACCAGAGTGCCTTCACCCCGCATCATCGCTGCCATCTGCAGAGTCTTGCCGCCGGGCGCGGCGCACAGGTCCAGCACCTCTTCGCCCGGCTGTGGAGCCAGTATCAGCGGGGGTATCATGCTGGAGAGGTTTTGCACGTAAACCAGGGCGTTTCGCACCCATTCGGAAGCCAGCAGCGCGCTGCGCTGCTCAGGAGGCAGCCAGAAGGCGTCAGGGTACCAGGGCAGCGGGTGAACCGTGAACCCCGCTTCACGCAACCCCTCAAACACCACCCCGCGCTCCGCTAGCAGAGTATTCACCCGCGCCCCAACCGCAGGCGGTTCGTGGAAGGTGCGCACGCACTCTTCGTACCGCTCCGGCGGAACGATTCGCGACAGCCGTTGCAGCAGGGGCAACCTCGGTGGTTGCCCTGTACACGATTGTCCAATAATGTTCAAGCTTCCCTGCGCCCCCACTTAGTCCCTCGGCATGGTGACCGCAATCGCCACGTTCTGCAGGTACTTTTCCGCCGAGCGCAACACGTCTTCCCGTTTCACCGCTTGGACTTTGTCCGCAAACTGACGGTCAAACTGATAGCCCAGCCCGATGCACTCGTACCAGCCGAGGAAATAGGCACGGTCGCGCACGCGCTGGTGGCGCAGCGCATAGGAGCCGATTACCTGTTTTTTGGCTCGCTCCACCTCTTGTTCATCGGGTGGATTAGTGCGTACCGATTGCATCTGTTGCACCAGTGCCTTCTGCACATCATCCACAATCAACACAGGTACTCCCGTTGCGCTGATGCGATAGGGCGCAATCTCCACGAATCCCAGCAGGCAGCTCCCTCCTGCCAGTGGGGGGTAAAAAGAGCCAATTTCGTAGCCGATACCCGCAGCATCACGCAGGTTAGTGAAAATACGCGAACTTTTGCCCCGCCCCAGGACGGCGTCCAGCACCGTCAGCACGGGATATTCCGAAGAGGTAATACCGGGAGCAGGGTAACCAGCCATGATATAGGCGGTATTGCCTGCCTGCTCGCGCACCTTGCTGAGGGGTTCGCGCAGGGGGGTAGACGTCAGGTTCGGGCGACGCACCGCACTGCGCGCTTCCCAGCTGCCGAACAGGGTGGTGAACTTCTCCACAACGCGCTCCGCAGGCACGTTGCCCACCACCACAATCACCAGATTGTCCGGCGTGTAGAACCGGCGATGGAACTCTTGTAACTCCTGCGGAGTGGCTCGTCGGATATAAGCCGGATCGCCGGTGAACGGGTAAGCGTAAGGATGGTCCGGTGGGTATAACAGCGTGCGCAACGCCATAAAGGTGCTGCGGAACTTGACGTTGCGCTCCGCCTGCGCCTCTGCCAGCGTCTCCTGCTTCGCCCGTTCCACCACCTCCGGCTCGAACTGCGCGTTCTTGATGCCCTCTGCCAGCAGCCACGCCGCATCGTCAAACGCCTCGGCGACGGTGGTGATGGAAATCTCCGTGTAGTCGGGCTGCCAGTAGGAGCGTATCTCTCCGCCGACGCGCTCGATCTCCTGCGCCAGAGTCTGCATGGTCTCGTTGGTGGTGCTGCCGAACAGACTGCGCGAGGTCAGCAAGCCGATGCCGCGTTTGTCCTCCGGCTCTGCCCACATGCCTACCTTCAGAAACGCCTCCAGAGCAACCACCCGCGCGGATGGCTCGTGTGAGACCACAATCACCATGCCGTTGCTGAGGGTGCGCTTCACCGGCTCAGCGACAACCCGGTGCTGAACACAGAACAGTGCTATCCAGAGTGTGCAGAGAAGTAAGCCTCTACTCACCATCCGCATTTTTGACAAACTCCCTTTCGAACTCCTCCTCGTAGATTGCCTCGACCGGCTGCGTCACACCCTCTCACCTGCCTTAGAGCATTTTTCCCTTCGTTATTTTACCGCGTCTTCGCACCTTGCCGTGGACTATCCTACTCCCTTACCAGCGTCACCACCACCCGCTTTTCAGGGGCGAGGTACTTTTCCACCGTGCGGCGGATATCCTCGGCGGTCACCGCCAGCACGTTCTTTTCGTACTCGGTGGCGAAGAGGTAGGTATCTATCATTTCGTAGAAGCCCAACGTGCTCGCTTGCCCTTCGGTGGTCTCTATGCTGAAGAGGTAGTTGCCCAGTATCTCGCGTTTGGCGCGCGCCAGCTCTGCCTCCGTGACCGGCGTCTTCGCCAGCTGCTGTAGCGCGCCCACTACCATTGCCTCCACCGGCTGAGGATTGCCACCATCGGGAAGCTCCACGACAATGCTAAACAGACCCGGATAGCGTTGCGTAAGAAACTCGGTGGTGACGCGCGTGGCGACCCCCTGTCCGACCAACAGGCGGGTCAAAAGCCCGTCGCGTTGCCCCAGCAGGGCAAGGAGCAGGTCACACGCGCACACGTCCCTCACCTCTCTCACCGACGGCGCCATGAAGCCAATGCCCACTACCGGAAAGCCTCTACGTACCCTGAACTGGGCGTGGCGGGGCGAGTCTGGGGGTGGTTCGGGTTGGGGCTCGGGGTCGGTAATGTCGCGCCTTTGCCACTTCCCGAAGAGCTTCTCCACCTCTGCAAGTGCTTCCGCTTCGGTCACATCCCCCACGACAACCAGTGAGGCGTTGTTGGGCACGTAGTACTTGCGGTAGAACTCCACCACCTGCTCGCGCTGGATCCGGATGATAGCCTCGCGCGTGGCAGCGACAGGCAGGCGATAGGGGTGCTTTTGAAAGAGCAGTTCTGCCAGGCGCTGGTTTGCATCACGCACGGGGTCATCGGCGGCGCGCGCCAGCTCGTCCAGAATAATCATCTGCTCGCGCTCCACGTCCTCCGGACGCAATGCGCTGTTTTGCACCGCATCGGCAACCACCTCCAGCGCGTTCCGCCAGTACCGGCTGGCGACGGTGGTATACAGGTGCATCCAGTCACGCGAGGTGGTGGCGTTGAGGGTGGCGCCAAGCTCCTCGATGTCACGGTCTACCTCGCCCCTGCCGCGTTTTGCGGTGCCGCGAAACAGCAGGTGCTCCATGAAGTGCGCTACACCGTTGGTTTCGGCGGTCTCTCGTGCGGAGCCTGCCCGCACCCACAGGTCTATCGTCACCAGCGGCGCTTCATGCGCCTCGCGCACCAGCACGCGCAATCCATTCGGAAGGGTCTTTAGTTTGATCGATTCGGTAGGCAGGCTATCTGCCCCGGCGACCAGCGCCGCCAGCAGAAGAAACCAGCACACGATGACAGGTTTGACCACAAAACGACTCCCCTCAGATATTCATTGCCCTGTTCATTTCGGCAAGAGCGGTGGTTTCACCTGTTTGTTTGCGCTTGCTTGCTTCATGGGCAGAGGATATGTTATCATCTTTAATCGGATTCCATCTATCGATAATGAGAGTGCCATGTTAGCTCAGGAGTTACGCGAAAAATATCTGCAGTTTTTTGAGAGCAAGGGACACAAACGCCTCCCTTCGGATAGCCTGGTACCCAACGACCCGTCGCTGCTGTTCACCAGCGCGGGCATGGTGCAGTTCAAGCCCTACTTCCTCGGTCTGGCAACCCCGCCACACACACGGGTCACAACGGTGCAGAAATGCCTGCGCACCACCGACATCGAGTCGGTAGGTGACCACTCGCATCTCACCTTCTTCGAGATGCTGGGCAACTTCAGCTTCGGCGATTACTTCAAGCGCGAGGCTATCCTGTGGGCGTGGGAGTTCCTCACCGAGTGGCTGCATATCTCGCCCGACCGCCTGCGCATTACCATCTACTTGGACGACGACGAGGCGTACGAGGTGTGGAACCGTGAGGTAGGCGTGCCCGACCGCAAAATCTTCCGCTTCGGCGAGAAGAGCAACTACTGGCCCGCCAACGCTATCTCGGAGGGTCCCAACGGCCCGTGCGGTCCCTGCTCGGAAATCTTTTACGACACTCGCCCCGACCTGCCTCCTACTCCCGATGGCGTGTGGGACGATGTGCGCTGGCTGGAAATCTGGAATCTGGTCTTCATGCAGTACGAACGGCACGATGGCGGCAAACTCACTCCTCTGCCGCGCAAGAACATCGACACGGGCATGGGGCTGGAACGCACCGCCGCCATCCTTGCGGGCAAGGCGAGCGTGTTCGATACCGATGTGTTCCAGCCGATTATCGCTCGCATCGCCGACCTGAGCGGGCGTGCCTACAGCGGTAGCGACTCCACAGAAGATGTTGCCTTCCGCCTGATTGCCGACCACATCCGCGCTACCACCATGTCCATCGCCGACGGAGTGCTCCCCTCCAACGAGGGGCGGGGCTACGTGATACGGCGCATCCTGCGCCGGGCGATGCTGCGCGGGCAGAACGTACTGGGCTTTGACCGTCCTTTCCTCGCCGATGTCGCAACGGCGGTGATCGAAACGCTGGGCGATGTGTACCCCGAGTTGCGCGAGCGGCGCGATTATGTGCTGCGCACCATTCGCAGCGAGGAAGAACGCTTCCGACAGACCATTCAGGTTGGTTCGCAACGGTTGGCGGAGATGCTTGGAGCGTCCGAAGTGCAGAAAAGCAAGGTGCTGTCGGGCGAGCAGGCGTTTATGCTATACGATACCTACGGCTTCCCCCTGGAGCTGACACAGGAGGTCGCCGCCGAAGCGGGTGTCGAGGTCGATGTGAAGGGCTTCCGTCGGGCGATGGAGGAGCAGCGTCGGCGTGCTCGTGAAGCCAGCGGTATTGCTACGCAGCTGTTCGCCATCGCAGGCGACGCAGCCACCGAGCTGCAGAAAACACTTCCGCCGACAAAGTTCCTGGGCTACTGGCAGCACGAGGCGGAGGCGAAGGTGCTCGCCATCATCCGGCAGGGGGAACCTGCCACTTTTGCCAGCGAGGGCGAAGAGGTGGAACTGGTGCTGGACCAAACCCCCTTCTACGCCGAGGCGGGCGGACAGGTGGGCGATACCGGATGGATACAGGGAGAGAACTTCCAGTTTGAAGTCAAAGATACCCAGAAGGTAGGCGACCTGTACCTGCACATCGGCGTGGTGACGCGCGGACGTGTGGAGGTGGAAGCCTCCGTTTCCGCCCGCATCGACACGCAACGTCGCTGGCACATCATGCGCAACCACACCGCCACGCATTTGCTACATGCGGCGTTACGCCAGGTGCTGGGTTCGCATGTGCACCAGGCTGGTTCGCTGGTAGCGCCCGACCGCCTGCGTTTCGACTTCACCCACACCGGCGCGATGAGCGAGGAGCAAATCGCCGAGGTGGAACGCCTGGTGAACGAGCGTATTCTGGAAGACAAGCCGGTGGCGGTACACTGGGACGTGCCACTGGCGGAGGCACGGGCGCGCGGCGCGATGGCGCTGTTCGGCGAGAAGTACGGCGACACCGTGCGCATGATAGAGGTGCCCGGCGTGAGCCTGGAGCTGTGCGGTGGCACGCATCTGGAGCGCACTTCGCAAATCGGGCTGTTCAAGATAGTGTCGGAGGAAAGCGTGGCGGCGGGCGTGCGCCGCATCGAGGCGGTCACCGGCTGGGGCGCGTATCAGCTGATGCGCCAGCAACAGGAGCTGCTGGAGGAAGCGGCGGCGCGTTTGAGATGCGCGGTGTCCGACATCCCTGCAGCCATTGAACGCCTGCAAGCGCAAAGGCAGGAGCTGGAGAAGCAGGTTCAGCAGCTGCGCACCGGTGCAGCCGCCCGCTCCATGCAGTTCGAACCCACCGAGCTGGTGGGACTACAGGTGGTTACCGGACGTGCCGACGGTGCAGACGCGCAGACGCTGGCTTCTCTGGCGGACCAGGCGGCGCAGAAGGCATCGGTGGACCTGGTGGTGCTCGCTGCAGCAACCGACGGCAAGGCGTTGTTCGTGGCGAAGGCGAAACCCTCGGCGGTGGCGAAGGGGGTTCATGCCGGTAACCTGGTGCGCGAGCTGGCGAAAATCAGCGGAGGCGGAGGCGGCGGGCGTGCCGAGTTCGCCCAGGCAGGCGGGCGCGATGCCAGCAAAATCCCGCAAGCTTTACAGCAGTTGCCCCACCTGCTACAGCAAATGATAGGAGGATAGCAAAAAAACGAAACGTTTTTTTACTACAATCCTGCAAAAACCGCCTCAGTGGTACGATTCTTGCTATATATATGGAGTGGAAACCCCGCAAGGCGGGGTGGGGTCAGGCACGCCGCCGGTAACGATGACCGGCAGGCTGTGCCGATCGGGCGCGAAAGCATCGTATTTCGCGCCGGTGCGCCTGGACGCGCTTGGCGTCGGGCTGCGAAAGGGTGAAACACCACCCTTTCGCCTAACGGTGCACTTGCAATGCCGCCGGATGGAAACATCCGGCGGTCTTCCTTGTCTATACATGCACGTTGAACAGCACGCCGATCAGATAGGTCAATACACCCACCACAAAAGCGATGGCGGTCATCTCCAGTCCACTGACCCACCACTTGCGCGTGGTCACCAGACTCTTGGCTGCGCCCACCGCAAAGTGCGCCAGCACACTCACAAACGCCGACCAGAATACCGCCGTCCATCCCCGCGCGAAGAAGAACGGCAGCACCGGTATCAATCCGCCGACGGCAGTGGATACCATCGACGACAGAAGCGAGACCCAGGGGTTGGGAAAGCTGGCTTCGGATAGCCCCAGCTCTTCATGCGCCATCATCCGCAGCATCTGGTCGGGCTTCTCCGCCAGCCGACGCGCCATCGCCTCCGCTTCCTCTTCGGAAAAACCCTTGAGCTGGTAGAACAGGCTCATCTCCTCAATCTCTTCTTCCGGGTTTTCGTGAAGCTCTGTGCGCTCCCGAGCCAGCTCCGCCTCGTATACCTCACGTTCTGACTTCGCCGCCAGAAAAGCGCCGGACCCCATCGATAGCGCGCTAGCCAGAGTGCCCACCAGCCCCGCGATCAGCACCGTCTGATGTCCGGCTGCGCTGCCCGCGCTGTAGCCCGCCATACCGGATACAATGCCGAACACCGCGCCTAATCCATCGTTGATGCCGTAGATAGCATCGCCTATCCACGAGCCGCCGCGCACATGCCAGTGTTCCCGCCGCAGGATGCGCTCCACAGGGTGCTCGGTTCCCGAGGCGGAGTATAAAGCGTGCGTCATGTGGGCATGTTCTTCCTCATCTCGCATCACCCGCTGTGCGATTTCAGCGGTGCGTTCGTCGCCCAGGTGCTGCATCTGCAGGTAGCGTGTCACCGCCTCATCTTCATGCTCCTCCATCCGTCGCAGCACCATCTCAGGGCTTGCCAGATACGCCTGCCAGCCGAACAACGGTTTTACCCTGCGAACCTGCGGCGGCTTGCCTCCCAACTCTACCAATCGCCGACTCCACTCTTCCGCATGGCGGTCTTCTACTTGCGCCAGCTGCTCTAAGATCTTCTTTTTACGAGGGTCTTTCTCGCGTTTCGCCAGCAGGCGATAGGTCTCTGCGCTGGACAGCTCGCTCCGAATCACCTCTTCAATCGAAGCCTTCAAGCTTGCATCGGCACCCATCTATCTTCCTCTTCTCCTTTTAGTAATGATTCGCGTTATTATTATATCACATCTTCTGTGAAAAAGGGGACAGAAGAGGAAAGAGCGATTCTTTCTGTTGACAATTCCCTATCCGAACCTGTACAATTTGCACGCGGGAGGACGAGAACGGATGCTGGGGTCGTTTGGCAAAGGGTTGATTCTTCTCGGGGTGATGCTTATCCTGCTCGGTGCGGTTATGTGGGCGATGGAGCGGTTCACCGGCGCACGGGGCGGTGGTTTGTTGCCCGGCGACCTCGTGTGGCGTAAAGGCAACTTCACCATCGGCATCTTTCTGGGAACCAGCATCGCCCTCAGCATCCTGCTAACGGTTATTCTGTGGGTGATTGGATGGTTGAGCAGACGATAGAAGAGGCAGTGCGGCTACTAGAAGAGTACCGTTACGACCTGCCGGAAGAGCGCATCGCGCAGCAGCCGGCGGAGCCGCGCGATAGCTCGCGCCTGTTGGTGTTGCATCGCGATACCGGAAAGCGCGAGCACCGCATCTTCCGCCACATCGTGGAATATCTCCACCCGGGCGATACACTGGTGCTCAACAACACGCGCGTGAGTGCTCGCCGCCTGCGCGGTTTCAAGAGCACCGGCGCACAGGTAGAGGCACTGCTGCTGCGCGAGGTACAACCGGGTGTATGGGAAGCGCTTGTACGCCCGGGCAGGCGACTGCTGGTGGGCAGTCAGGTGGTTCTGGAGGGGCACTTGAGGGCGGAAGTGATTGCCTGTCTGCCGCAGGGGATGCGCTTGCTGCGCTTTGAGGAGCCTCAGTCGGTACATCACCAGCCGCTGGGCGAGATACCCCTGCCGCCATACATTCGGCGGAAGTTGGAAAACGAGGAGCGCTATCAGACGGTATACGCGACGGTCAACGGCTCGGCGGCGGCTCCGACCGCAGGGCTACACTTCACCCCCGACCTGCTCCAGCGCATTGGTGAAATGGGCGTGCGTATCGTGTATATTACCCTGCACGTGGGCATCGCCACCTTCCGCCACCCCGAGCCAGAGCAGCTGGTGCAGGGACGCCTGCACCCGGAGTGGTACACCATCTCCGAAGAAGCCGCCGAAGTCATCAACACCACGCCCGGGCGTATCGTGGCAGTGGGCACAACCTGCGTGCGCGCACTAGAGAGCGCGGCGGTAGGCGAACGGCGGGTAGAGGCACGGCACGGCAGCACCGAACTGTTCATTCTGCCGGGGTTCCGGTTCCGGGTTGTGGAAGCGCTCGTGACGAACTTTCACCTGCCCGCCTCCACGCCGCTCTTGCTCACCTGCGCCTTCGCAGGCAAAGAAAGGGTTTTCGAAGCCTATCGCGAAGCGTTGGCGATGGGCTATCGCTTCCTGAGTTTCGGAGACGCTATGCTGATACTCTAGGGGGAATTGTGCCGTGAGAACGTTAGAGGACTGGTTCAAATATCTGGAACAGCAGTACGTAGACGAGAAAGCGCAAAAGGAGTCGAAGCCACCACAAGAGCAAACGCCGCAGAAACAGGAGCCGGCGCAATCCGAGCCGACGACCAGCCGGGTGACATCGCCTTCTGTTCAGGAGCAGAGGCAGCAAGAGGTACCCAGAGCGCGTCCGGCTATTACACCGCCCTCACTGGAGCAAGTGCAGGTAGTGGACGTATCCGTGCCCGACCCTGCGGATTATATCTTCACACTGCGCCGCCCGGCGAGCGAGCCTGCCAAGCCCGCAGATGCCGAAGAGGAGGCGAAGCGGCAGAAGCGCGCAGAAGCGGTGTCGGAGGCAAAACAACCTGCGGAGCAGATGACCACACCGGCAGTGCAAGAGCAGGCAACGCCTCCTGCTGAAGAGGCACACCCTGAAGAGTCTCGATCCGAAACCGTTGCCCAGCAAACAGAACGTGCTCGGCGTGCAAAACCCGTAAAACGTGCCCCTTACACCCGCAGCGTGCGTCCGGTTCCACCGCCTCAGTCTATTGAAGACCTCTGGAAACGTGTGCCGAAGCATGTGCGCCTGCTGGTGGAACTCGGCGATGACGAGGTGACGCAAAGGTACTACGACCGGCAGTTTAAGGAGAGTCGACAGGAGCTGGTGGAACGCCTGCTGAACCCGTCGCTGACGCTGGAGGATACCGCCCGCCTGCTGGGGGTGTGTCCGACGACGGTGCGCCGCTACACCGAGCGCGGGCTGCTGAACCACTATCGCACGCCCGGCAACCAGAGGCGGTTCCGCCTGTCCGACGTTATCGCCTTCCTAGAGGCGAGGCAGCAAGCTCAGGAAGCCCGACGACGGAAGCGGTAGAGCGCGGTGCATATCGCTATCTTCTCTGAATCGTATCCGCCTGTTACCAACGGGGTGGCGGTGTCCGTCAGCACCCTGCGCCGCGAGCTGCTGCAAAAAGGGCACCGTGTGACGGTGGTCACCGTACGTCACGTGCAGGCTTCCCCGCAGGAAGAGGACGTGATTCGAGTGCCCGCGTTCACCTGGCCGTTTGCCCCCGATTATCCCTTACCCCAACCGCGCCCTTTGCCCCAACTGCATCACTTCTTTCGCGAGAACCGTGTGGACGTGATTCACACACAAATCCCGTTCCTGCTGGGGGTCATCGGCTTGCAGATGGGCAGGCGGTATGGGATACCGGTTGTGGCACACTATCACACGCTGTACGACCGCTATCTGCACTACGCGCCTGTCGCTCCTCAGGGAGCGCTTCGCGCACTGCTGTGGTGGCATCTGCGACGGTTCTATCGGCGCGCGCAGGCAACTATCGTACCTTCGCGTTTCGCCGGTCAGTATCTGCAGCGATTTGGGGTACAATCTCGTACCGTAGAGGTCATCCCGACGGGCGTGGAGTTTCATCCGCTCACGGTGGAGCGCGACGAGGCGAGGGTGCGCTACGGTTTGCCCTCGGACAGTCCGATACTGGTATATGTGGGCAGGCTGGCTCGCGAAAAGAACCTGAACCTGCTGCTGGAGATGCTTCCGCTGGTGCAGCGCGAGGTGCCGAAGGTTTTGCTGTGGCTGGTGGGCAGCGGCAATGCAGCAGAGGCGATTCAGAAGGTCGTCCAGCATCGTGGTTTATCGGCAACGGTGCGCCTGCAGGGCAGGGTTCCACACGAGCACATCAGCGCGGTGTACGCCGCAGCAGACCTGTTCGTGTTCCCATCTGTCACCGAGACGCAAGGGCTGGTGCTGTGGGAAGCACAGGCGCACGGATTGCCCTGCGTGGTGGTGAACGAAGGAGGCGCCCCCGAATCGGTGCGCGACGGCGTGGACGGATTGCTGGTGCCGAACGAAGCGGAGGCGTTTGCGCAGGCGGTAGTCCGTTTGTTGAAAGACGATGCCCTTCGCCGGCAGATGAGCCAGAACGCCCTGTGCTCGCCGCGGCTGACACCGGGCGAAATGGCAGAGAGAGTACTGGAGGTATATCGGCGTGTACTAACGCACCCGCCAGTGAACCAGCAAACGGGAGGTTAAATTGGTAGATAGCATCCTGAAACCCATCGCCGAATGGGTAATCAGCGTCATCTCCTCGATGGGGTATCCGGGCATTGTGCTTCTGATGGCGATAGAGAGCGCGTGTATCCCGCTCCCCAGTGAAATCATCATGCCTTTCTCGGGGTATCTAGTCTACACCGGGCGATTTGACCTGCACGCGGCATCCATCGCAGGCGCGCTGGGTTGTGCGGTTGGTTCGGCAGCCGCTTACTGGGTGGGCATCTGGGGCGGTAGACCGTTCTTAGAGAGGTACGGTCGTTACGTGTTGATTCGGCGTAAGGACCTGGATGCCGCCGACCGCTTCTTCGAACGATGGGGAATGTGGGCGGTGTTTATTGCCAGACTACTGCCCATCATCCGCACGTTCATTTCCCTGCCGGCAGGCATCAGCCGGATGCCGTTTATCCCGTTTCTGGCGCTCTCTTTCGTGGGGTCGGTACCGTGGTGCTACTTGCTGGCGTATGTGGGCAAGGTGCTGGGCGAGAACTGGCAAAGCATTCGAAACTACTTCCATGGGGCGGATATGGTCGTCGGCATCGCGCTGGCGGCCGGCTTCGCCCTCTGGCTATGGCATCACCTGAAGCCCGAACCGGTGGAGACCGAAACCGGGAAGTAGTATCGCAAATTGACGAGCAAAATACCTGCTGTTATAATGAGCAGGGGTGATGAACATGGCATTACCACAGGCGGCGGAAAAATGTTGAACGAACTGCGTGAGCTATACCGCTATCGTGAACTGCTCTGGACGCTGGTTCTGCGCGAGCTGCGCGTGCGCTATAAGAACTCCTATCTGGGCTTCTTCTGGTCGTTGATTGTCCCCCTCGTGACGGTGGCGGTGCTTACCATCGTCTTCAAGCGCGTGATGGGCATGGTCATCCCGAACTACTCAGCGTATGTGCTGGCGGCATTCTTGCCCTGGATGTACTTCCAGACGGCGTTGCTGGATTCATCGCAGTCGGTGCTGGCTCAGATACAGCTGGTCAAGAAGGTATACTTTCCGCGTGAGGTGTTGCCTTTGGCGGCGGTGCTGGCGAACCTGATCCACTTTGTGCTCGCGCTGCTGGTGTTCTTTGTCTACCTGCTGGGTTACGTCGGTGCGCCGCTATTGCCCAGCGTCGTGCTGTTGCCCGTGCTGGTATTCTTCCAGACGTTGTTGATTGCGGGGCTAAGCCTGATTATCTCCTGCCTCAACGTGTTCTACGAGGATACCAAATATATCGTCAGCATCGGCTTGCAGCTGATGTTTTATCTTGTGCCGGTTATCTACTTTTCCGAGCAGGTCTATCATGCGCAGCTCGCCTCGCCCGAGTGGCAACGCTGGATATATCTGGTGTATCATCTGAATCCTATCGCCATGCTGATGACAGCCTATCGCAAGATTCTGTTGCCTCCCATCACCGTCCAGCAGATAGGAGCGGTGCAGAAGCAAACGTTCGCCTCTCTGCCGATGAACTGGGGGTTGCTGGCGGTAGCGTGTGTGGTTTCGGTGCTTATCTTCGTGCTGGGTTACGCCTTCTTCAACAAACGCAAGTGGGATTTTGCGGAGCAGCCATGAAAGATATCGCTATTTTACTGGAACACGTGTCCAAGAGCTATCGTCTATCTCATCAGCCATACTCGTCACTGAAGGGCATTTTGCTGTCGATGTTCCGGTACCGGCGGCGGATTGAGGTGCACCAGGCGCTAAACGAGGTGAGCTTGACCATCCGGCACGGTGAGACGGTGGGCTTAATCGGTGTGAACGGCAGCGGCAAGTCCACTCTGCTTGCGATTATCGCGCGGGTCATCCGCCCCAGTGCAGGCAGGGTTCAGGTGAACGGGCGGGTTGCACCGCTGTTGCAGCTGGGTGTCGGTTTTCATCCCGACCTGACCGGGCTGGAGAACGTGTATTTTAACGGCATCATTCTGGGGTTGACACGCCAGCAGATTGCCGAGAGACTGCCCTCTATCGTCCGATTTGCGGAACTGGAAGAGTTTATCGACACGCCGGTACGCGCCTACTCGTCGGGTATGGTGCTCCGGTTGGGCTTTGCGGTGGCGGTGCATACCGACCCGGAGATTATCTTGATGGACGAGGTGCTGGCGGTAGGCGATGAAGCGTTCCAGCATAAATGCTTGCGAAAAATACAGGAATTCCAACATGAAGGTAGAACAATCCTATTGGTATCACATGACATGAATCAGGTACGCCAGGTGGCTACGCGCACAGTGTGGTTGCACCAGGGGCGTGTGATGGCTGACGGTACACCGGACGAGGTGGTAAAACAATACCTGGCGTTTACTGAGGAGATGGAAAGGCGAGCGATATAGTAAAGACCCGTGTTTGCATTGCCGATACCACAGTGTGCACCGTCCAGAAATAAGAAGGCTGATCACAATGGACAACCTTTCGTATACTGTCGAGGCGCATTACGCTTTTATCCAGCGGCTGGCTCATCGAATGGCATTGCGCCCACCGGACGCGGTGGGTGAAGCGCTGCTGGCGGAGGCTCAACAGTATTTTGCCGCTGTGCAAGCAGCGCTGTGGACGGTAGACGCCAGCACACTCCAGGCGGTGCTCGTGAGCGCTGCACCCTGCCCCATCCCCGACGACCATCTGCCCTACGATGTGCTCATGGAGGCGGTGACCAAGGCAGCCAAAAAGGACAATCCCTGTTTCGTCAAGCTGGGTGAACAGTATGGGTGGTTGCATTCTTTTAAGGTAGAGCCTTACCGCGCGGTGTACGTGGCCAGCCTTGTCACCGAGGAGCCTTTGCCGGAATGCTTGCAGGATGTGCTGCAAACATGGCTCATTCTTCTGCGCACTTCGGTTGCGCAGCTGCAGGCGCAGGCTCACCTCCACCGGGCGCAAAAGCACAACGATAAGCGTCTGCAGGAGGTCACCGCGCTCTACGAGATCGGGCAGGCGATGGAGGGCGGCGACCTGCAGGTTCTACTGGATATGATTACCCGCAAAGCGGCCGAGGTCATGGAAGCACAGGCTTGCTCTCTGATGCTTCTGGATGAGGACGGTCAAACGCTGGTCATTCGCTCCAGCTACGGCTTACCCGATACGGTTATCGAGCAAACGCGCGTGCCGTGGGGACGGGGGATTGCAGGCAGGGTGGTCGCCAGCGGTCAAGCGATGCTGATTACCGACCCACGTAAAGACCCGCGCCTCGCCGGTGAAGACGTGCCGTACCGTGATGACATTGAGGCGTCGCTCTGTGTGCCGTTGCGAGACAGCCATGGTGGGGTAATTGGGGTGCTGAATATCCATCGGCGCAAGCCTGCTCCACTCTTCACCGAGCAGGATATGCGCCTGTTTAGCGTGTTTGCCATGCAGGCGGCGTCTGCTATCAAGCACGCACAGCTCTACCGCGACCTCACGTATCGAGTGAACGAGCTTTCGGTACTCTCTGAGCTGAGCGCGGCGGTAAACTCCACGCTGGAGCTGGAACAGATATTGCAGCAAACCGCGGACGGCATCGTGGAAACCGTGCGGTTTGACCGTTGCGCGATATTTCTGCTGGACGAGTCGGGCAAGCTGGTGACGCCTCGTGCGGTACGCGGCTACCGCCCCGAAACACTGGGCAGCACACCGGTTCGCGTGGCGGATGGCGTCATCGGGATGGCAGTACGCAACAAGGATCTGGTGCTGATAGAGAACGCTCAGCGATCCAGCCAACCGGCGCGAGGGTTTGGCAGGATGCTGGGCACCAATGCGTTTCTGGTCGCGCCCATTCTGGCGCGCAACCGCGTGATTGGGGTAGTGGTTGCCGACAACAAACCCTCCGGGCGCCCTATTGACCGTGCTAACATCCAACTGCTCACCACCTTCATCAACCAGGCAGGCATGGCGATCGAGAACGCCCGTCTATATCACGACCTGGACCGGCGCTTTAACGAACTGCATAACCTGTGGGAGTACACGCGCAACCTGCTCAGCAGCATTGGTGTGGGCGTTGTGAGCATCGACAGGGAAGAGATTATACTGACCTGGAACGACGCCGCCGAACGCATCACCACTGTACCTCACGAGAAAGCGCTGGGATACAAACTGGAGGACCTGTTTGCCCACTTTTTCCTGCCGGAAGAGGAGAAGAACATGCTTCTGGAGATTATCCGCTTCCCTTTCCGGACAGGCGAAAGACACTCGCGTTTCAAATGCGCTCTGCATCCCTATCAGCGTGGTGAGATGTACTTCAATTTTGAAAGCTCGCCCTTGCGTGCTCCCAACGGCTCCGTTCAGGGTGTGGTGTTTATCTTTGAGGACATCACGCACGAGGTGCGTATGGAGATGGAGGTGCAGCGCATCGGGCAGCTGGCGGCGGTGGGGCAGCTCGCCTCTACCATCGCCCATGAGCTGCGCAACCCGCTCAGCTCCATCCGTGCTTCCGCCCAGCACCTGCGCGGCGAATACGCCAGCAATGCCGAGCTGTGTGAGTTTCTGGACATTATCATCAACGAGGTGGACGTGCTGAACACCAAAGCCACCGAATTCCTGCGGTTTGCCCGTCCTGTGGAACCGATATTCCAGGAGGTGAACCTGTCCGACCTGATAGGCAGCACCGTCCAGTTCATGCACTCCTATATCGAAGAGCAAGGGGTGCAGGTGGAGGTGGACGTTTCTGTGCCGTTCACCATCAAGGCAGACCCGAACCAGCTGAAAGAAGCGCTTCGCAACCTGATTATCAACGCGGTGCAAGCCATGCCGGAGGGCGGAACGCTGTCGCTTATCGCCACACCCGCTCCGGGCGACTCGGTAAATATTATCGTCAAGGACACAGGAGTTGGGATACCGCCCGAAAACATAGACCGTATCTTTACGCCATTTTACACGACCAAAGCCAAAGGGTCGGGGCTAGGGCTGGCAAACGTCCAGAAGATTG
>JBMFOT010000046.1:0-27686 GCA_049969495.1 Armatimonadota bacterium
GCAAGCGATTCAGGAACTCGCGGAGGCGCAGCGTCGCACGGAGGAGGAGTTCGCGCGGTACAGGCAACAGACAGATGCTCGCCTAGACCGACTGGAGCGAGGGCAGCAACGTCTGGAAGTGGCTTTCGAACGCCTGCAGAGAGAAGTGCGCAACCTGTCCAACACAATAGGTATGACCGTTGAGGATGAGGCGGAAGACATGGTGGGATGGGTGTTGAAAAAGCGCGGCTATGTCATCCACAAGTCGGTGCAATCCGCTCTCATCAACGGCGAGGTGGATGTCATCTTGCGGGCGACCGATCCGAACGGTCAGGATGTAACGGTAGTGGTGGAGGTGAAGCACCGCCTCGGCACAAAAGATGTGTATCGCTGGGCGCAGCGGGTGCAGTCCAGGAACTATCAGCGCAGGCTGCAAGAGGCAGGTTATACTCCGCCTTACCTTCCTTATGTGTTCGCCATGCGTTTCGACGAACCGACTATTGAGGTGCTCCGTGCCGTGGGCATCGGTCTGGTGAACCACCGCGGGGAACAGGTGGAAGGCACTCTATTGGTCTCCGGTAGGGCGACGCGCTGAGGTGTTACCGTACGAGACGTGGCAAATAGCACTGGGATCTGTGGCCGCTTTCCTTATCGGTGTCTCCAAAACGGGAGTGCCGGGCATCGGCATTCTGGTGGTTCCGTTGTTAGCTGCCGCCTTTGGAGGTAGAGCTTCCGTTGGCACGATGCTTCCCATGCTCATCGTGGGCGACATCTTTGCGGTGCGGTGGTATCGTCAGCATACGCAGTGGAAACGGTTGTTAGAGCTCATCCCGTGGGTGGCGGTGGGAATGGTGCTGGGCGCACTGGTATTGTGGCGTCTCGGCGAAGCCAAAGGGGGCAAAGACCTGTTGGAACCGCTTATCGGTGCACTGGTGCTGGTGATGCTAGCAATACACCTACTACGTCAGCGCTGGGGCGATCGTCTGACCCCGCATTCGCCGGTAACTGTTGCTTCCACCGGAACCGCCGCCGGATTCGCCACCACCGTTTCCAACGCCGCAGGTCCCATCATGGGCATCTACATGACCAGCCTGGGGTTGCCCAAGGAGCAGTTCATGGGTACGTCCGCGTGGTACTACTTCGCGGTCAACCTGTCCAAACTGCCGCTCTTCATCGCGCTGAGCCTTATCAATCCTGCCCGACCGATTGTGACCGCGCATAGCCTGTTGTTCAACGTGGCGGTGATACCGGTTATCGTGGTGGGCGTCTATCTGGGCAGGTGGCTACTGCCTCGCATCCCGCAGAAGCTGTTCGACAGTGTAGTGCTGGTACTGGCGGCGATAGCCGCCGTCAAACTGATGATTCGCTGAGGAGGAGAAAAAATGGTTGTTCCAACCGATGGAATGGTGATTATCGAAGATACCGTTTTGCAGCCGGGCGTGTACTACCTGCCAAACGGCGTCACTGTCGCTGCCGATGGGATAACTCTGGACGGCAACGGCGCGTTGCTCATCGGCAAAGACCGCACGGGCGTGGGTGTGCGTGTGGAAGGGCGACAAGATGTGACCATCAGGGGGTTGCGTTTGCGCGAGTATTACCACGGTATCCATGCCAGCGATTGCAAACGGTTGACCATCACCGGCTGTCAGATTACCTCCACTGCCGAAGTGGAGCCAAACACCATCTTCCTGGACATCTGGCTTCCCCCCGAAAAGGCGTACGGCGGAGGCATCCTGCTTCATCGCGTGCAGGAGAGCCTGATTGCCAATAACGACTTGCAGCATCAGATGAACGGCTTGCTGGCTTACGAATGTCGGTATCTGACTGTTCGTAGCAACGTGGCCAACTACTGTAGCGGCTTCGGGTTTCATCTGTACGACACCAGCGACAGCCTGTACGAGCACAACTATGCGGACTTTTGTTGTCGCTACGAACCGCGCGGTGAGCGTTACGGACACATAGGGGCGGACGCTACCGGCTTTCTCATCGTGTACAAATCCTGCCGAAACACCTTCCGCAGGAACTGCGCTCGTCTGGGCGGCGATGGGTTTTTCCTTGCAGGTATGACGCCGCAGATGGAACCCGTCGGCTGTGACGACAACCTGTTCGAGGAGAACGACGGCTCCTACAGCCCCAATATCGCCTTCGAAGCCACCTTCAGCCGGGGAAACGTCTATCGTAACAACTTTGCCAACTACTGCAACTACGGCTTCTGGTTGGGCTTCTCGCGCGAGTTCGTGATAGAGGACAACCGCATGTTGCACAACCGACAGGCGGGCATCGCCGTGGAAAATGGGGTAGGTTTCACCGTGCGACGTAACACCTTTCAGGCGTGTGGACACGGCATCCTGTTGTGGAGCAGGTACGTGCCGGAATTTGCCCGTTCCGCTCCCGACAACGATACCAGCCGCGAGTGGCTGATAGAGCAAAACGTCTTCACCCGCTGCGGCAAAGGCGTGCGCATCGCGGCGAATCAAGACCACGGCATCCGTCCGCTGGATGTGAAAGAAGGCGAGCCAACCGCCCCGCGTCCGCACAGCCACACCATCCGCAAGAACGAGTTTCAGGAGAACCGCATTGGCATTGAGCTGTTCAACGCCGACCACACGCTCATCATCGAGAACCTAATGCACCGTAACGTAGAGGCGAATATCCGCCTGGACGACGCACAGGAAACCACGATCAAGTTCAACGTGGGCTACGCGGGCGGGTATCTATAGCCAGATTTGACAAATCCCTGCAATTCTGCAATGATAATGCAAGATTGTAGGGAGAGGAATCTATGTCCTACATCTCACGGGCTCTGGAACCGGTTCTGGAGCGAGCCGCACGCGAGTTCCCCGCGGTGGTGCTGACGGGGGCGCGCCAGACGGGGAAAACCACCCTGCTTCAGCACCTGTTTGGCGAGCGATACCGCTACGTTTCGCTGGAGGCACCTGATACACTCTCCGCCGCCAGCGCAGACCCAAGGGGCTTCTTGCAGCTCTACGCGCCGCCCGTTATTTTGGACGAGGTGCAGAACGCTTCGAACCTTCTCCCTTACATCAAGGAATCCATCGATACCAGACGCGAGCGAAAAGGACAGTTCATCCTCAGTGGCTCCCAGAATCTGCTGATGATGCAACGGGTTTCGGAGACCCTGGCGGGGCGGTGTGCGGTGCTGCGACTGATGCCTCTGTCGTTCTCTGAGATGACCGGTGCCCCACAAGCGTCCTTCGTGTGGGAAAGGGACCTGCCATCTGAGAACGCAACGGTTTCGCTCACCGAGTGGTGGGAAAGGTTTCTGAGGGGAACCTACCCCGAAATCGCTCTGGCGAGGGAGCGCGACTTTACCCTGTGGTATGCCAGCTACGTACAGACCTACCTGGAGCGTGATGTGCGCGCTTTGCGCCAGGTGGGCGATTTATTGTCCTACCAGACCTACCTGCGTGTGCTGGCGGCTCGCAGCGGGCAGCTGCTGAACCTGTCGGATATTTCGCGCGACCTGGGAATATCGGTCAACACCGCGAAGGCGTGGCTGTCGGTACTGGAGGCAACCCATCAGGTAATTGTGCTGCGCCCCTACCACGAAAACGTCGGCAAGCGACTGGTTAAAACACCCAAAGTGTATTTCGTGGATACAGGGTTGTTGTGCTATCTGGTGGGATTGCGCTCGGTGGAGCACGCTATCGCCAGCCCGATGGCAGGAGCGATTGTGGAGACGGCGGTGATTTCGGAGGTAGTGAAACGGCTCTGGCATCGCGGGGAAGAGCCCCGTGTGGCGTTCTGGCGTACCGCCTCCGGACAAGAGGTAGACCTGCTGGTAGAGCAGAACGGCAAGCTCGTTCCGATAGAGGTGAAGGCAACTGCTACCCCTCGCCCGGGGATGGCATCGGGGCTACAGGCTTTCCTGCGCGATTACCCGCACCGTGCGGACAGAGGCTGGCTGGTGCATCTGGGCACACACGTGCTTCCGCTTGCGCCGGGGGTGACGGCGGTGCCGCTGGAGATGGTGTAACAGGTGCATCGCAATGCAGCAACCCTTGTAAAAAACATGAAATTTTCAAACAGTTTATCGCTTAACCATATTGCATCAATGCGCACTCCCAGTGTATAATGTCCCCAAAACACGACGTCACACTAAGGAGGAACAACGTCATGAACCGTGTTCGCAAACGCTTTGTGACCAAACCCCTTGCTGTGATGCTTTCTGCTGTATTCCTGCTTACCAATACGGGGGGGGGTAATTACCGCTAGCGCACTCTTCTCCGCGCTCGCCTCGCTCACGCTCCTGCTCGTGAACGCCTCACACGCTACCGCCGCCTCCCTGCAACACGCTTGGGGCAACCTCACCGTCGCTACCTTCTATGCTCCACCCGGCGGCGCAGGAACCAACGCCATCGGTATCGGTGAAGACCTGCCCACCAGCCCCAACACCGGAACGCCACCACGCTGGCAGGGCAACGTCGGTGGAACCAATACCAAACTAGGCAACAAACTCACCTCCATCCCCATCGTCGGGTGGACCGCCAGAGGCGCACTGCCCGTGCAGTTCACCCTGTATCACAACTCCCTCTCGCCCCAGAACCGGGAACTGGGGTATAAATGGAGCCACTCCTACCTGCTCTACCTGGTGGTAGACAGCCAGACGGGCAACGTCACCGTGCATTGGGGGGACGAACGCTGCTATACCTACACCAAACAGCCCAACGGCAGCTACACCCCGCCCACCGGCATCTTTGACACCCTCGTCGCCAACGGCAACCCCATCAGCAGTTACGACCTCACCACCAAAGAGCAGATCCGCTTCCGCTTCACCAACCCCAACGGCACCGGCTGGTTCTGCACCAGCATCACCGACCCCAACGGCAACACCATCGCCCTCACCTACAACGCCAGCAACCGCCTCATCCGCCTCACCGACCCCACCAACCGGCAACTGAACTTTTCTTACAACGCCTCCGGCAGGATGACGGCGGTCACCGACCCGCTCAACCGGCAGTGGACGTTCACCTATGATGCCTCGGGCAACCTCTGGCAGGTGAACTTCCCTACCCTGGGCAGCAACACCTATCGTCTGCAGTTCGGTTACGATGCCAACCACAACATCACCAGCCTCACCGACCGCAGGGGCAACGTGTGGACGTTTGGCTACGACAGCAGCAACCGTCTGTTGTGGGAGAAAGACCCGCTCAACAATCAGACGAGTTACAGTTACAGCACCAGCCAGACGGTGATTACCGACCCGAACGGGCATACGCTCACCCACGCCTACGACAGCAATGGCAGGCTGGTTTCGGAGACGGATGCGCAGGGCTACGTGCAGGGTTACACGTGGGATGCCAGCAACAATCTCACTGCCCTGACCGACCACCGGGGCAACGTGTGGAGTTTCAGTTACGATAGCCGGGGCAATGTGCTCTCCCAGACCGACCCGTTGGGCAACACCACAAGTTACACCTACAACCAGCGCAACCGGGTGCTGACGGTGACCGACCCTCTGGGGCACCAGACGGTGAACACCTACGACAGCACGCTGAACTGGAACCTCGTGCAGAGCCAGCAGAAGGACAGCAACGGCACGCTCCTCAGCACCGTCCGTTACACCTACAACGCTTATGGGCTGGTCACCAGCAAGACCGATGCCAACGGGCACACCACACAGTATGGGTATGATACGCATGGCAACCTAACGAGCGTGACCACGCCGTTGGGCAGGGTGACACAGTATGCCTACAACCTGCTGGGGATGCAGACGAGCAGGACGGACGCGCTAGGACGCACCACCACCTACACCCGCGACAACTGGATGCGCCTGGTGCAGACCACCTATCCTGACGGCAGCACAAAGAGCTTCAGTTACGACCCGAACGACAATCTGGTGGGCTGGACAGACGGCGCGGGCACGTGGTCGCGCACCTACGATGCTGCCAACCGCATCACGAGCGAGTCGCTCAACGGCGTCGTGCGGGTCAGTTACAGTTACGATGCCGCCGGCAAGCGGGGGTTGCTCAGCAGCATGAGCGACTGGAGCGGTCGCACGGTGACCTACGGTTACACTGCCCGCAACGAACTAGCATCGGTGAGCGAACCCATCGGCACCACCAGTTACAGTTACGATGCCAACGGCAACGAGGTGGGCATCACCTACCCCAACGGGGTAAGAACAAGTAAGAGTTACGACGCGGCAAACCGGTTGACGGGCATCGTGCACCGTCGCAGTGACAACAGCGTGATAGCCTCCTACAATTACAGTTACAACGCCGACGGTTTGCGCACGCAGGTGGTGGAGGCGGACGGCTCTACGGTCAGTTACACCTACGATGGGGCGCACCGGCTGGTGGGCGAGGTACGCACAGGCACCGCACCTTACAGCATCAGTTACGTGCTGGACGCAGAGGGCAACCGGCTGAGCCAGACGGTGAACGGGGTGACCACCACCTTCAGTGTCAATGCGGACGACCAGCTGCTTTCCACGAGCGGAGGGTTCAATCACAGTTACACTTACAACGCGAACGGAGAGCAGACGAGCCGTGTGCTGAACGGGGTGAGTTACACGCTGAGTTGGGACTATGACGGTCAGTTGGTGGGCATCAGTGGCAACGGCAGCACGGTGACGTTCGGGTATGATGCGCTGGGTCGTCGCATTTCCCGCACGGTGAACGGCACCACTACCCAATTTGTGCACGATGGTGGTAGAATCGTGCTGGAGTTGCAGGGTGGCAATGTCACCGCCATTTACAGTTACGGCAACAGCCTGATAGCGCGCAACGGCGAGGTGGTGTTGGCAGACGGTTTGGGCACCACGCGGGCGACGGTGGACAGCGCTCAGGCGGTGACCAGCACGTTGACAACCGAGGCGTTCGGGAACCCGGTGGCTCAGTGGGGCAGCAGTGCGAACCCGTATCGTTTTGCGGGCGCATGGGGTTATCGGGACGACGGCGATGCGGGTTTGCTCCACGTCGGCGCACGCTACTACGACCCGCAGGTAGGTAGATTTATCTCGCGGGATGCGGTGCTTTCTGAGCACCCGTATCGGTATTGCGAACACGAGCCGGTTAACGCGGTGGATCCGAGTGGGAACATTGGCATTGTCGCGGCTCTGGCCATTGCCGTTGTCATTATTATTCTCTTGCCGGGGTGCACTCCACGCCCAGGGGACGGGAATTGGCCAGGAAAGGGACCTAGTCAGCCACCACCAGAACCTGGAAGGCCCGACCCCGGACCATGGCCGGGTCCGCCAGGATTCCCGTCACCCTATCCACCTGGTCCTGCTGACCCAACTGAGCCGCCTTATGCCAGTGAGGGGCCACCAACTCGGCTGCCGGTCGTATAAGTAGGCACACTCGAAACACGGGGGAGCGCACGCTCCCCCTAAGAAGGAGGGATCTGTAAAATGAATGCTGCTGGGAAAATAGCACTAATTCTCACTCTTGTCGGGCTTCTTACTGCAGCAACAGGCCCCGTCATAGCTCATGCATTTGCACCGCAGAACGTGTTAGCGGACATTTCCCGACAATTTGCTCAAACGGAGAACGAGTGGAAACGTCCGCTCACTAACCGGTTGGAGTCTCTCGAAATCCAGTTAGCAGAATTGCAGAAAAAGTATCCCTCAGATCCTCGCATCATAGTGTGGCATACCACGGTGCTAATTAAGTTACAACGCTGGTCTAAAGCGGAGGAGGAACTGCTGAGGTTTGTTTCGGGGGTTAGGAGCATCTCCGTCTACGAGAGGGCACAGATATATCATCGGCTTATCTACGCTTCGTGGCAATTAGGCGGCATAAGTAGGGTGTTCAATGTTCTCAGGCTTGTTGGTCCACCGCCCTTCTACCTCTGGATATATCTGTTTGGGAATGCCATAGGAACTGTTCTGTTCGCATTAGCTACCGGTTTAACTGTTGCCAGAAAAGACAGGAGACTTTTCACGATAGCTATCATGTGGGCAGGCGCGACGGTTCTTTCTCAACTCTGGGTTTGGGGATGGGCATTCTTGACTAAAGCCTCTTCTCCTAACTCCTCGCATCTGGTATGGTGGGGTACGGAGCTTTCTTCGCTGGCACTTGCGGTGATCCTCAACCTCCTCATCGCACGATGGGCCGACTCACAGTATGGCGGTGTACTGCCTAGTGTAACGCCCGAACGTAGATGGGTCGTTGGGATGGGATCGCTTGTTGCAATACCGGCATATGTATTGTGGAATTTTGCCATTGCGCTTCCCGTGCTATCACCTCATTTGCAATGGGGCAACCTTATTGTCCAAATCCACTGGGCGGACGTGCTGATAACCTGTTTAACGCTGACAGTAGGTGCTTTGGCCTCGGCACAGTTAATCGGCGCCTGCTTCTCAGCCGCACAGTCGACTTTGGGAACACTGGTTGGCACGGTATGGGTGTGGCTATTCTATGCGAGTGGTCGAATATCCACTTGGTACGGAGTATCAGACGCTCTCTCGCAGCTCGGCTGGGACTTGTGGACTGTATTGGTAATGATAGGCTTCTACGTTTGGACACAGAAGCGATGGATGTCAGCGATACCGTACGCTATTGTTTCCGCGACGGGTGATATCATTGCCCTATTACGGGTTGTGGCACAAGTGTAAGCAGACCAGAGGCGATGTTGGTATCGGATAAGCACCCCACAGGTGGGGCGGTTTATCTCGCGGGATGCGGTGCTTTCTGAGCACCCGTATCGGTATTGCGAACACGAGCCGGTTAACGCGGTGGATCCGAGTGGGTGCAGACCGTTCAAAGAATACTGGGACGTGTTCTGGAACAGCGCTGGTGGCACTGCAGGAGGATTAATCGGCGGCGCTATCGGCGGAGGGCTCGGTTCTCCTGGCGGGTGCGTAGGCATAGGAACAGGAGTTCTGATCGGCGCTCCGATAGGTGCTGGCATCGGCTCATCTGTTGGACTTGCGATAGGCGATCTGATCTGGGATGCTGGTGCATGGATATGGAACCAGATGGGGGAGGCACCAGTCGCACCTCCAAGCCCACCGGAACCTCCCGGAAAGCACGGGGGGTATAACATGTTTGCTCCAACAAAGCCAATCCCGGTGTATTGAGAGAGGTGCATATGCACAGGCAAAAGGTAGTGCAACGATGAAAGAAGAACATTCGAGGTTCTTTCTAATACGCTGGCTATGGGGGTTGGCAGGGGTGATTGCCGGCTTCGAGGTATACAGCCGGGTCAACCCTCGGTTTCATTCTCCTTTTTTCAACGATGCTTGGGGGATGGCATTTGTCGTCACAGTGTATTCGCTCTTGTATCTAACGATAGGTCCCCGACTTCAGAAATGGGTGGAACAAAGGATGTGCAAGTTGCGGAAGAGGCATGACTGAATAGACCAGGGACCTGGACCGGGAGGACAAGTTGGCTGGTCAGGTGGAGGAGGATGGTTTAGGGAAGGCGGCATCGGCACGCCGGGTCTGAGCGGTTCCATTGGATGGGTTTTCTGAGGGTCATCCTTTACTTCGTTGAGTCTGTCAGACCTGCTGAGCCGGGTGTATCGTGCCGTGCGAGGGCATCGGACGAACGGCTTCTGCGCAGAGTGAAGAGGTCGGTCCGTGCACGCCCTTCGACGACTCTGGCACAGAAATGCTTTGCTTCTGCCCGGCAGCTTACGGCACCCGTATCCGTATCTCGTACAGCACCTGATCGCCTCCGTAGCCACCGATGACGGCAAGGCGGTTGACCGGCTGTTTCGGGTTGGGGTCGGCGGCGTAGAGAACCGGCTTGCCGTCCACCAGCAGCCACACTTCACCACCTCGTCGCGACAGCTGCAGACTGTGCTTGCCCGGTGTCATCATCACTTCGCCGTTGCCTTCCTCGCGCCCGAAGAGGCGGAACCGGGTAATAGTGTTGCCGTAGCCGCCCACAAAGGCGATGTAGTCCACCCCTGCGTTCATCTGCGGTGTGCCCGGCAGGAACGCGCCCAGGATACCGTCCTGCTTCGCCTCGATCTGTGCCCACAGGTCGAACTCCAGCGCGTTCAGCCCGTCGATATACACCACCGATTCCTCGTGCCCGGAGTGGCGCAGTACACCGCCCTCCAGCTTCCAGCCGCTACCGGTGAACTTCAGCGCGGGGTCGCTCGGCATGAACACGCGCGTTGCCGATTCGCGGCTCAGCTCCGCAGGGGCGTTAGCGGGCAGGGGGAAGCGTCCGTTCGGCTCCAGCATTAGGGCGTAGAACAGGTGATACGGCTCGTACACCGAGTACGCCTTGTCGTCGGCGGCGATGACATCGATCGATGCGCCAACCTCGCGTCCACCCCGCGTCCAGAACCAGATGCCTTCTCCGCGGTTGGGCAGGCTGAACTCGAAGACGGTGGTTCCGTCCGCCTTGCGCGAGGATTTCCACTTCAAGCCGGGCGCAGGCGCCCACGGGGAGCGCACGGTCAGGGTATCGCCGTTGAGCACCTCGATGGTCTGGATGCCCTCGCGCGAGAAGACGCCTTTGCCCTCGCCATCGAACACCGCGTAGATGCGCTTCCAGTTGCCCTTGACGGTGAACAGGGCGTAGTAGGCGTTGTCGTCATGGGCTTGCTTAAAGGTGAAGTGCATTCCACCCTTGTTCATCTCCCCAGCGGGCGGGATATATTGCCATTCGGTATCATCGCCGTCCACTGTGGCGCGATAGGCATAGATAAACGGCTGCCAAGGATAGAGGGGATAGGGGTCTATATCGTCAGTCAGTCCGTCCCCATCACTGTCAGAACTGGTAGGGTTTGGTTTGATGTACTGGGCAGGGGGCTTATTGAAACTGAACTGCAGGTGCGAATATGCCCACGTGCTCAGCATCACCTTGCGCAGGTCGGTGATTCTGCCGTCGGTGGAGCGTTTGCGTGGGTTGCTGCCGAAACGCTTTTCGTCCAGCGGCAGGCGCGGGTCGTCATCTGGCACGCCGTCCTCGTCGGCATCGCGTACGGTGAGCGTATAGCCGACATACATGCGCAGCCACTGCGCGTCGGTGAGAGTCCGGTCCCAGTACGCCATGCACTGCCAGTGCTCACCATGCCTGCCTGCGCTGTTCCAGGTGTTTTCGGAGATAGTCCCATCGGGGTTGACGCGACGGTAGCGTGGTTCGGGGTGGTTGAACACAATGCGGTCGTCCTCGCGGTTCGCCAGCGAGAACGCCCCGAAGGACTCCATCTGGTGATGAAATTCGTGTGTGACGAGCCATGCGGTATCGCCACCTCCCAGGAACTGCGAGCGAGCGGGTATTCCATCGGGTAAACCATCCACACCGAAGGTGCCTCCCCCAGAACCGTAGAACTCCCACTTTTGGGTGCGAAGGTTCCAGCGACGGGGAAACGCCTGCTCAATCTGCCCAGGGTAGGGACGTTCTTCATAGACAGGCTGGGTATTGGTGCGCAAGATGTCCTTTGTGTCCACAATGGTGAACTCGCCGCCACCGGGACCGCGAAAGTCCTCGCCCGGGTAGCTGCGGCAGAGAGGCCACCCTCTGTAGAAAGCGTCCACGTTGTCGGGTTCCGGTCCCCAGCGCTGCCAGCGGTCGTCGATAAAAATCTGGAAATCTACCCAGAAGCGCATCCCGCTGTTGACCCAGAAGAAGCGCGAGGCGGTTTCGTACTCTCTGCGGATAATCTCCAACTCCTGCGGAGTGAGCTTTTGCGGGCGCGGGGCGATAGCGCCGGTCGCATCGTGCGCAGAAGCCACATTGACCACGTTGGGCATTAGCAGCACTTTCACCGGCACGTGGATGATGGTCTTGTACCCCTTCGGCGCCTGCGTGGAAACAGCGTATTCACGCCGCCACGGCGGTTGCGCGCCCCAACGTTTCTCTTCATGGGTAGGAGTTGCCCCCGGGTCGTAGATGCGGTAGAAATATCGCGTGCCCGGCTTGAGACCGTCTACGGTAACCACGTGCCATTGCCTGCGTCCCGCGACACGCACCACACGCACACCGGGCTGCGTCCAGAAGTCGGTCTTTTTGCCTTCGGGACGCCAGGCAATCATGGGAATATCGCCTTCACGAACCTGCACCACCGTCTCACAGGGTTGCTGGGTGAAGTACTGGAGGGTAAAGCTGGTGCGCGTGATGCGGGTGACCGGGCGTGTGGGGTCACTCAGCGGCGCGCTATCGTCGCCGGCAAAGCCTGTGGATACAGCATATCCTACCAGTAACGCGCACAGCACGAGAAAGCTCCTCACTATCCTCATCTTCATCTCCTCACCGCGGCGTGGAATCACGCTTAGAGGTTACTCCGCTACGGGATGGGTGTCCTTCCCCGCATTTTCCCGCATCTCTTACGGTATGGCGAGGCGGTGTGCAGGGGAATAATAGCAATGGAGGAGGTGGGTAGCAAAATGAGAGCAATGCGTTACCTGCTGGTTTTACTGATGACCGCAGCGATCGTGCCCTGCACCCTTGCCGCCGGTGTTGTAGTCGGTGTTATCGGTGGAGGAGGAACCGGCTCCTCAGAGCCTGTGGCAGTGGGTTCCGAGCAGACGGTCGTGGCGTCGGTCGTCAACGGGGCTTCGAGCGTTCAGTTCATAGTGTACGACTCGCGCGGGAATGAGGTATTCGCCAGCTCGCCGATGCCGGTAAACGATGGCAGCGTGTCGATGGTATGGTCACCCCCCTTTGCGGACACCTTCACCGTGTGGGCGGTCAGCTACGATGAGTACGGCGTGGAGATAGTCCGCGAGCAGGTGCTACTGGTTTCCGCCTATCAGCCTGAGGCACAGGGTTTCATCACCGGTGGCGGCTGGCTGGAGATGGAGGGTAACAAGCGCACCTTCGGTTTTGTGGCGCAAGTGCAGAGGAACGGTGGTCTCAAGGGTAGTCTGGAGTATCAGCGTCACGGTTTAGGCTTCAACGTGAAGTCGTACGCCATCGACTGGGTGTACGCGCCAAACCTGAGCGAAGGGTATTTCAGCGGTTGGGCAACCATAAACGGTGAAGGCAGCTATCGCTTCTACGCGATGGTGCTGGATTCGGGGGAACCCGGTCGCGGCGATTACTTCTCGCTGTGGGTGTATAATGCCGATGGAATGCTGGTTTTCGCCGATTGGGGGTATCTGAGCGGCGGTAACATCATGATACATGCCAACCGCTGATATAAACGGGCAGTTCGTTTCTCCATGCGGGGGTGGTTATAATAACTACCTCCGCATTTACTTTTGCACCTCGCTTGTTAAGAAGTATTAAGGCAAGGAATCTATCCGGTAGGGTAGAATGTATATAATGTGAAGCGCATCGAATGTATCATTCGCCCGTTCAAACTGGATGAGGTCAAGCTGGCGCTGAGCGAGTTGGGCGTGGTCGGGATGACCGTTACCGATGTGCGCGGGCGCGGCAGCAACGAGGAGTCCCGCGAGCACTATCGCGGCGCCGGATACACTATCTATTTGCCCCCGAAGGTCAAGATGGAAATGATTGTTCGTGACGAAGATGTGGAACCGATTGTGCAGACTATCCTGCAGTATGCGCGTACCGGTGAACCGGGTGACGGCAAGATTTTTGTTCTTCCGGTAGAAGACGCGGTGAGGATACGCACGGAAGAGCGTGGCGACGTGGTGTTGTAAACCAATACTATTTTACTAAGGAGGAACGTCAGGTTTGAAACGCAAGGCATTCACACTCATCGAGCTGCTCGTAGTCATCGCGATTATCGCGATACTGGCAGCGATACTCTTCCCCGTTTTCTCTCAAGCGCGGGCAAAAGCTCGGCAAGCCACCTGTACCAGCAACTTGAAGCAGATTGGGCTAGCTTTCCTGATGTATGCCAGCGACTATGACGGAAAGTTCCCAACCCCCGGTGGGCAGCGACTGATCAACCCCGAGACAGGGCGGTGTGAGTATCCTGCTAACGGCTGGGTGCAATCCGCGGGGACGGGCTTGGGGCAGGATGTGGGCGGCATCTTCCCGTATGTGAAAATGCGCAGTAACAATCCCTCTTCTAACCTGTGGTCGTGCCCTCACGCTATCCCGGGTGCGAACAACGTTTTCTCTCCGGGACAAAACTACGTGATGAACGACTACATACGCGCGGCGCATCCGGGACAGCAGTATACCCGTACCGGCTGTAGCACCACCAGCGCAGGGTACTTCGATGGCGCGTCGGACGCTGCCATCGCGCAACCCGCACAGGCCATTCTGGTATACGAGGGAGCGCAACGCACCAACGGCTCTGTTGCGCGCAACGGCAGCATCTATTTCAGCCTGGGCGCTACCAGTGCCCATCCGCCAATCCCGGTGAATAACCCAACCATCTACCACAGCAACGGCAGCAATTTCATCTTCTGTGACGGGCACGTGAAGTGGTTCCGACCTGAAGTGACATGGACGAACGACCATCGCAACCAGAATGCCTGGCTGCAAACCTATAACCCCACCTACTGGAACGTTCTGGTGAATGTGCTGAAGGTCGGTCCGGGCGGCGGTAGTGTGGACATGTGGGACCCGCAAATCGGCGGGGTGGTATACCCCTAGCGGTGTGTTAAACATCTGTCTTCTGGGTGGTCATGCTCCGTCGTGCCCCCAGTCTGGAGGGCGAACCTTCTGGTGAGCCGAAACGCCCCACAACGGCTCGGCAGAAGCCTCGCCCTCCATGGGGCACGATTCTTTCACTTCCCTCCTCGCGAGAAAAAATGGGGTACAATATCAGGGGGAGATACACTGCGGCAAATACCCTGATGGAGAAGCCGTCCGCATCCACACGACCGCTGGTTCTGGCTTCCGCCTCACCGCGCAGGCGGGAGCTGATGGCATTGCTGGGCATCCCTTTTCGGGTTATGCCTGCAGATATCGATGAGATGTCTGCCGATGGACTTTCCCCTCGGGAGATGACCATCAATCTGGCTCGTGAGAAAGCGCTGGCAGTTGCACAGAGGGAGCAAAACGCTGTGGTGCTTGGGGCAGATACCATCGTGGTGTGCGGTGGAGAAGTGCTGGGCAAGCCTCGCGATGCCGAACAAGCGCTGGAGATGCTGCGTCGCTTGAACGGGCGCGAGCACCGGGTGTTTACCGGCGTGGCACTGCTGGAGGTGGTAGACGGCACGGTTGTACGAGAACAGGATGATGCGGTGTATACACGAGTGTGGTTCCGCAAGGTGGACGATGAGCACCTGCGTCGCTACATTGCTACCGGCGAGCCAATGGATAAGGCAGGTGCATACGGGGCACAAGGTTACGGCTCCACGTTGATCGAGCGTATCGAAGGATGCTACTTCAATGTGGTGGGGTTACCGGTTTCTCGCGTTTGTGCCATGCTCGAAGCATGGGGTATCGTTCCGCTGCAGACGATGTCAGTCCCCAACGTGTGAGATTTGCGCAAAATTTTTGCGGAATCGCTTCAAAAGGATTGACAAATGCGCAGGATTGTGCCATACTAATAATTCGTGTGTAAGCGTAGGAGGGCACCCGAATGAAGACTATCCAACACTCGGTAGCGCGTACCTCTAAACCAGTCGAACTCCCCAACCTTGTTTCGGTACAGCTGGAGTCATACAAGTGGTTTCTGGAAGAGGGGCTACTTGAACTGTTTCAGAACTTCTCGCCGATATACGATTTCACGGGTCAGCAGTTTGTGGAGTTGCTCGACTTCACACTGGGCGAGCCGAAGTATAGTCTGGAGGAGTGCCGCGACCGTGACATGACCTTCGAAGCACCCATTCGGGTGCATGTGCGATACGGACACATGGAGGGTGGCGTACCCGGTGAGATGCAGGAGTCCGAAGTCTATTTGGGCGACCTGCCGTTAATGACCGACAAGGGTACCTTCATTATCAACGGGCGCGAGCGCGTGGTGGTCAGCCAGATTCTGCGCTCGCCCGGCGTCTACTTCGAGAACGTTTTCGATAAGATTTTCCGTAAGGGTACGCCGACCGGTCTGTGGCTCGAGACCTACCTGAGCAACAAAAACATCTTCGGGGCGAAGGTCATCCCCAATGAGGGTCCCTGGATCGAAATTGACACCGGCGCAAACGATGTAGTCACCATGCGCATTGGGCAGGGGCGTGCCCTGCCGATAACCACCTTCCTGCGTGCGCTGGAGAACTTCCCCGAAGCGTGCACCCCGCGCTACATGAAGGTGAAGGACGCCCTTCACCGCCGGTATGAGGGCATCGTCGAGGAAGGTGTGGACACCGAGACGGGTGAAGTGCGTAACACGCCGGAACAGCTGGCGCAGGTTCAAGGCTACTATCGGAAAGCACCGAAGATTTCGCCGAAGCCTCTGGTGAACCCCGAAACGGGAGAGGTATTGCTGAACGTCGGTGACCGCATCACCGAAGAGTTTCTGCAGAACCCGGATTTGCCGGAGAGCGTGCTGGAGATGGAAGTGGCGGTCTCTTCGCCCACCGATACCACCGAAGACATCCTACGCCTGTTCGGCACGCGCGTGCGTATCGAGAAGCCCACCGCCGAACAGCTGGAGGGCAAGTGGACGACCACCGACATCGTGAGCGGGCGCAAAACGCTCATCAAGGCGTTCCATCGGATAGACCACGAAGTGGCACGCCGTATCGAGAGCATGGGGTTGCCGGAGATTGAGCTGCTGGACGTGCCCTCGGTGATTGTCGCGACACTGGAACATGACCCCACCCACGACAAGCGCGAGGCGTTGATGGACATCTACCGCAAGATGCGCCCGGGCGACCCGGCGACGGAAGAGGGCGCGCGTGCGCTAATCGCCTCCCAACTTTACGATAATCGTCGTTATGACCTGGCGCGCGTGGGGCGGTATAAGCTGAACAAGAAGCTGGGGCTGAATCTCCCGCTGGATGTGCGCACTGTGACGAAGGAAGACTTCGTCGCGATTATAGAGTACCTGCTGAAGCTGGAGCGCGGCGAGGGTGAAGTGGACGAAATCGACCACCTGAAGAACAAGCGCGTGCGTGCGGTGGGTGAACTGCTGCAGAGCCAGCTGCGCAACGGCTTCCTGCGCATGGAGAAGGTCGCCAAAGAGCGCATGACCAGCATGGACGCCGACCAGATTATGCCGCAGGTGATACTGGCAATTAAGCCCGTCGCCGCGGCAATCAAGTCCTTCTTCGGTTCCAGCCAGCTGTCGCAATTCATGGACCAGACCAACCCGCTCAGCGAGCTCACACACAAGCGACGCCTGAGCGCGCTGGGTCCCGGTGGCTTGACGCGGCAGTCCGCTACACTGGAAGTACGCGACGTGCATGACAGCCACTATGGGCGTATCTGCCCCATCGAAACGCCGGAAGGTCCGAACATCGGCTTGATCAGTCAGCTGGCGATTTACGCCCGCGTCAACGAGTTCGGTTTCATCGAAACGCCCTATCGTAAGGTGGTCAACGGCAAAGCCACCGATGAAATCGTCTATCTGTCGGCGGAGGAAGAGGAGCAGTATCGCATCGCCCCGGGCGACACGCGCCTGCTGGAGGATGGCACTATCGCCGATCAGTTCGTGCAGGTGCGTCATCAAGCGAACGAAGCGAACCGCTATCCCGTCGTACGGCGCGAGGAAGTAGACCTGATGGACGTGTCGCCGGTGCAGCTGGTTTCCATCGCCACCGCGTTGATCCCGTTCCTGGAAAGCGACGACGCCGCGCGCGCCTTAATGGGGGCGAACATGCAGAAACAAGCGGTGCCTCTACTGCGCTCGTCTGCGCCTATCGTGAAGACCGGGCTGGAGCGACGGGCTGCGATGGACTCCGGCGCGCTGGTGATGGCGCGGCGCAACGGCGTGGTGACCAAGGTGACCGCGGAAGAGATTGTGGTGCGCACCGAAGACGGCGACCTGGACATCTACCCGCTGGTCAACACGATGCAGTCCAACCAGTCTACCTGCATTACCCAGAAGCCCATCGTGAATCGGGGCGATCGTGTGCGTGCAGGGCAGGTTATCGCGGATGGTCCGTGCTCCGATCACGGCGAGCTGGCGCTGGGCAAGAACGTGCTGGTATGCTTTGTACCGTGGGGCGGTTACAACTATGAGGACGCTATCCTCGTGTCGCAACGGCTCGTGCGCGACGACGTATACAGCTCCATCCATATCGAGCGATACGAGGTAGAAGCGCGCGATACGAAGCTGGGACCCGAAGAGATTACGCGCGACATCCCCAATGTGGGTGAGGATGCGCTGAAGGACCTGGACGAGCACGGTATCATCCGCATCGGCGCGCAGGTACAGCCCGAAGACATCCTCGTGGGGAAGGTGCAACCGAAGGGACAAAGCGAGCTGAGCGCAGAAGAGCGACTGATTATCGCCATTTTCGGCAAGAAAGCGGAAGAGACGCGCGATGTATCCCTGCGCCTGCCGCATGGCGAGAAGGGCAAGGTTATCGATGTCAAGGTCTTCTCGCGCTTCCGCTACAGGTGCAAGGAGTGTGGACATATCCACTACTTCAGCAAGCGGCCGGAGGACAAACCGGAGTGTGAACGATGCCGTGGCGACCTGGAGCGCATCCCTGCTGATGACCTGCCACCGGGCGTGAACATGCTGGTTCGCGTGTATGTGGCGCAGAAGCGCAAGGTGATGGAAGGCGACAAAATGGCGGGGCGCCACGGGAACAAGGGCGTCATCTCCAAGATACTGCCCGAAGAGGATATGCCCTTCCTGCCCGATGGTACGCCGGTGGACATCGTGTTGAACCCGCTGGGCGTGCCGTCGCGCATGAACATCGGGCAGATTAAAGAGACGCATCTCGGTTGGGCAGGACACTACTTCGGCACCTCTTACGAAGAGCCAGCCTTCTCGGGCACGCGGGAGGAAGATATCCTGAGGGAGCTGGAACGCATGGCGAAGCACGTGCGCCGGATGGTGCTCCAGAACTACGTGAACGTGGACCTGGGGCTGAATATGCAGTTCCGCGATGAGCAGACCGCCGAGGAGATGCTGGACGAGATTCGGGCGAAGCTGCGCCAGATGCCCATGTACAAACTGGAGGTCATCGCCAGCAAGGTGAACGCGCCGCCCGTTATCTCGCCTCTGCTCATGAACGAGAGCGAAGTGCTGGAACTGCAGAGGAACCAGGGTGAGGTGGAGGACGAGTCCAAACTGCCCGCTCCCCTGCTGCAACCCGCTCCGCCGGAGATGGTGGAACACGTCATCGAGCGCATCCGTGCTAATACCTGGCAGCGGTGCGGTATCGACGAGCGCACGGGCAAATGCTGGGTGCGTGACGGGCTGACAGGTGAACCCTTCGACAACCCGCTGACGGTAGGCTACATCTACATGATGAAGCTGGCTCACCTGGTGGACGATAAGATTCATGCCCGTTCCACCGGACCCTACTCGCTGGTCACTCAGCAACCGCTGGGCGGCAAGGCGCAGTTCGGTGGACAGCGGTTCGGTGAGATGGAGGTGTGGGCGCTGGAGGCTTACGGCGCCGCCTACACCTTGCAGGAGATGCTCACCATCAAGTCGGACGACGTCATCGGGCGCGTGAAGATATATGAAGCCATCGTCAAGAGCGAGCCGATGATGGAGCCCGGCGTGCCCGAGTCGTTCAAGATACTGGTGAAAGAGCTGCAAAGCCTCGGGCTGAAGGTGACGGTATACAACGACAAAAACGAGGAACTGAGCCTCAAGGATGAGGACGAGGAGGATGGCACACGCCAGCGTCGTTCGCATCACCCTGAAGCATCCGCAGGAGGTGGCAACTCGCGATGATCGATTCCAGCACATTTAGCAAAATCCGTATCAGCATCGCTTCGCCAGAAGACATCCGCGCATGGTCGCATGGCGAGGTGAAAAAGCCGGAGACCATCAACTACCGCACCTTCAAGCCGGAGCGAGACGGTCTGTTCTGCGAGCGCATCTTCGGTCCGGTGAAGGACTGGGAGTGTCACTGCGGTCGCTATCGCAAAATGAAGTACAAAGGCACTATCTGCGACCGCTGTGGCGTGGAAGTGACCCGCGCTCGCGTGCGGCGCAGTCGCATGGGGCACATCGAGCTGGCATCGCCTGTGTGCCACCTCTGGTACCTGAAGGCGATGCCCTCTCCGCTGGCGTTGATTCTGGATATGTCCTCGCGCCTGCTGGAGAAGGTGATCTACTTCGCCTCGTATATCGTGACGCACGTGGACAGAGCGGCTATCAACCAGGAGCTGGACACCATCCGTGACGCTCTGCGCGAGATAGAGGAGCGCATCCGCAAAGAAGCGGAAGAAGAGGTGGCGCGGATGCGCCGCGAGTTCAACAAGCAACTGCGCGAGCACGGTCCCGACAGTTCGAACCCCTGGGACGAAGCCACTATAGCCGAGAAGCGCGCCTACCTGGAACGGCGCATCCAGCAGGAGTATGAGGAGGCGGAAGCGCGCATCATCGAGCTGAACGAAGCGCTGTCCCGTCCCAACAGCAACGCCTGTCTGGAGCGCATCGAGAAGAGGATGCTGATTAACGACGAGGAATGGCGTGCCATCGAGCGACTGCTGTATCAGGTCTCTCGCCACACGGGCAAGGACTATACCGGACTGGTGAAGGCGGGAATGGGTGGTGCCGCCATCCGTGACCTGCTGAAGGAGATTGACCTCGAAGCGCTGGCGCGCGAACTGCGCCAGGAGATTCAGAACACGCAGGGACAGGCACGCATCCGCGCCATCAAACGGCTGGAAATCGTAGAGGCGTTCATCAACTCCAAGAACCGCCCTGAGTGGATGATCCTAGAGTGCATCCCCGTGCTGCCGCCTGAACTGCGCCCGATGGTGCAGCTGGATGGCGGGCGGTTCGCCACCTCCGACCTGAACGACCTGTACCGGCGCATCATCAACCGCAACAACCGCCTGAAGAAGATTATGGAAATCCGCGCGCCGGAGAGCATCATCAACCACGAGAAGCGCTTGCTTCAAGAGGCGGTAGACGCGCTGATCGACAACGGAAGGCGCGCGCGCCCGGTGATGGGCACGAACGGACGCGCTCTCAAATCGCTCTCCGATATGCTCAAGGGCAAAGAGGGGCGTTTCCGCAAGAACCTGCTCGGCAAGCGCGTGGACTATTCCGGGCGCTCGGTTATCGTGGTGGGACCGAACCTGAAGCTGCACCAGTGCGGACTGCCCAAAGAGATGGCGCTAGAACTGTTCAAACCCTTCGTGATGAAGCAGCTGGTGGACAGCGAGGCCGCCCAGAACATCAAGAACGCCAAACGGCTTATCGAGCGCATGAAGGACGAGGTGTGGGACGCGCTGGATGCGGTCATCCGTGAGCACCCGGTGTTGCTAAACCGTGCTCCTACCCTGCACCGTCTGGGCATTCAGGCGTTCGAGCCGGTGCTGGTGGACGGTAAGGCGATACAGATTCACCCGCTGGTGTGCCCTGCCTACAACGCGGACTTCGACGGCGACCAGATGGCGGTGCACGTGCCGTTAAGCCCGCTGGCGCAGGCGGAGGCGCGCGTGCTGATGCTCTCTACCCAGAACCTGTTCTCGCCGGCGGATGGACGCGCCATCGTTGCACCCACGCAGGACATCGTTCTGGGAGCGTACTACCTGACCATTGCTAAAGAGCAGGAGCCTCGCGGTATCGAACAGCTGCGGGTGAACGGGCAGACGCGCTGGCTGCCCTTCCGCGATATCGAAGAGGCACGCCTTGCCCTGGAGCACAAGGTCATCAGCCTGCATGACCCGATACTGGTGCGGTTGGAGCGCAACGGCAAGCGCGAGGTGGTCACCACCACCGTTGGGCGGCTTATCTTCCATGAAATCCTGCCCGAAGGTATCGCCTACACCGACGAATACCTGAACATGGTGATGGACAAAAAGGCGCTGGCAAGCCTGATCCTCACCTGCTTCCGCATGCACGGGCAGGAGCGCACGGTGAAGCTGCTGGACGACCTGAAGGATTTGGGCTTTCGCTACGCGACCAGCTCGGGCACCACAATCGCCATCACCGACATGGAAAGCCCTGAAGACCGTGACAGGATCCTGGCGGACACGATGCGCGCGGTCGACAGGCTCAACCAGCAGTATCGACGCGGTCAGCTCACGCTGGGCGAGCGCAAACAGCGCGTCATCCAGGCGTGGCAGAAAGCCAGCGAGGACATCGGTGAGGCGATTGTTCAGTCCATCGACCGCTTCAACCCGCTGTACATCATCACGGCATCGGGCGCTCGCGGTTCCACCAAGCAGCTCTCGCAGCTGGCGGGGATGCGCGGTCTGTTCGCTGACTCGCGCGGCAACCTGATGGAGGAACTGCCGATTAAGTCCAACTTCCACGAAGGCTTGTCGGTGTTGGAGTACTTCGTGTCCACGCACGGCGCACGCAAGGGGATGTCCGACACCGCACTGAGAACGGCGGATGCCGGATACCTCACGCGCCGATTGGTGGACGCCGCGCAGGACGTGATTGTACGTGCCTATGACTGCGGCACCACCAACGGCATCACCATCAAGCCGGTAGAGGACCTGTCCAGCCTGGTAGAGACGGTGGCGGAGCGCATCCGCGCCCGCACTGCCCTTGAAGACATCCGCGACCCGGTAACCGGCGAACTGCTGGCGCAGGCAGGTGAGCTCATCACCGACGAGGCAGCACAGCGTATCGACGCCATCCTGAGCGATCTGGACAGCATCGCCGACCGGGCAACCGACCAGCAAGCGCTGGAGCACTTCCGCCTGATGCGCGAACGCGGCGTGCTGGTGCGCTCACCGCTCACCTGCGAACACCATCGCGGCGTGTGCGCCAAGTGCTACGGGCGCGATATGGCAACCGGTAAACTGGTGGAGATTGGCACGGCGGTGGGCATCATCGCCGCCCAGTCCATCGGCGAGCCAGGCACGCAGCTGACCATGCGCACCTTCCACACCGGTGGTGTGGCGGCAACGTACATCACCGGCGGCAAGCAGTCGTTCAACACCCGCCTGCAACTGCTGGAGGAGCTGCGACGCGACGTAGGACGTTACGAGGAGCGCAAGCGGGTGCAGGCGGAGCAGGAAGGCGAAAGCGTTGAAGAGGGCTTGCCCATCAGTGCAAAACAGTTCCGCGAGCTGATGGACACCTACATCACTCCCGCCGGTAGCCTGCCGCGCGTGATTGACCTCTTCATGGCGACCGAGGCGCTAAAGGGACGCGCCATCATGTCGGAGCACGCGGGTACGGTCGCCGCCATCGAGAGCAGTCAGCTGATGCGTCAGGTGATATTACACGTGCCTGTCACCGTGACCGAAACGGGCGAGGGGTTGCTGGACGAGGTGGTAGCAAAAGACGTGATAGACCCGTCACTGCCCGAAGGCAACCCGGACGCGGTTATCCTACGCGAAGGCGAGAAGATTGCCCCCGAGCACCTGGAGCGATTGCTGGAGGCGGGCATCGAAGAGGTGCAGGTGGTGAAGGTGTATCCGGTGCCCGGACGCGGCGAGCTGAAGGTGAAGGTCGGCGATACGGTAGAACCGGGCGACGCCCTCACCGAGGGCTTACTGCAGCCGCGCGAGCTGCTGAAGCTGAAGGGCGTGCGCGCAGTGCAGGAGTATCTGGTGCAGGAGATACAGAAGGTGTACAAACAGCAAGGCGTGGACATCCACGACAAGCACATCGAGATTATCGTGCGCCAGATGCTCAAGAAGCGTCGCGTGGTGGACCCGGGCGACACGCGCTTCCTGCCGGGTAGCATCGTGGACAAGTTTATCTTTGAGGCGGAAAACGAGCGCGTGCGTCGGCAGGGTGGACGTGAAGCCACCGCCGAGTGGGTGCTGCAGAGCATTACCGAAGCGGCGTTGACCACCGAAAGCTTCCTGTCGGCGGCATCGTTCGAGCGCACCACGCACGTGCTCACAGAGGCAGCGGTACGCGGCAAGAAGGACGACCTGGTGGGGTTGAAGGAGAACGTGATTATCGGACGGCTTATCCCCGCCGGTACGGGCTACGCGGCATATCGCGAGCTGGAGCCTCAGCCTCTGGCGGAAGGTGCGGAGATACCGGCGGAGGCGTACGACCCGGTGCTCTACCGCGAGATTGAACCGCCACTGCCGGAGATTATCGAACGCGGCGAGATACCGGTTGTGGAAGCCGGTGAGGTGATTCTGCCGGGCGATGAGAGCATCTACGAAGAAGGGGAAGTGCCTTCGGAAGACGAGGAACCGGAGGATGTTCCGTTTGACATCGTGGAGGAGCCTCCGCACGAAGAAGACGATATCGGACCGCTCGGCTTCGTCGAGGAGTAGCAAACATCGGAAAAAGGCGCATTTAGAGCGCAAAAAAGGTTGACATTCTGGACACTTTCCAGTATAATACTTCGGTTGGGTAAGACCAACCGAAAAAGAGAACCGCTCCTGCAAGATGCGGGAGATAACCATATAGACCAAACACGGAGCAAAGGAGGCGAGAGGGCGCCAGGAACGCTCGGTTTCTTTCCCCTCAGCAAGGGGATGTGACATAGCGGGATGTCAAACGACCAGCCCCTTCGCCTTCGTGTGTGGCGAAGGGGCTGTGTTTCGCCCAGAGACGGTGACGGAGGAAAAACGCACAAGATGCCGACATTCAATCAGCTGGTACGCAAAGGGCGTCAGCCGATACGTAAGAAAAGCAAAAGCCCTGCCCTGAGGAGCTGCCCGCAGAAACGCGGGGTGTGCCTGGTAGTACGCACGGTGTCGCCGAAAAAGCCTAACTCCGCTTTGCGGAAGGTGGCGCGCGTGCGCTTGAGCAACGGAGTGGAGGTAACCGCCTATATTCCGGGCATCGGGCACAACCTGCAAGAGCACTCGGTGGTGCTGGTGCGTGGCGGGCGTGTTAAGGACCTGCCAGGCGTGCGCTACCATGTGGTGCGTGGCACTCTGGATGCGGCAGGCACGCAAAACCGTAAGAGCAGCCGTTCCAAATACGGCACGAAGCGACCGAAGTAGGCTGGAAGGGGGAAGACAAATGCCCAGAAAAGGACCGGCTCCGCGCCGTGTGATACCGCCAGACCCGGTGTATAATGATGTATTGGTTCAGCGGTTTATCAACCGCCTGATGGTCTGTGGAAAGAAAAGTGTCGCCGAGAAGATTTTCTACAAAGCGATGGAGATAGTGGGGGAGCGTACCAAACGCAACCCGCTGGAAGTGTTCCATCAGGCGCTGAAGAACGTGATGCCTATCCTCGAGGTACGCCCACGGCGTGTGGGAGGGGCAACCTACCAGGTGCCTATGGAAGTGCGCCCTGAGCGGCGTGTCTCTCTGGGCATCCGCTGGCTGGTGACCTCCGCGCGCAGACGCGGCGGACGCACCATGATAGAAAAGCTGGCGGCAGAAATCATGGACGCCGCCAACAATCAGGGTGCAGCGGTAAAGAAGCGCGAGGATACACACCGTATGGCGGAAGCCAACAAGGCGTTCGCACACTATCGCTGGTAACAGCGTAAACTGTTTGTCGGGGTGATGATGGGCTTGCAGGTGCAGGTCTAGGAGGAAAGTATCGAAGTATGGCACGTGAGTACACGCTGGAACAAATACGAAATATCGGCATCGCCGCGCACATCGACGCGGGGAAGACTACCACCACCGAACGCATCCTGTACTATACAGGACGCATCCATCGCATCGGTGAGGTGGATGATGGCGCTGCGACTATGGACTGGATGGAGCAGGAGCAGGAGCGCGGCATCACCATCACCTCCGCAGCCACTACCTGCTTCTGGAAGGGGCATCGGATTAACATCATTGACACCCCCGGTCACGTGGATTTTACGGTGGAAGTGGAGCGGTCACTGCGCGTTCTGGATGGTGTGGTAGCCATCTTCTGCGCGGTCGGTGGCGTTCAGCCCCAGTCGGAAACGGTGTGGCGGCAGGCGAACCGCTACCACGTGCCTCGCCTCGCCTACGTGAACAAGATGGACCGGCTGGGAGCGGATTTCTACCGCGTGGTCCAGCGCATGAAGGAGCGTCTTGGCGCTAATGCGGTGCCCATCCAGATCCCTATCGGCGCAGAGAGCGATTTTCGCGGTATTATCGACCTCGTGCGCATGAAGGCGATCATCTACAAAGATGACCTCGGCAAAGAGTACGAGGAGATAGAGATCCCTGCCGAGATGCACGAGATGGCATCACATTGGCGCGAGGTGCTGATAGAGGCGGTCGCCGATGTCGACGATACACTCATGGAGAAATACCTCGAGGGCGAGCCGATTACTCCGGAGGAGATCAAGCGCGCGTTGCGTCAGGGCACGCTGCAGAGCAAAATCGTGCCTGTCACCTGTGGCTCCTCCTTTAAGAACAAGGGCGTACAGCCTCTGCTGGATGCGATAGTGGATTACCTGCCCTCGCCGATAGACATCGGCGCAGTCAAAGGCACTAATCCCCGTACCGGCGCACCCGAAGCCCGCTATCCTTCCGATAATGAACCCTTTACCGCCCTCGCCTTTAAGATTATGTCTGACCCGTTCGTTGGCAGGCTCACCTACTTCCGTGTCTACTCCGGCACCCTCTCCAAGGGCTCCTATGTCTATAACGCTTCCAAAGGCAAGAAAGAGCGAATCGGGCGTATCGTCCGTATGCACGCGAACCATCGTGAAGACGTAGAGGTAGTGTACGCCGGAGAGATTGCCGCAGCGGTGGGCTTGAACGAAACGACGACGGGAGATACCCTTTGCGACGAGAAGGCACCCATTATTCTGGAAGCGATGCAGTTCCCCGAACCCGTGATTTCGGTGGCTATCGAACCCAAAACCAAAGCCGACCAGGACAAACTGGGCATCGCCCTGAGCCGACTGGCTGTAGAAGACCCCACCTTCCGTATCAGCACCGACCCGGAGACAGGGCAGACAATCATCTCGGGTATGGGAGAACTGCACCTCGAGATTATCGTGGATAGGCTGGTACGCGAGTTTAAGGTGGAGGCAAACTGCGGTCGCCCGCAGGTGGCGTATCGCGAAGCCATCCGTCAGCCGGCACGCGGCGAGGGGCGTTACGTGCGCCAAACCGGTGGGCGCGGTCAATACGGACACTGCGTTCTGGAGATAGAACCGTTGCCGCCGGGGCAGGGTTTCGAGTTCGTCAACAAGATTGTGGGCGGCGTGATACCCAAGGAGTTCATCCCCGCCATTGAGGGCGGCGTGCGCGAAGCAATGGACACCGGCGTTATTGCCGGTTATCCTGTGGTGGACGTGCGCGTTGCCGTGGTGGACGGTTCGTACCACGAGGTGGACTCGTCGGAGATGGCGTTTAAGATTGCCGGCTCTATAGCGTTCAAGGCAGCGATGCAGAAGGCAAACCCCACCATCAAGGAACCCATCATGGCGGTGGAGATTGTCACGCCGGAGCAGTTCCTGGGCGAAGTTATCGGTGACCTGAACTCGCGGCGCGGGCGCATCGAGGGTATCGAGCCGGGCCCCGGCGGCACACAGACCATACGAGCCCATGTGCCGCTGGCGGAGATGTTCGGCTATGCAACCACTCTGCGTTCCTTGACGCAGGGACGGGCAACATACGTGATGCAACCGTCGCACTACGAGGAAGTGCCGGCAAATATCGCGCAGGAGCTGATTGCGCGAGCGCAAGGCAAACAACTGGTCAATCTGTAAACGAGGGAGCAATCCCCGGACATAACGACACAACGACAAGGAGTATCAGGGAGGTCAGCACTAAATGGGCAAGCAGCGATTTGAGCGCACGAAGCCGCATGTCAACGTCGGCACGATTGGTCACGTGGACCACGGCAAGACCACGTTGACGGCTGCCATCACGCGCGTTTTGGCGAAAGAGGGGCTGGCAGAATACCAGCCTTACGAACGCATCGACTCGGCGCCTGAGGAGCGCGAGCGGGGCGTTACCATCAACATCTACCATGCGGAGTATCAGACGCCCAATCGCCACTATGCGC
>JBMFOT010000047.1:0-26777 GCA_049969495.1 Armatimonadota bacterium
CCGTTCTGGTGGGAGGGACTGGACGGCTCACGGGTGCTGGCAATCCTGACCAACGGCTACGGTTACGTACGACGGCTGAGCCTCACCGGCACTCTGGAAGAGGTGGAAGCACAGGTTCTGTCCTACCTGCGCGAGTTCGCCGGACACGATCATCCGTGCGATGCCGTGTATGCTTACGGAGGCTTCTTCGACAACGAGCCGCTGGCCCCTCGCTATGCGGAGGTCATCGCGCAGTGGAACAGCCGATGGGAATATCCGCAGATAGTGCTGTGCACGGTAGATGAGTTCTTCCGCTATGTGGAAAAGGGGTTCAGCAAGAGGTTGCCCATCTTTCGTGGCGACTTCGGCGTCTACTGGGAGGACGGTGCGGCATCTACCGCCCATGAGACCGCGCTGGTACGGTGGGCGAAGAGAAGACTGGAAACCGCCGAACAGTGGCTTGCGCTGGCGAATCTGCACCTGCCTGCATATACCTTCCCCATTGGCGACATCTACAACGCATGGGAAGAGGTGATTTTCTTCGACGAGCATACCTGGGGCGCGTGGTGCAGTGTGTCCGAGCCGGAGAGCGAGCAGACAAAGCATCAGTGGGAGTTCAAAGCGGCGTATGCGCGGCGTGCCGTTGAGAAGACGGAATCGCTGGAGCGTCGAGCACAGCGGCAGTTGTGCTCTCTGGCGCAGATAAGGGCAACTGCACCACCATCCTCGGCTCAGGTGGTAGTGGTTTGGAACGAGTTCTCCTGGTATCGTGACATCGCAACGGAAGTCACTTTACCCGATACTACCGGCTTGTGGCGCATCCGGGAGGCGCGAACCGGGCGTCTGTTACCGGTGCAGCGTCGAAGCAATCGCCTGCTGTTCCTTGCAGAGCAGGTACCTCCGGTGGGATACGCCAGCTTCCTGCTGGAACCGGGGGAGCCATCCTCGGCATCTTCGTTGCTCCGACGGGGTAACGACGAATGGACATGGGAAAGAGCGGGGTTGCGCTTGCGTTTTGACCCCGGTACCGGCGCGGTGGTCAGCCTGCGGCAGGGTTCATCGGGTAAGGAATGGGTAAACACGCGAAGCGGTTACGGTCTGAATCAGTTTCTCTATGTGCTGGGCGGCGAGGGCACCCGGCTGATGCATCCCCATCTGGCTGAACCGCGATTCGAGGTGTTCACCCACAACAGAGCGAGTATCGAGGTGGTGGAAAACGGCTCGCTCTGTGCGGTACTTCACCTGGGGCGGAGTGGACAGAATCTACCCCCTCTGGACACATGGGTTGTCGTGTGGCGGGACGGAAGGCTGGAGTTTCTGAACGTGCTCCACAAAGAAGCAACCCTGGCGAAGGAGGCAGGCTACTTTGCCTTTCCGTTCCTCTTCGCTGACCCGAAGGGCATCAAAGGGTTCGTGGAACAGCCATACGGTATTCTACAGGTGGAAGCAGAACAACTGCCCGGAGGCTGTCGCGAGTGGTATACCACCCATAGCTTCGCCGCTTTAAGCGATGGGCGGTGCACCGCGCATCTGGCGACGCCTCATGCTCCGCTGGTGACCTTCAACGACTTCTTCAAGGGGCTCTGGCGCGGCAAGCTGGAAGCTCTGAACGGTTCAGTGTTCGCCTACGTATTCAACAACTACTGGGATACGAACTACAAAGCCTCGCAGGGCGGTGACCTGGTATTCGGCTTCTCGTTGAATCTCCTGGAGGGCGATTTCGACCCGGCAGTTGCTACGCATTTCGGCTGGGAACGCCTGGCGGAGATGAGCGACCCTCGTCGTCCGGTTTACGGACAGGCAAAGCAGGCAGATGTTCAGACAAGACTGCCAGCTCCGCCTGCGCAATCCCTGCTGCAGGTAAGTTCTCCGGACGGTGTTGTGGTAGTCGGTGGGGTAACATGGGAAGATAACCGCCTGCTCGTCAGGCTCTACAACACTGGTAGAAAGCATACCCTGGCGCGCCTTGTCTTTGGAAGATGGACACCTCGGGAGGCCTGGCAAGCCGACCTGGCGGGCAGACTGCAGAAGAAGCTGCCCCTGCATCCTGCCGGTGTGGATGTTACAGTGCCCGGTCGGCGGGTGATAACACTGGCAATGCGGTAAGGGTCAGCAGGTAGTTTCGCGATGACATGCAGAACATTATGGTTCATCACTGCCGTTGTCATGCTGAGCCACTGGATGGCGGCAGCGTTTGCCGGTGAGGAGGTACGCATGGACACGTTCGACATCGCACCGTTCGCGTTGCCGAACCGCGAAGCGGGGGAATATCGTTTCGAGGAACCACGCGATATTCATCGATTGCGGGTGCGGTTCAGAGGGCAAATACCCGCTTCCATCAATGTGTACTACCTGCGCAAGACGTGGCCACAGACACGCATCGAGTATGCCCGCGATATGGATGACCCCTGCAGCTTCGGCTGGTTCGCGGTGGACGACCAGTTCAACAGCCGATGGCAGAAAGCGGCAGTAGAGGTTCGCCCAGAAGGCGCCAACGCGGTGGTGATTACCTTTAAGGGACTGAGCGCGGAGTTCCCCGACCTGAAGCACTACGACGTGACCTTCCGTCGCACGCTCGGCGTCAAGGTGGAGGTGCCAGATCCCAGGCAAATACTCACGGTGAACATCTTCACCACCTCTACGCCCACCATCTGCCGTTTGAGAGTGGAACTGGACGCTGGCAAAAAGACGTTGGGCAAACGGATTCGGCTGAGCGCGTATAATGCCGCTGTCAAAAGGGTATACGTACCCCGAGGGGTGCGTTCTGCACGCCGGATGATAGAGCTGTTACCCGAAGAGGAGCGGTCGTTCGAACTGTACGTTGCGCACATGCTCCCTTCTCATCGTTACTGCGGCGACGAGGGGCATATTACCTTCTCACTGGACGACGACGTGTTTACCATCTCCCTGCAGAGCCTGAAGGAGCAGGGGCCCATCTGGTACGCCGAAAGGGGGGTCTATATCACCTTCGCCGATGACCCCACACGCTTCGTGGATTATCTAAAGCGCATCGAGGGCGCAAAAACCTTCAACCAGCGTGTGAAAGAACATCGGGAGCAGAGCTACGCCGGCGCGTTTTACGGACAACCCCGCCCACATGTGGTGAGTTACAATCTGGGCTGCAAGCACAACCGTCAGCGATTCCGGCTGGAGGCGAACGGCGACCTTGTGCTGCACCGGTGGAACGTGACCAGCATTCCGGGCAAAGACACCGGGCGGTTCCTGTGCGACAGCGATGCCCGCTTCTTTTTCGGTCTGGAGCGAAAAGCCGTTCGCGCCCGCTATCCCGATACCCCGCCCGTGCTGGCGTACAACATCCACGCGCTCGACGGCAATATCGCCATCGAGCAGAAGAGCTTCGCGGCGCCGCTGGAGCGCTCCATATCCGACGAATCGCTCGCCAGCGACGATACGGTGGTGGCGATGGTTCGCTTCCGCTTCAAGAACCTCGGCGACACTCCTGCGGTGGCAGAACTGCCTCTTTCCTACTCGCATCGCTCGGGCAGGTCGCACAACGCCTACTCCAGCAACGGGTATCAGGATGACCATCTGGTACCCCGAAGCGAGCGAGATGCTCTGTTTATAGACGGCAATCACATCCTGTCGGAGTGGAACGGGCGAAAAGTGCTCCGCGCGCGCTGGGAAGGAGACATGCAGCCTGAACTACGGAAACGGCAGGTCGTGTTCCGTCGGAGCCTGCAACCCGGTGAGACGTGCGAGATGCTGCTGAAGATACCCTACATCGCCGTTGACCGCCCGAACGAACTGCAGGCTTTGCAAAGTCTCGGCTTTGAACGGTGCTACCGCGAGGTGGTCGCCTTCTGGCGGGCGCAGGCGAAGCAGGGAGCGCAGCTCGTTTGCCCCGAGCCACACCTGAACGCTCTGCACGCCGCGCACCTGAACCACGTGCTGATTACCGACGCCACTATGCCAGACGGCAGCGGGCTGATTAACACGTCGGTTGGAACCTCCACTTACGGCAACTTTACCAACGAGGCGTGCATGGTGACGCATGAGCTGGACCAGCGCGGACTGCACGAGGAGGCACGTAGGCGCATCGAGCTGTGGATTCAGTATCAGGGAACCGCACCCCAGCCGGGCAACTTCACCGACTACGAGGGGATGTACTTCGGAGCGGGCGGATTCGAGAGTGGCGCGTATAACCAGCATCACGGCTGGGTGTTGTGGTGTATCGGCATGCACTACTTCCTGACGGGCGACGCCGAGTGGCTAAACCGGGTAGCCCCCTCATTGATTGCGGGCTGTGACTGGGTGTTCCGCCAGCGGCGCAATACCATGCGTACCTTGCCTCACTCGCGTGGGTGGGAATACGGCTTCTTGCCCGCAGGCAGCTTGGAGGACGTGACCGACTTCCACTACTGGCTTTCGACCAACGCGCTGACCTGGCGCGGGGTGGACACCGCCGCGAAAGCGCTGGAGGCTATCGGTCATCCCGAGGCAGCACGCATCCGGCGAGAAGCGGACGCCTATCGCGCCGACCTGATTCGCGGTTTTGAAACGATGCGAGAGCACTCCCCGCTGGTACGCCTGCGTGACGGACGATGGGTCCCGCATTACCCTAGCCGTCTCTACCAGCGCAGGCGCGACGTGGGCTGGATTCGCGAGGTGCTGGAGGGTTCGGTTTACCTGCTGATTAGCGGCTTGTACGACGCCGACAGCCCACAGGCGCAGTGGATTCTGGATGATTTTCAGGACAATCGCTATCCTCAACCGCCATACGGCTACCTGATTCCCGACATCGAGGCGAACTGGTTCGACCGCGCGGGCTTCTCCATCCAGCCCAACCTGCTGGCAGGACTGATGCCTCACCTAGACCGCGATGAGCCGGAGATTTTCATCTGGATGTTTTTCAACGCATGGTGCGCTTGCTACCGCGAGGAGATTAACGCCATGGTGGAGCATCCATCGCCAGTGCTGGGATATTCCAACGCGGCACACTTCAAGACCAGCGACGAGGCAAACGCGGTCTCATGGCTGCGGGCGATGTTCGTGTATGCCAGCGAGAAAGTACTGCATCTGGGTCGGGCGATACCGCGCGAGTGGTTCCGCACGGGCAAGCCGATGGGTACCACCGGCGTGTGCACGCGCTACGGCACGGTGGACGTGAGTTACAGAACGGACGATGAAGGCAGGCACATGGTCGCGGAGGTAGACCTCCAGCTACGCACACAACCGCCGCAACTGCTTGTGCGGTTCCGCCACCCTGATAGCCTGCCTATCCGGGCGGTGCGCGTCAACGGCTCACCCTACAACCGTTTTAACCCCCAGTGCGGCGATGTGGACATTACCGGCTGCTCAGGGGAGGTCAGTGTAGAGGTGAAGTTTTAATTACGAAACCAGTTCCTCCGGCGAGAACCACAGGGCAATTTCGCTCTCGGCGGTTTCGGGCGAGTCAGAACCGTGAATGATGTTCATCTGTTTATCACAGGTGAAGTCGCCGCGGATGGTGCCCGGCTGTGCCTGAAGTGGGTCGAGCGCGCCCATCATCGTGCGCACCAGAGGGATGGCGTTGGGTCCCTCCAGCACCATCGCCACCACCGCACCGGAGGTGATAAACTCCACCAGTTCCGCGTAAAACGGCTTCTCGCGATGCACCGCATAGTGCTTCTCAGCCAGCTCACGCGAGGGAACCAGCATCTTCAAACCGACTATCTTCAATCCGCGCTGTTCGAAGCGACGGATACACTCACCAACTAGTCCACGACGCACCCCATCGGGCTTGATCATCACAAACGTTCTCTGCATACCTCCTCCTCTTTCGCCACGTTGCGAGTCAGGCATCGCCGCGCTCAACGATCTCCCGTTAGGCATCTACTGCGAGCTCCACATCTGTCAGGTCTTGCAGCGATCGCACGGTCAATGCCTTGGCGCGAACGGACATTAGTATCTCTTCCTGATCTGCTTATATGGTATCATAACATGACGCCATATATTACCACACTTTGTAACCACACTCAACCCATTTGCGCAACCTCTGTGTGTTCGGGTAAACTAAGGCGGAATACGTTGCAGGGTACAAAGACGATGATTCGGGTTGCTTTCGCTACGCTGGGCTGTAAGGTCAATCAGTACGAGACCCAGCGCATCATCGATACTTTCGAGGAGCAGGGCTTCGCCGTGGTAGGTTTCGACGAACCGGCGGAGCTGTATGTGGTCAACTCGTGCTCGGTCACGCAGATGGCGGAGAAGAAGTCGCTGCAAATCGTGCGTCGTGTGGCCCGTCAGAACCCCGAAGCGCGTGTGGTGCTCACCGGATGCTTCGCGCAGTTCACCATCCTGCGCGGGGAAACCGTTGCCGAAGCTGCCCTGCTGGTCCCCAATACCGACAAGATGCGCACCGTGCACTACGTGCTGGAAGCCTTCCCCGACATCCGTGAGCGGGTATCGCGTGAGCCTGCACCGCCCGTGCTGCGCAACCCGTACGAGCGCACCCGCGCCGTGGTGAAGATTCAGGACGGTTGTAACGTGTGCTGTTCGTTCTGTTCCATCCCGTACACCCGTCCGCGCATGTTCAGCCGACCGTATACCGAAGTACTAGAGGAGATACGCCGACTGGTGGACGAGGGCTTCAAAGAGGTGGTGCTGACGGGCGTGCTCATCGGCTCATACGGGCAAGAGACGGGCAGCGGCGGCCCCGACCTGGCGGGGTTACTGCAGCGGATGGCGCGGATCGACGGATTGGAGCGCATTCGTATCAGCTCGATTGAGCTCACACAGGTTACCGACCGACTCATCGGGGTCTGTGCTGACGAGCACAAGGTGTGCCCGCACCTGCATATTCCCCTGCAGAGCGGCGATGACCGCATCCTGCAGGCGATGAATCGTCCTTACCGCCAGCAGGACGTGCTGAGCCTGGCGGAAAAACTATACTCGAAGATACCCGACCTCGCCATTACCACCGACATCATGGTTGGCTTTCCGGGCGAGGATGAAGCCGCCTTTGGTGAGACCTGCAAGGTGGTGGAGTCGGTACAGTACGCGCGGGCACATATCTTCCGCTTCAGCCCACGCCCGGGCACCCCGGCGGAACGGATGGAAGGGCCGGTGCCCGAACCTGAAAAAGAGCGGCGCAGCCACGAGCTGGCGGAGCTGTGCCGGAAGTACCGCGAGCGGTTTGTCGCCGCACGGCTGGGCAGAACGATGCGTGTGCTGGTGGAGGGCAAGCAGGACAAAGGCGGACTGATGAAAGGGTTGACCGACAACTACATCCCCGTCGAGTTCGCCGGCGGTGCGCACCTTGCCGGGCAACTGGTGTGGGTGCGCCTGCTGGAGCTAACCGACGAGGGTGCACTGGGCGAGCTGGTAACCACTTCTTCGGGAGGGCATGAGGATGGACGAGTGCATCTTTTGCCGAATCGCACAGAAGCAGGTACCGTCTACCTGCGTGTACGAGGATGAGGAGGTCTATGCCTTCAAGGACCTCAACCCACAGGCGCCGGTGCATGTGCTGATCATCCCCAAGCAGCACGTTACCGACGTGGCAGCACTGGAGGAAAAGCACGACGCGCTAGCGGGCAAACTGCTTCGCGTGGGCGCACACATCGCTCGCGAAATGAAGGTAGACAAAACCGGCTATCGACTGGTGGCGAACGTAGGACCGCACGCCGGGCAGAGCGTGTTCCATCTGCACGTTCACCTGTTGGGCGGTCGGCAAATGACCTGGCCACCCGGGTAAGGGGAGAAAAGCCATGAGCCGTTCGGCTGGGGGAACCAATCCCTACCTGTGTCAGATTGTGGGCTGTTTTGAGCCTGCTACCGAGCCGATACCTCTGCCTGCAGAGAAGGGAAACCTTTACCTGTGCGCGAAACATCGTGCGCAGCATCTGTCGGGAGAGATGCCTCTGGAGCATATCGCCGGGATGACCACCCGCTATATCCACGACCTGCGCGTGAAGCGTCTCAACCGTCTGTACGACGAGCGGGGAAGCTTATGCGAGATTTTACGCCGCGATGACCCCATCTACCGCGAGTGCTTCCCCGAGGGGTTTGCGCAGGCGTATATCACCCACGTGGACTACCGCGTCGTGAAGGGCTGGCACATGCACTTGAAACAGAAAGACCACTTCTTCGGCGTGTATGGCAGGGCGAAAGTGGTGCTGTATGACGAGCGCGAGCATTCGCCCACGCGCGGACTGATTAACGAAATCATCCTCACGCCCGAACGCCCCTTGCTGGTGCAGATTCCGGAAAGAGTGTGGCACGGTTTCATGGCGCTTTCACTGGAAGGGGCCGGTATCTTGAACTTCCCTACCCGCATGTACCACTATGCCGACCCCGACGAGTATCGTCGCGACCCGCACTCCGGCGAGATACCCTACTCGTGGGCAGTGAAGGACAGGTGACGTTGACCAATGCGCATCTATTTTGGGGCTTACTGGTTCTTGGACGCCTCAATTCCCGTCATCAACAGCTTAACAAAGCGGCACAGCCTGTTTGTGGTCACTACGCAGGGGGCGATGCAAAAGGCTGGTGCGCTCGGCGACGATTTGACTGCCACCGGCGTTACCCTCCGTTGTGAGACGCCTATCAAGCTGAAAAACCCTCTCTACTGGTGGCAAAGAGCGGTGGGCGTATGGCAGGGGGTCAAGCGTTTTCGCTGCGATGTCATACACCTGCAGGAGGTCGCCGACCCCTTTCTGGACTGGTTGCTGATACGCCTTCAGCGCGTGCCACTTGTCTTAACGGTACATGACCCGGCGCCGCACATGGGCGAGTTGGGTTTCATGAAATACTATCAACAGCGTCGCCCACTGGTGGAGGAGCTGCGCCGAAGAGCGGACTGGATTATCGTGCCGGGCTCGGACACGCGCCGGCAGCTGCTGGATTTACATCCCGAACTGACCGACGAAAGGGTTACCGTCATTCCACTGGGCGTCTACGACTATTTCCTGCGGTGGCAGCGACCAGAGCACGCCGAAAAGCCGGGCACCGTGCTCTTTTTCGGCAGAATCAATGCCTACAAAGGACTGGGGGTACTGCTGGATGCCTGGGAACGCGTGGTCACAGAATGCCCGCAGGCGAGACTGGTCATCGCGGGACAGGGTTATGACCTGCCCAACTATCGCGAACGTATCCTGCGCGACCCGCAGTGCGTTCTCATCGATCGCTTTGTTTCCTCCCAAGAGGTAGCGCAGCTGTTCACCGAGGCGAGTATCGTGGTGCTGCCGTACGTGGAAGCCACCCAGAGCGGAGTGATATCCGTTGCCCTTGCCTTCGGCAAACCGGCGGTGGTAACCAGCGTCGGTAGCCTGCCGGAAATGGTGGAGGACGGCGTCAGCGGCATTGTCGTTCCACCGCGCGACCCCGACTCCCTGGCGACAGCCATTGTGCGTCTGCTGCGAGATGAACCGCTAAGGCGCAAGATGGAGGAGGGCGCCCGGCAACTGGCATCCAGCCGATTCAACAACGAGGTGCTGGCTCAACAGGCAGAAGAGGTTTATTACCGCGCGATGGCTCGCCGAAGAGGCTATTCCTCTGCGTAGCCGGGCAACACCGTTTTCCACTGGCGTCGTGTGTAATACACCAGCGGACGGCGATGCCTCAGCCAGCCATAAAAAAGCAGATACAGATTAACGTGTAGCAACGCCGCCATCACCAGCTCGGCGATGACAGGAAGCGAAACCGCGCGGGTCGCGCCAAATGCGACCGCCGACGCTGCCGCTGCAGGAACCCACCCATCGGTGACGGAGCGCAGTATCTGACGCAGGCGCAGCCCGTAGAAGCGTACCAACCCCACAATCATGAAAGCGGAACGCACAAACATGGCGACGGTGAACACCTGCGCTACCTGCACCGCTCCCCAGTGTCCCCGCCCGACCGCAAGACCCGCAAGGGCAACCGCCAGCGAAGCCCAGTAAGCGTACACCGCCATATGTGGACGCTTTGTCGCCCAGTAGAAGCTGACCAGTAGCCCCCCGGCAAGCCCATGAGCCAACCCATACACCGACAGCCACTGTAGCACCGGCACACAAGGTTGCCATTTGCCGGTAAACAGCCCAAGGACGAACACCTGTGCATTGATCAACCAGAAGAAGTATACCGGTGAAAGCAAGAACGAAAGGAGCCGACAGGCTTTCAGCAGTGTGGTGCGCTGAAGGTGCTCGTCGTCGATGTTGGAAAGAACGGGGAACAGCACCCGGTTGGATTGAGATACCAGCTGAGCGATGGGCAGGGTAATCCAGTTATACGGCAGGGCGTAGTAGCCTAATACCTGTGCTCCCTGCCAGCGCGCCAGGTAAGCGGTATCGGTATTCAGAAGGGCAAACGCGCTGATCCTGTCCAGCACAATCCACCTGCCGAAGCGAAACATATCCGCCAATGCGCTCCAGTCCAGCACCAGTCGAGGTCGCCAGGAGCTGAGCCACCACACCGTCAGCGCGAGGGTGATCGCGCGAGCGATGTTGCCCCAGACGATACTCCACGCCCCATAGCCCAACGCAGCCAGAGTGACCATGACCACCGCTGCAACCAGCGGCGCTGCGAACTCGGTAAGCGCCTGAGCACGCCAGCGCTGAGCCTTCTGCATTAACGCAACGGGTATCGAAGCCGCCGCCATCACCACAATGTTCAGCGACAGCGCACGCAGCAGGGGAGTCACCGCCGGCTGTTTCATTACCGACGCGATGGTATCCGCCACAGCGCACACTATCAGCGCCGCAACGGTAGCGGTAAACATCACCGGAAGGAAGATGGTGTTCGCCGCCTTGCGAGTATCCCCGCGATGCGCAATCAACGCCTGCCCGAGCCCCAGATCGGGGAGCATCTGCACCGCGTTCACCACGATAATCGCCATATTGAACAAACCGAAGTGTTCAGGCAGGAGAAGACGAGCCAGCAATACGCTGCTAATCAGCGTGATGGCGCGCGCGCTCAACGAGCCCACGCTCACCCACGCCACCCCCCGAGTAAAGGAACGCTCAACGCCGTTTGATTGCAACGCTTGATTCGCCTCCGGCTTATGGAATAATAACGGTGCAGGAACTCTCTGAGAATTATAACACGCCAGGGGACAACCGGGAAACCGGCCGCGGGCGGATAAGTATGCTGACGGTCCAGGGTGAGGATGGGAGAATGACCCGTACAGTCGGTTACTGTGCCCTTTTCGTGTGGGTGACGTTGTTGCTGGGTTCTACCTCTCATGCCGAACTACGAGAACGCGACGTCTTGATGACGCTCGGCATGATGGAATACGCTTCTACAAGCGACCTTCCCGATGGATGGAGTGTCGTACAAGAGACATCTTTTTCTTACACTGTCGGTCTAGACACCACAACGCGCTCCCAGGGAAAAAGCAGTCTGAAATTCAGCACCACCAACGCACCGCCGGGCAGTACATGGAACCTCCGGTACTCGGTGAAGGTGGGGCGCAACGGACTGAAAATCGGTGACCCTCTGGTGATGCGTGCTCAGGTGAAGACAGGCGTGCTGTCCAACACGGTAGTGCGCTTGAGCCTCGCGGCAGTACGTACCGACGGAAGCACGATCGCGGCAGACGAGCGGCGTATAGAGACCCCGAACACCGACTGGCAACAGTATCAGGTGTCCCTTCAAGTGCCAGAGGGCACCGACCGCGTAAGCGTAGGCATCGTGTTCAACGTGCGCGGTAGCGGCTCCGGTGACGCCACGTTCTGGGTGGATAATGTCACGCTGACGAACGGAGAGATGCTGGAGATACCTGTCACAGCGCGGCGTAACATCCGAACTTATACACTGTTCGCGGTGCACCCCGATATCTATGAAACCGCACGCCGCTACGATATCGTGATGCTCCATCCGCTGGACTGGATTTACGCAAGGCCGCTCAAACACTACAATCCGAACATCGAGGTTTATGTTTACTGTAGTTCTGTCGCCACCAGCAGCTCTATCCCCGGCTGGATGGACCCACTGGATTACGAGTACGTCACCACCACCCGCCGGGACTGGCTGTTGACCGACTTACAGGGGAACCCTATACCGGAGTTAGGGTATCCACAAAACCTGCTGGTGGACCTGGGTAAGGCGGATTTGCAACAGCGATGGGCAAGCAGAACGGTACAGCTGGCGCAACGGTGCGGCTTCGATGGGGTGTTTATCGATAGCATGACGTATAACTATCTCTCTCTGGCAGGGTTGACCTGCCAGCAGTATGCCAATGACGCCGCGTTTCAATCCGCCCAGACCAGCTTCCTCTCCGCCGTCGTGCCTGTTATCTGGCAAGCGGGGTTGAAGGTCATTCAGAATTTCGGATACGTGTGGAACAAAGCCCCCATTTACCAGACCTGGATGCAGTATGCGGACGCCGTACTGGCGGAAAACTGGGTGCGTGTGAAGGACAGGGGCACACTCTCTTTTTTACATCCCACTATCCAGCTACAACACATCGATAGCCTGAACGTGCCTCGCCCCGTTCGGTACATGGTACAGGGACGAGCGACCGCTGCCGAGGAGCAAACGCGGCGATACCTGCTGGGGTGCGCCCTGTTGAACGCGAACCAGTACACCTGTTTTCACATTTCGCCCGAGACCTATAAGCAGACCCCCGACTACCTGCTCGACTACGAGCTCCCCATCGGGCAACCCACCGAGTCGTATACGTTGATTGCCGGCGACAGGAGCAGTGGTGGCGTCTTTCGTAGACGGTTCAGCAACGGGCTGGTGCTGGTGAACATGCACCCATCCCAGACTTTCACGGTACCGATTGACGCCGACTACGTGGATGTGACCGGTAAGCTATACAGGCAGGGTACGGTGGACCTGTCGTCCCGTAGCGCACTCATCCTGGCGAAACCGAACAACGCCTTGCAAATTATCGTGTCGCCGGATACCACTTCCCCCCCGCGACCGGGCGACGTCGTCCGATTCACCGTGAGCATTACCAATACCTCCTCCGCTTCTCTGGACATGCTGGCTGTACGCGTGCCTGTTCCTCAATCCATGCAGTTTGTGGTCGGTAGCGCGAGCGATGGTGGTATATACGACGACACAACGCGCACGTTAACGTGGTTCATCCCCACCCTCGCCGCCTCTCAGACTCTCACGCGCACCTTCCACGCACGTGTGCGGTAGGTATTTTTACTAGTTTTGGGCGACGCCTCTGGCAATATTTTCCGTTACCGCGTATAATAGGAACACCACGTGGAGACGCAGGCAGGTGAACATGATGTCCGGTGTGCCAGCTGTGCTTGTTCAATTCTATCATCGGGTGCTGGTAGCCTACTACCGGCTGAGCGAACGGGTAGCGGATTTCTTCAGCTTGCCACGTCGCCTCGGCTTGATCATGCTTGCCGTGGCGCTGGCGGGTGGGTGGTTGCTAACCGTTTCGGTGATCAATGAAGCATGGGTATTTACCGGATTAGTTGTTGTCTCTCTGGTGCTGTTGCCCTTCTTCGCGGTAAGCCCGGAGTGGATTATTATCAGCGTCACGTTTGCGGTTGCTTCGTTGATTTCCACGGTGTTCTGGGACGCGCTGGCTCTGGGAGAGCAAGGCATTACACTGCCCAACATTCTGGTGATGTACGGCTTGTTGATAGTTATCGTGCGGGCGTGCGCCGGTGTCAATGTCAACAGTGCGCTGTGGTTTACCCCCTCCAGCGTCGCTGTAACTCTTTTTCTGCTCATCAGCATCGTAGTTACTTTTCTCTACCATGTCCTCGTAACCGGTTTGTCCTACCGCCAGGAGCTCTCGGTCATCCAGCATAACATCATGTGGTTGTTGTACTTCGTGTTCCTTGGGGTAGCCACCAACGAACGCAAACTGCGCACCCTGCAAATCGGTATTCTGGCGGTGGTGTTTATCGGGTCAATACCTACCATCCTGCAGGCAATCGTTGGTGAACAGGCTCTGTTCTTCCTGAAGCTCACCCAAAAAGACATTCGCCTTGAGCAAACCGAGGGGTTACTGCGCGTGCTGCCTCCGGGCGAAAATCTGATTCTGGTTGGCTTGCTGATAGCCGCACAGATGTCCGCCGTTTCCTCCGGCAGCAAGCGTTTTGGCTGGCTGGTGCTGACATTCGTTTATGCGATGGCCATTTTGATGACGCTCACCCGCCATTCGTGGTTTAGCGCGTTGTTCGCACTGGCTATTTTCTGGTGGTTCAGCGACACACGCACCAAAGTGAACACCCTCATCGGTAGCGTGCTGGTGGTTGTTTTTGTGCTGCTCGCGGCGGCAATAGTCAGCCCCTTGAAAATGTATCAATCTGACAGCTTCTTTGCCAAGATAGAGAGGCGGTTTCTGAGCACCTTCCACGAGGACCCGATGCAGTTTTCACATGCTGGCGTCTCTTCTATAGGACAGCGTACTTATGAAATGACGTATATTCTGCGCCGATTGCCCGAATCTCCCTGGTTCGGCTTCGGATGGTCGGCAAACTTGCCGGTGCGCCTGGACACCAGCCCGTACATGGGGATGATCTTCAGCAAGACGACGTATATCCACAACTCCTTCTGGTGGATTGTTGCCAAGGGGGGTATTGTGGGCGCTATCGGCTTGTTGATACTCTGGCTGACGGGGATTGGGCGCGGCTACTATCTGTTCAAACGCGCCCCTGATGCGCAGGCACGAGCGTGGCTGTTGGCGCTGTGGGTTAGTTTCATGGCGCTGATTATCTCGGCACAGTTCGAGCCGGTATTCTGGATTCGAAACCGCATCATCGCTCCCGCGATAGTGCTGGCGCTAATGGAAACTGTATATTACTTCAGCGTCAGGAGCGCACAGGAACGACAAGCGAAAGCCGAAGTGCAGGCACAAGAGGCAACTTTATAGCCCACACGCTCCGGTAGTTTGTCCAGCGTGACTATTGGGATGTGAGCAGAGCAGTCTCGCTTGCCTGTCATCCTGAGCGAAGCGCAGAATCTTGCGGAACGTGAAGATTCGCGTCTGACGCTCTACTACCTTTACCGGTTTTTGCCTCCGCAACCGTGCGCTTCTTGACAGGATGCGTTTGACCATGCTAAGATATAGGGCGAGGAATACATGCTACCGATTCGCCTGCAGAGGTGTTCGGTAAATCATCCAAGAGGAGGGTCTTTGATGCGAAACCTTTTCACCAACCGGCGAGCGTTCACGCTGATTGAACTGCTCGTTGTTATCGCGATCATCGCGATTCTGGCAGCCATCTTGTTCCCGGTGTTCGCGCAGGCGCGCGAGAAGGCACGGGCAACCTCGTGTTTGAGCAATACCAAGCAGATTGCTCTGGCGGTGCAGATGTACACGCAAGACTACGACGAGACGTACGCTATGAACCTGTACTTCATTGCTCCCAACGTTTGGTTCAGCTTCTACGACGCCCACGTACCGTACGTGAAGAACGCTGACATCCTGCGCTGCCCCTCTAACCCAACCGAAATCGACTGGCCTGGCATGATTCAGATGCTAACCGGAGGCGCACTAACTTCGCCCGGCAACTTCCGCTATGCCTCGTACAACGGCAACTACGCGCTGTTCGAAGACGGTAACTGGGGTGCTCCTTTAGGCCGGAATACGGCGGTGGCGCCTATTCGCATGGCGGAGCTGCAGTTCCCTGCAGAAACTGCTGCTTTCTATGATGGCTGGCTGGATGTGCAGTTCTACAGCCCGATTGCTCCACGCCACAACGAGATGGTGAACTGTGCGTACGCGGACGGTCATGCGAAGGTGGTACGCGCACGCCGTAACCCGAACCCCACCGCCCCCACCGACCCCATCAAGGGGCGCAAACGCGACGAGTGGCTGGTAGCGGGCGGTCCGTACGGCGGCTCGGATGAGCTGTGGGGCATCGTGATCGACCCCAACTGTAACTGGGATCTGAAGCGTGCAGGGCAATGTTCTGATACGCCCACAGCGCTTCGCTAAACCGAGCACACCGGGCAACATAAAGAGGGCGCGCAGAATTTGCGCGCCCTCTTTGTGCAGGGTAAACAATCTCACGCCGCCGCCAACAGCTCCTCTTCTCCCCGTCGTCGCAGCAGCCTGCGTTTGTTCACCGCCGCCACGAAAGCGTCTACCACCAGCGGGTCAAACTGCTTCTGCTTCTGCCGCTGCAGTTCAGCCAGCGCGGATTGCCAATCCATTCCCCTGCGGTAGGGGCGGTCGGTGGTCATCGCGCTGAAGGCGTCGGCAACGGCGAGAAGTCGCGCCAGAAAGGGTATCTCCTCGCCGGCTAGACCATCGGGGTAACCTTCCCCATCCCAGCGCTCGTGGTGCGAGCGCACAACCGGTACAACCGGCTCCATGCCCGGCAGGGCAGCCAGCATCACCGCGCCCAGAACGGCGTGTTGCTTCATCATCTCATATTCGTCGGCGGTCAACATATTTGGCTTGAGCAATACCTCATCGGGAATGCCAATCTTACCAACGTCGTGCACCAACCCTGCAAGGCGCAGGGTGTGCTTTTCTTCATCGGACAAACCCAGCTCCTCCGCTATCCACTGCGCATATTCGGTAACCTCTTCAGAGTGTCGGCGCGTGTAGTGGTCTTTGTTGTCGATAGCAGTGATCATCGCCTCCAGAGTGGAGAACGCGCCATCTATCTGGATACGATAGCGTATGCGCCAGCTGGAACGCGTATCGGCAATGCCACTGCCGTTCTGTCTCGCTACAGAGATCGCGTCCTCGGCGGCAGACAGCAGTGCCTGTGCGCTGGTAGCGTCGGTGGGGAAGCAGGCAACACCGATGCTTGCGGTGATGGGGAGAGCCTGCCCATTTGCTGATTGAACCAGTGTGGTCTGGCGTATCTTCTCGCGCAGGTGGCGGGCGATGGTCAGCGCTTGTCCTCGTGCGGTGCCGGGCAGAATAATCAAGAACTCGTCCGAATCGTAGCGTCCTGCAGTGACCTCCGGCGGCAGGAGCGTCTGGATGGTACGCCCAACCTGCCGGAGTAAATCGTCACCTGCTGCGTGACCGTAAGTGGCATTGAACAGTGCAAAGCGGTCAAGGTCTATGCGGATGATCGAGAGCGGACACTCTTGTTCGGCTGCCTGGCTCAGTTTCTGCTCGAGTAGCTCGTGCAATGCGTAGTGATTTAACATGCCGGTGATCACATCGCGACGGCGGTGTTGCTCCGTCATTTCGCGCAGATGCACCTCCATAGCACGGTTGCGCCACCACATCACCCACGCCCATGCTATCAGAAGCCCCCACGGCGTGCCGACGGTTGCCAGCGCTGTGCCTTTGGGGTGTTCGCACAGCAAAACCAGTAAAATCACAACGACACTGCAAGCCAGTGTCACCAGCAGCTGCATGAGAATCCTCCCTGAAAAACAGGCTGCTTCCCCTTCCATAGGCGCGGCAGAATCGTAACCGCCGAAAGCAACCGTTAAAAATTATTCCATAACGACGCAGAAGCCTCATACGCATATATGCCGGAGTTCCCATAACCCAACCGGTGTGGTATAATGCTCGTGCAGTGAGAACCCGTTTTGCACGAGGAAGACGATGCACTATCTGACCGTTCACGATGTCATCTGGATCAATACTACCGTCACCGGCTCACCGCAGAGATACCATTTTGACCGTTTAGAAAACGCGGTGTACAGCCAGTATTCTTATGGGGACAGTCGCAATGTGTTGACGCAGGCGGCGCGGATGTTCCGTCGGTTACTGCTGGACAAGCCGTTTGAACAGGGAAACGAGTGGACCGCTCTGGTAGCCACGATGACCTTCCTGAGGCTGAACGGTTATACCTTGCGAATCGACGCGGAAGAGATGCAGACAATCCTCTCTCAGCTGGCACAGGGTCAGCTGAGCGTGAGGGAGTTTGTGTTGCAGCGGGCACAGCCTCTGGAGGGTATGGAAGGCTCTCTGCGTGCGGTGGTGACGCAAGTTTGCCAGTCGCTACATCTGCCGATGAAGACGGCGTTGGCAGGGGTACATTAGCTTCCCCAGAGAGAAAGGCGGCAACCTGAAGATGCAACTAAAGCAGGTACAGATTAACCTGAACGCTCCCATCGGGCAGCTGGGAGAGGTGCGCAAGAACCACGTGTTACAGGCGCTGGGGGTGCCGTTTACCATTCAGCCCGCGCCTATACCGGGCTTTGTGGCATACGTGGACCCGCTACACCGGCGCAGCGTGATGCTGGCAGAGCATCAGATTATCTTCATCCATGATGGCGAGAACATCTCTGCGGACTTGCGCGATGCCGAGCGAACGCTGATTCGTACCCGTGACGCGCTGTTGCTGGACGACCGATTCGTCGCAGGCATCCAGTGGATTGCGCACCACGAGGCAGAAGGCGCCGCGACCGAACTCTCGGTAGAGCGGTTTCTGCGCCTCAGCGCGCCGGAGGTGCGTGCGTTATTCGAGCAGGGCTTGCGCGGCATTGGCTTGCGTTTCACTTACGAATCACCCCCCTTTACCTGCGACCTGCGTATCGAGCCGTTTTACGCGGATACCGCTTTCTTTTTCATTCAGTTTAACGCGGCACACCCACAACCGCTCTCGTTGGAAACCATCCTGCTTCGCGCGACCGAATTCGGCGAGTACGTACGCGACGAGGCGGAAGAGGTGCTTGCCGCGCTACTACAGGGGTGAGAACAATACCAGCACGCCCTGTACGCTGGAAGCAGATTCTGGAGACGGTGCTGCCGTTGGTGCTGGGTATTCTGGCGGTGCGAATCAAAAACGTGCTGCACCAGCTGGGCGGCTCCAGCACCTCTACGTTACTGCTGGCGCTGGTGGTTGTCGCTTTCCTCATCCCACAGTTGCGGCGCTACACGCTGGTGCTGATATGCTTCGGGGTGTGCGTGTTCTCGCTGAACCGCATGTGGGAAGGGGTACGCATGGTGGAATGGCATGAGGCGGTGTGGACGGATTACGCCTTCGTCGCCATGTGGTTGGGAATCGCCCTCTTCAGCGGTTTGGCGGGTATTGGTGAGGTGTGGTTTGAGAGCCCGCGCTGGTCTCAGCAGAGTTATCTGACGGCAGTTGCGCTGTATTTCATCGGACATGGCGGTTCGGAGTGGCTACAGGGCAAGCAGATGTTCGCGGTGTTCCTCTTTCTGGTAGGGCTGGTGGCGTTTGGCGGTGTGTTGTGGATAGGCACGGGGAAAACAGCAGCGCCAGAGCCAGCACCCCGCCAGAGCCGCAGGCGCGTGCGCTGGAGCCATGAAACCTCTTCCCCTCCAGAAGAGCCAAAGCGGTAGTCTTCAAGCGTTCACCATAGAATCATCGGTCTGGGTGGCGAACCGCCCGGTGAGTACGGCTCGGACGGAGCCTCGCCCTCCACAAAGAACAAGATTTGACAACTAAAACCGGTTCTTTGCGGACAGGTGCTGCTTGAGCAGAGCGAACAGCGTTCCAGTATGCACCACCTTCGTGCCCGGGTAGCGCTCCTCAATGGCGCGTTTCAACTCCAGATGATGCGAAGGCGTCCACAGGATGGTACGAAACAGCAGAAACTGGGGTTTCTCACCGGTAAGACGGCTGCCCACAACGTCCAGCGCGTGCGGCATCTGCAGTCCGCCGACGCCCGGCAAATCATCCCGCATACGCAGGTAGGGCATCGTGCCGTGTATTCCCTGCTCGGGTATTTTCTGCGCGGCGATTCCGTCGGGAGAAAAACGCGCATAGGCATCCAGTCCGCGCTCGTCCAGTCCACGGGCGTTGCCGTCGATGACGAATCCGGTGATGCGAATATCCCAACGGTTGTACTCCTGCCGGCAATGTGTTTCCCACGCATTCCAGCCGTCCGGCAAACCGCTATGGGGGCGAGGACGGCTCAGGTAGCCGGGGTTCAGGTAGCCCGCGCCCGCATTGCCGGCAATGAAGTAATCGCCGGACGAAGCGTTGCGACGCACAAAGTGCATCCCCACCGGAAATCGGTACGACAGATTGGGGTTAAACGCCCAAGCCAGTGGTACCTTGCCGCGTGCCGGGTCGCTCCACAGGCGGGGTACCATGCGGTAAAACCATGCGCTGGAATCGTAATCGCCCACGTAAAACGCCACGAAGCTATAGGGGGCAACCATGCCGTTGGAGAGCACATAGCCCTCGCGCTGCAGGTCGCTCAAGGTGGGATGCCGCTGAGTATAGCGATTCTCCAGCGGGTAATGCCTGAAAAATGAAGCGTTCGCCATCGCGCCAAGCGCGGGGGCGTCGGCATCGAGGTAGGCGTTGAAACAGGAGGCGATTTCCACAAACCGCCACTCCGACTCCACCGCCCCGTGAGGTTCGCCTACCGCGTCGGTGTATTTGAAATCCCACGGAACGAAGCCACCGATTTGGGTCATGCCGCCGCCCGTCATTTCGTATGAGGCACTCAGTATCGCCTTCAGCGTGCGCACGTCCGAACCAATCGGTTGTTCAGGGTCATCGACAGGCCTGGCATCTTCCCATGGGGACAGGTCAAAGAAAAACCCTTTTCGGGCGATGAAGTAGTCGTGATTACACAGCATGGTGCGTTCAAGGGGCAGATTCACGCGCCCTGTTAGCCAGTTCGCATCGCTGTAGTAGCCCAGCACGCCGGGGGCGCATTTTCCCTTGCGCAGGTAGGCGCCCACTGCCCACATCAGCGCGTCGCACTTGGCGCTGCCGGTGCTGGGCAACGAGAGCGGACCCATGTTGCCTCTTCCGGTGAAAAGGGGGCTGCCATCCGAGCGGATGAGCGCAAGGCGAACAGACAATGCGCCTCTGCCCTGCGAGAGGCGACTGTAGAGAGAATCGGGGGCTGGGTCGTAGCGCACCGGCAGTAGATTGTCCACCCCGGCGGCGGTAGAGGCTACCAGTGCGGTGGCAGGTACGCGTTCGTCCCATACTACCAGCCCGTTGACAGAACGACGGAACCGTTGCACCAGCTCCATGATGTCGTTTACCTTCTCGAACCGGGCGCGATGGAGCCACTCTCCCGGCTTGCGCAGGTACTCCAGCCAGTGGTGGTCGATGCTACCCTGTGCGTTATCTCCCACGAAAATCACATAGAGGCGCGGTTGACGACGGTTCACAATACCCTGCAGGGCGGTCACCAGATGCAGTTCGTCCCATGCCTGTCGTCGGCGATGGGCATCAGAGGTGTCGAGGCGATGGAGATGCGTCAGGTCAATCAGGGCAATGGTTCCTGTAAACTCTCCAGCGATCATCTCCTTCTCTTTCTCTCTCGTGACGACGGGATATGCATCCGGTTACGATGCTTCACTATCGTTCGCCGGGTCGCTTTGATACCCCATCGCTGGTAAAGGATATCGGCGATTTGCTGGTCGCCGTAGGGACGGTGTGGGTCTTCGGAGCTGATCACTTCCTGTATCGCTTGATGGAGGCTCAGGGCAGGCGTAAAGAAGTCCGAGAAGGGTATTAGGTCATCGGTCGGGATAAGCACCCACTTGTTGGAGATGGCTCGGCTGACGGTAGACTCGTGAACACCCAGCTGAGCAGCCACCTGCGTGCGCGTGAGCGGCTTGAGAAAGGTGTGTGAGCCGGTTTCAAGGAACGCAAACTGGTGGTCGATTACCACGCGAGTAACACGATGCAGGGTGCGATAGCGTATCTCCATATTCTGGAGAAACTGTTCCGCACGCTCGACGTACTCCTGCACCTGTTTGACAGTCTCCTTCGGGTATGCAGATGGGTTGGCTTTGATTTTCTCGTATTGCTCGCGCCACTGAGGATTGACGATAAGAATCCAGCGCGGTCGGACTATTTCCACCTCGAACCCATGGGGATTACGTCGGATGATGACATCCGGTTTGACAACGGTTTGGCAAGAAGTTGCTGGCGATCCCCATGGGGTACGGAACCGATATGCCGGGTAGGGATGCAACGCCTCCCGAATGTATTTCAGGGCGTCTTCTACCTCTTCGCTGCTGGCTCGCAACTCGCGGGCGATCCGTCGTATCGGGGGGTCTATCAGCCGGTGGTAGTACTTCTCCACGATCCGTTCTGCCAGCAGATTGCCCTGTCCCTGCTCGCGCAAGTAACGCAACTGCAGGAGCATACATTCCTGCACAGAGCGCGCTCCAATGCCGGGCGGGTCCATAGACTGCAGCACCTGCAGAACTTCTTCAACCTCCTCCGGGGAGGCTCCCGTCTCGAAGGAGGCACGCTCGCAGTCGAAATCGGGAAGCAGACCGTGCTCGTCCAGGTTATCCAGAATATATTCAGCAATCATGTACTGGCGCTCAGGCAGCTGCGCACGCAACTCGCGACTGAGGTACTCGCGCAGGGTCAGGCTCTCATCGGCGGCATTGCCGATAGGGTCTATCTCCATTTCCAGGGGTTCGCTGCCTTCGCCCTCATAGATGTACTCAAGGTTACCCCTTCCCAGATGCGCCTGACGGATTTCGGTATCGTCAGGTGCACCCTCTATTCGCTCCAGCGCAGGGTTCTCAGTCAACTCCTGCTCGATAGCGCTTTCCAGCTCCAGCGTGTTGCATTGTAGTAAACGGGCTGCCTGAATAACTTTCTGGTCAGTACGCACTACAAGAGCATGTCTTTGCTCTGGTGCTAACACGAGACACCGCCTGCCTTTCGCCTCGATCCGCTCTTATCGCCAGCCGCCATCTTGAGCTGCGGCTTCAGGTAGTAAGTATTCATACTCGGCACTAATCATACTCTTTTCGTGTTGTAATGTCAATACGACATGCTGTTGTAGAAGCACACATACCACATCGTTTTTGTGCCAATCCGTTCCATCCGTAAGTATCCGTGTGCTTCGGGTATACCTGTAAGTACTTTCCATATTTGCGGGATAATTTCTCACCCTGTGTGCCGCACGTGTGCCCCGTATCGGCGTGCCAGAACGCGCAGCCACGGAGGCGTGACGAGAGTGGTCATCATCACCAATATCAGCACAGCAGTATACACCGTGACATCGAACACTTTCTGCTGCAGTCCAATTGTTGCGAAGATAAGACCCACTTCTCCACGCGGTACCATGCCCACACCTACCAACCAGGGGCGCATTCGCGTGCGCCATAGCGCCAATCCCGATGCCAGCTTACCCAGAATGGCTACCATAATCAGCAGCACTGCCAGCCCAACTGCAGACAGCCCGGCAGGAGTGGTGATATCGATAGCCCGCAGGTTCATCTGCGCTCCCATCATCACGAAGAAGAGGGGCACCAGCATATCGGCTATCGCGCTAGCGCGCTCGGTAATGCGGATGCGATGCTCGGTACGGGCAAGCACCAGCCCCGCGGAGAACGCGCCCACAATAGGAGCAAGCCCCACCAGCTGCGCCACCGCAGCCAGCAAGAAACAGAACACCAGTGCGGCGGTTACCAGCGCGGCGCGTGCCCGCATCTGTTCCGCCACCCTCAGCAGGATATGTGAGGCTTTCAACCCGGCAGTAAGCGCACCAGCAAGGAACACCAGCGCCAAAAGGAGCACCTTGCCCACCTGCCATGCAGACATCGTTTCGCCCTGCGCCAGCCCGCTGAACACCGCCAGGATCAGCAGCCCTATCACGTCATCGGCGACCGCCGCGCCCAGCACAATTTGCGACTCGCCCCAGCGCAAAATGCCCAAATCTTTCAATACCCGTGCGGTGATACCCACGCTGGTCGCGGTAAGGGTAGCCCCGATGAAGGCGGCGGTCATAGCGGGCTGCCCCAGCAACACGCTCACCCCAAAGCCCAGCACCGCAGGCGTAACGACCCCGATCATTGCCACCCACAGCGATCGCCAGCCCACACGGAACAGCTCAGTAATATCCGACTCCAGACCGATCTCAAACAGCAGCAGCACCGCCCCGAGCTCTGCCAGCATATGCAGGATTTCGTTATGAGGGTCTACGAGGCGCAACAGGCTGTCGCCCAGTATCAACCCTGCCAGCAGCTCGCCCAACACAGCAGGTTGCGACACGCGCTCGCTGAGTTCGGCAAGTAGCTTTGCTACTGCCAGCATCACCACCAGCATCAGCAGGACATGGGCAAACTCCATACCGCCTCCTCACTTGCTTTCGCACAACAGCTCAGTGTATAGCTGAATCAATACCTTACGGCTGTGCTCCCACGCAAGATGCTCCCGTACCCGCTGCAGCCCGTATTCCCCCATTCGGCGGCGGCGTTCGGGGTCATCCAGCAGTTCGATAATACATCGTGCGAACTCGCGTTCGTCGTTGGGAGTCGCGTATACCGCCGCCTCGCCCGCCGAGTAGCGTGTCTCCTTCAGGTCAAAACTTACCACAGGCAAACCCATTGCCATAAACTCGATAACCTTATTCATGGTGGACACGTCGTTGAACGGGCTTTTGGGGTCAGGAGCAACAGCAATGTCCGCGGTGGAGAGTATCTCCAGCAACTTATCTCCAAACTGGAACCCTGTAAAATACACCCATTCCTCCAGTCCCTTTTCGTGAGCCATCACCTCGAGGTCGGGACGTACGTCGCCATCGCCTACCAGTGCGAACTGGATATCCTCCCTGCCGAAGGTGCGCACCACATGCTCCACCGCGCGAATCAGATAGTCCACACCATCCTGGGGTCCCATCACGCCCAGATATACCGCCAGATACCGCTTGCCGCGTTTCAGCGACTCGTTGGGCGCAACGCGATGGAAGCGGTTCAGGTCAGGCCCACTGCGCACCACCACCACCCGCTCCGGCGGCACGCCACCTCGCTGAATAGCAACTTGCCGGTAGGACTCGTTCGTGGCAATCACTCTGTCGGCGGTGCGGAACTGCTGTCGCTCCAGCCAGAGCAACACACGGTGTATCCAGCCACGCTTGCCAAAGCGCGACTCGTAGAGCTCCGGGTTCAGGTCGTGGTGGTCAAACACGTATTTCTTGCCGAACAGCTTGTAGAATCGCCCCAGCAGCCAGTAGGTATCCGGCGGATTGCAGGACTGAATGACGTCAATTCCTTCGCGCCGCCATACCACCAGGCTCAGCCAGAAGGTCATCACCCAGCAGTAGGAAAGCTCCCAGAGGTAACTGAGCAGCCCTCGCGTCGGCGGGTACATTTTGTACCTGTACACGTGCACGCCGTCAATCACTGCGTAGGGAGCATCGCCCTTTCTGCGCGGTGAGATGACAGACACATGGAACCCCTCTTCCACCAGCGAGGTTGCCTCCAGCCACACCCGCCGGTCGTAGGGAACGGGCAGGTTCTCCACGATGATGAGTATCTTCTTACCAGTACAGCCCAAGATAACGCCCCCTTATTGCCTCTGGAGAAATACATCGCGCGAGGTCGATAACCGTCTGGTCGGCGCGGAAACAGTGGGCGTGCTGCGTCACCTGGCCGTCGTGGTTTGCCAGCACCACCACCTCGCTCTCATCGATGAGCTGCTGCAGGCTATCGCACATCAGCATGTGGATGTGCGGGATTTCACGCTCGATATACGCCTTGTTGCTACCGTAAATCGCCGCCAGCGAGACGTTTGGGTCATAGATGCGCAGGGAGTAACCCTTGCCGATGAGGTGTTCACACAGTGTCACCACCGGGCTCTCGCGCAGGTCATCGGTGCCCGCCTTGAAAGCTAGTCCCACCACGCCCACACGTTTCTTGCCCAGCTGGATAATCAGTTCCACCGTTCGCTCGATCTGCAAGCGGTTGCTCACCAGTATCGATTCCAGGGTGGGCAGGCTCAGGTCGTGCTGGCGCGCACGATACACCAGCGCCCGCAAGTCCTTGGGCAGGCAGGAGCCGCCGAACGCAAAACCGGGCGTCAGGTAGGCGGGCGAGATATTCAGCTTGGTATCCATCGTCAGCAGACGCATCACCACGTGACTGTCCACACCCTCCTGCTTACACCATGCACCGATTTCGTTCGCGAAGGTGATCTTGAGCGCGTGGAAGGCGTTATTGGCATACTTGACCATCTCGGCAGTGCGCAGGTCGGTCTTCACGCACTCGGCGGGGATGCCGGCGTACAGCTCCGCCACACGGTCGGCAGCTTCGGCGCTCTGCGAACCGATAACGGTCAGAGGCGGATGGTAGAAGTCGTGGATGGCAGTGCCTTCGCGCAAAAACTCTGGGTTCATGCACACATGAAACCCCTCGCCGTGCCGCTTGCCGGAAGCTGTTTCCAGCGTGGGAATGACCAGTTCCTCACAGGTGCCAGGCAAAACGGTGCTGCGCACTACCACCGTATATGGCTTCTTGCGCTCGGCGAGCGCAATCCCAATCTGGCGGCACACGCGCTCCACAAACTCCAGATTCAGGCTCCCGTTGCGCCGGCTGGGTGTGCCCACGCAGATGAGGGCGAGGTCGCTTTGTGCCACTGCCTCCTCTGCGCAGGTGGTGGCAACGAGCCTGCCTGCCTCGCGTGCGCGACGGATGTAGTCTTCCAGGTCATGCTCCACAATGGGAGAACGTCCCTCCGTAATACACTGCACCTTGTAGGCGTCGGTATCCACCCCGATAACACAGTGCCCCTCCGCCGCGAAGCAGGCTGCCGTGACCGCTCCAACGTAACCAAGGCCGAAGACCGCTATCTGCATATCTGCATTCTATCACTCTACGCTTGCAGGGTGCAAGCCTGTGAAAAGAACCGGAAGACTTGACATCTGCCTCGCCACAGCAGTATACTTTTCATGCTACTTTTTTAAAAAACGTGTTACAAGGAGGCAACACATGAGACGTGCGTTTACGCTGATTGAGCTGCTAGTTGTGATAGCGATAATCGCTATTCTGGCGGCGATACTCTTCCCGGTTTTCTCGCAGGCGCGCGAGAAGGCACGGTCGGTTTCCTGTCTGTCCAACTGCAGGCAGATGGGCATCGCCATTGCGATGTATGTGCAGGACTGGGACGAAGGCTTCCCACTCACCGAACCGCATGAATATGTTGGTGGACACGCTCCGACAGGACCCGGCTGGTTGAAGAGCTGCCAGCCGTATGTGAAGACACAACTCTTGAACCGTTGCCCTTCCGACAGTAGCCCCC
>JBMFOT010000048.1:0-20972 GCA_049969495.1 Armatimonadota bacterium
ACGTTGGGGATGCTGTAGTTCCCATTGCTATCGGTATAAATGGTCTCGGTGCGCACGGGGTTGCCGTTCTGGCGCAGCTGAACCGTGATGGCTACCTGCGCCGGGTCACCAGTGTAATCACCCAGTTGGAGGTTGCCTCTGATGCTGAAGGCAGCCTGGGTGTCCAGCAGGAACGCTTCCCAACGCCCTGTGTCGGCGTTCCAGCCATAACCCACAATATAGCGTCCGTCGGGAGAGAGGGCGACGGCTATCGCAAGATAAGAGCCGGGCATCAACAGGTGGGCGTAGGTAGTGTTCAGGTCTTCCATCCCGCCGCTTTCCGTCCAGCGAAAGGCACGCCAAACCCCGCTGCCGTTGTCTACCCTGCCGACCACTACCGAGCCGTCCGCAGAGACACCATACGCCTCGCTCCAATCACCGCCCAGCGTGCCCAGATCCTGCATCCCGACACTGGGTGTCCAGCGAAAGGCATGATAAACCCCGCTGGCGTTTTCTGCCTTGCCGACCACCACCGAGCCGTCCGCAGAGACACCATACGCCTCGCTCCAATCACCGCCCAGCGTGCCCAGATCCTGCATCACGCCATTTTCCCAGCGAAAGGCACGCCGAGATCCACTGTCGTCGTCTGCCCAGCCGACCACCACCGAGCCGTCCGCAGAAACACCATGCGCTCGGCTCGTCGGACCGCCCAGCGTGCCCAGATCCTGCATCCCAACACCTAACACCCAACGAAAAGCACGATATAGCGATCCCCAGCTATCGAAGTATGCCCCGCCGACCACCACCGAGCCGTCCGCGGAAACACCGTCCGCCCAGCTCCACGGACCGCCTAGCGTGCCAAGATCTTGCATCCCGCCACTTTCCGTCCAGCGAAAAGCACGAATCTGCCCGCTAGCGTTGTCTGCCCCGCCAACCACCACGCTGCCGTCGGCAGAGACACCTTGCGCCACGCCCCACGGACCGCCTAGCGTGCCAAGATCTTGCATCCCGCCACTTTGCGTCCAGCGAAAGGCACGAAGTGCCCCACTAGCGTCGTATGCCCGGCCGACTACCACCGAGCCGTCCGCGGATACACCATACGCATAGCTGGAATAACCGCCCGGCAGCGTGCCCAGCCAGGTCAGCGTCTGCGCTTCGCTGCGCATCCCGACACGAAGCATCGCGCTCAACACCAGCAACGCCGGCAGTAGCCAGTAGCCACGAAGTGTCTTCATTGTCACAGACCTCCTTTCTCAATGTTTTGTGGTAACCTGTCCAGAAGGTAGAGGTGTTGAGCTACTCGTGCTTTCAGTACTTGTTGCATCGTATTGTAGTGTATTGTATGCACGAGTGTCAAGCAGTTGTGAGAGGGTATTTGAGAAATGAGGGGCGTTGTGAAATCAGGCCACCGGGCGTACCATGAAGTACTGTGCGCTGAAGCCCATCCAGCGCGAGGCAATCCACCCGAAACGCTCCACCCGTACGGTGCGGAACCCCATCCTTTCGTATAGCCGTTTTGCGTGGGGGTTGGTATCCACCACATGCAGGGATATCTCCCTTTTCCCCGCCTGGCGTGACTCCTCAAAGCATCGTTCCAGCAGCAGCGTGCCGATGCCCTGTCCGCGATAGCGCACGTCCACCGCCAGCGATTCCAGATAGGAACGGGTGGGCGTACACAGATTACTGCACATCGCGGTCATGATAAATGTCGTGGTCAGCACGCGCCATCCTCGCACGTGGCGCCTAGCAAGCCTCCACACCATGCGCCAGCTAGGTCGGTGCGCGTGGTCACGCCGTAGCACTGCCATACCCGCTACCTGCCCCTCCACTTCTGCGATTAGCGTTTCACTCAGACGCATCTGATCATGCAGCAGTAGGTCGGTCACGACGTCCGCCATCCTGTGCGCGTGTTTGCCGAAAGCCCACGCGATTTTGGAGCCAAACGCCTCCACATAGAGCCGTGCCAGCGCCGGGGCGTCCTGCTGTCGCCCCGCTCGAATCTCTGCCTGCAGGCAGGACATCCTCCCCGTCTCCCAGAAAAAGAAATACAGCGACGTAGAAAACCATACGTGCTTTGGCATATATCTTATTCGCTGTCGCGTGTCTGTTCCTGCTTGCTGGGGGTGATGGGGACCCCTACGAACGTGTGCCTGTAGAGGTGGGCTTGACTACACGCACGGTGCGTTTGCCCGAGAGCACAAGTTGACTTCTTGAAGCAAAGGAGTGTAAAATCCCCATAGTATTCATTGCCTTGCGAGCAAGCGGGCTATTACATGTATAGGAGATGAGCACCATGATCGCTGCAAAAGGATTGGAAGATGTCGTTGCCGGGGTCTCTGTCATTTCTGATGTCAATGGTCAGACAGGACGGCTGATTTACCGCGGCTACGACATCGACGACCTGGCACAACATGCTACTTTCGAGGAAGTGATTTACCTGTTGTGGTATGGCAAGCTACCCAACAGGGCGGAGTATGAACAGTTGCGTGAGCAGCTGGTAGCCAACAGAGAGCTACCGGTGCAGGTGATGAAGCTGCTTTTTGATTTGCCTCCAGGGGCTAATCCCATGCATCTGCTGCGCACGGTTGTTTCCGCATTGGCTCTATACGACCCCGACGCCGGTGATAATTCGCCGGATGCCAACCTGCGCAAAGCGATACGGCTCACAGCGCGCATCCCGACTATTATCACCGCCATCGAGCGTATTCGCAACGGTGAATTGCCGCTGAAGAACAATCCCGAACTAAGCCATGCGGCAAACTACCTATACACCCTGAAGGGCACAATACCCGATGAACTGAGTGTGCGGGCTATGGATGTTGCGCTGATACTGCAGGCGGACCACGAGTTCAACGCCTCCACTTTCACCGCCCGCGTGATCACCTCCACACTTTCGGACATGTATTCGGCGGTAGTGGGAGCTATCGGTGCGCTTGCCGGGCCGTTGCACGGTGGGGCAAACGAGCGCGTCATGCGCATGTTGATCGATATCGGCGACGCCTCACGTGCAGAAGATTACGTCAAGGGTCTGCTGATGCAGAAACAGCGCGTGATGGGGTTTGGGCATCGCGTGTATAAGACAGAAGACCCACGCGCCAAGCATCTGAAGCGGCTCTCGCGCGAGCTCGGCGAGCGTCAAGGCAATCTCAAGTGGTATCTCATCTCCGAGAAAGTGGAAGAGGTCATGCTCCGCGAGAAGGGGCTGTACTGCAACGTGGACTTCTACTCCGCGTCGGTGCAGTACATGCTGGGTATTCCCATCGATATGTTCACGCCTCTCTTCGCCAGCAGCCGCATCGTAGGCTGGACGGCGCACATCATGGAGCAGATGGCGGATAACCGCCTGATTCGCCCGCGCGCGGAGTACGTAGGAGCCCGCGACCTGCCGTGGGTGCCGATGGAGGAACGCAAATAGGCACAGCGGTGTTCTCAGAGGAGAATTTTCGATGGCGTTCTTCCTGACCGAAGCGCAGGTGAACGGTTTGCTCACGTTGTCGGAGGCGCTGGACGCGGTAGAGCGTGTTTTCGCTGCGGAAGGGCAGGCGGAAGTGCTCAACAACCCGCGCCAGCGCCTCTATTTGCCCGATGGTGTGTTCCACATCATGAGCGCGGCGGTGCTCAGCGAGGGCGTGTTCGGATTCAAAGCATATGCTTCCTTCGCACCGAAGACGCGCTTCCTCTTCTTCCTGTACGACGCCGATAACGGCAACCTGCTATGCGTGATGGAGGCAGACAGGCTAGGGCAGGTGCGTACAGGAGCGGCATCGGGAGTAGCCACTCGTTATATGGCACGCCATGACGCTCGTACCCTAGGCATCATCGGCGCGGGCTGGCAGGCTGAGACACAGGTAGAGGCGGTATGCACCGTGCGCCCGATTGCGCGCGTGAAAGTGTACTCGCGCCACCCCGAAAGACGGGAGCAGTTTGCCGACACGATGAGCCAGCGTCTGGGCGTCTCCGTCGTGCCCGCAGACACCGCCGAGGAAGCCACCCGGGGAAGCGCTATTGTGGTCTGCGCCACCACAGCGCGCGAGCCGGTGCTCTTCGGAGAGTGGATAGACGACGGCACGCACATCAACGCCATCGGCGCAAACGCTTTTTCGCGCCGAGAACTGGACGTGAGTGTGTTCGCGCGATGCCGCACGGTGGCAGTGGATGACCGTGAGCAGGCGAAGGTGGAGTCGGGCGAGCTCGCTACGGCTATCGAGGCGCGTAAGCTGAACTGGAGACAGGTGGTTGAGCTGGCAGACATTGTGGTTGGGCGCGTGCCGGGGCGTACCGACCCCGCTGAGGTCACGCTTTTTAAAAGCCTAGGGGTCGCGTTGGAGGACGTAGCGGTGGCGCACGTGGTGTACCGCAAAGCGCTGGCGCAGGGTGTGGGACAACCTTTACCCTTTTAAGTGCACAATTGGGGTATAATCTAGCAAAGCTGAATAGCGAAGGAGTGCAACGATGGCGAAACGCATTGTGGAGATAGCCGCTCACGATTCGACCACCCCACAGATGCCGGGTCTTCAGCAGCAGGGGAACATCCTGCTGGCGAAGCTGGAGGACCTGGTGCGCTGGGGACGGGTGAATAGCCTCTGGCCGCTGACCTTCGGCTTGGCGTGTTGCGCCATCGAGATGATGGCTACGGTCTCGGCGCGGTTCGACATCTCGCGGTTTGGTTCGGAGGTCTTCCGCCCCAGCCCGCGACAGGCGGACGTGATGATTGTGGCGGGGCGTGTGTCGAAGAAGATGGGCCCTGTCTTGCGTCAGCTGTATGACCAGATGCCCAACCCCAAGTGGGTCATCTCGATGGGGGCGTGCGCCTCCTGCGGGGGGGTGTTTAACAACTACGCCATCCTGCAGGGAGTGGACCAGATTGTGCCGGTGGACGTATACGTGCCCGGCTGTCCGCCCTCGCCTGATGCCCTGCTTTACGGTCTTCTGCAGCTGCAGCGCAAGATACGCCAGCAGCATCGGGGGATGATTATCGAACTGGCACCGTTGAAGCGCGAGGAGGTGGCTACCGGATGATTACGCAGGTTGCCAGGCGATTCGTGAAGACGGTGCTACCGCTGGCTCAGGGACTGAGCATTACCTTTCGGCATCAGCCCCCCTTCCACGAACCGATTACGGTGGAATACCCCGAGCAGAAGCGTCCGATGTATCCACGCACGCGCTGGCGGCACGTGCTGCGTCGCTATGACAACGGGCTGGAGCGGTGCATCGGCTGTTCGCTGTGCGCAGGGGCTTGCCCGGCGCGTTGCATCTATGTGGAGGCAGCCGAGAACACCGATGAAAACCGCTACTCGCCCGGCGAGCGGTACGCGAGGCGATATGAGATCAATATGTTGCGCTGTATCTTCTGCGGTTACTGCCAGGAAGCGTGCCCGACGGGAGCCATCGTGTTGCGCGACGACTATGAACTCGCCGATTACCACCGCAGTGACTTCATCTACACGAAAGAGATGCTCTTAGAACCGATACCCGCCCCCAAAGAGGAATGAAACAGCACCGCCGCGGAACGAAAACCGCGGCGGTGAGTCTAATTATTGGGAACCGACGCCAGCAACGCAGGCGTAATAAGCAATAGGAGGACGATCCAGAATGGAATGGACGAAAGAGGCAGCTGCCGGTTGGCAGGATACTCATGCGGAGTTTGAGACGCTGATGCGTCGCCATCACCGCACGGTGTATAATATCGCCTATCGCCTGACCGGCAATAGAGACGATGCGGAGGACCTAACGCAAGAGGCGTTCATTCGCGCGTTCCGATTCTTTGACCGGTACAACCGCGATATGCCCTTTGAAAACTGGATGTACCGTATCGTCAACAATGCCTTTATCGATATGCTGCGTCGGAGACCGAAGCTGCAGATACAATCGCTGGACCAACCGCTCAATTTGCAGGATTCAGACAGGGACGTGCAGTTCGAGATACCCGACGCAGCCTCTAATCCCGAAACAATCGTTATGTCTGAGGAATTGGAGGACTACATCCAGCGCGCTCTGGATGCGCTGCCACCCGATTTTCGCACCACGGTGGTGCTGGCGGACATCCAGGGGTTATCATACGAAGAGATTGCCGAGGCGATGCATTGCTCGCTGGGCACAGTACGCTCGCGCTTGCATCGAGGCAGGCGATTTCTTCGCCAACGCATCGAAGCGTACCAACAAGCCAAAGCGCGTGGAGAGGTGACCGAATGATGAACTGCGGCAAAGTGCAAAACCTGCTTTCCTGCTACATTGACCGGGAGCTGCCGGGCGTCGATATGCTTTCTATCCAGAGGCATCTGGATCACTGCTCCGAGTGCCGGCGCGAATATCGGACGCTACTGCAGGTAAAGCGTCTACTCAGCGAATTGCCGGTCGTCCCCCCGTCTGCTTCCCTGGAGCACCGGCTGGTAGAAAGAGTGCTGCATTCTCCAGCCCCTTCCAGCAAGTGGGCTTTACCCATACCCAGGCAACTGGCGCGTCCGCTGGCGATAGCTGCTGCTCTGGGAGCGATCACGCTGGGGGCGTGGTACTTTGGGGCGCAAACTCGCTTACCCATAGAGGAGGAGGGCTTTGCTGCGGCAGCTGGACTGGCAGGCGAGGTAGACCGCGCTACCCTGGACGCATACCTGTCCGGCAAGCTGCATCTGCGCAAACAACCTTACATCCCGGCGGAAATACCGCTATACCCCTATGATAACCGGACTTCGTTCGTCTCCGTCCGATACTATCGGTGAACAAAAAGCAGGGGTACGCTACGCTGCCTCTGCTTCAACTCACACCTTTCGAACATGAGGAGGGATGAATAATGATGACACCGCAGCCGCGAGCGTGGATGCTTACCCTAATGATTCTGTTCAGTGTGGCGCTAGGCGCGTTCTTGGGAACCGCCTTTCAAAGACCTGGTGTCACGCTGGCGCAAAACGCGACACGCACGGTTTCAACGACCGTATCCAAAACAGAAGCGCTAAGCGCGGCGGAGGCGATGGAAAGCGCGTTTGTGCGGGTGGCGGAAGAGGTATCACCGGCAGTGGTGACCATCTACGCCCGCAGGAACGTCACCCATCCTAGCCTGCGCCTTGAGATACCCGATAATATTCCATTGCCATTTGGTTTCCGACGGGATAGCCGTGTGCCCGAAACCGTGCCCATTCCGACACGGGGGGTAGGCTCTGGGGTCATTGTGCGCAGCGACGGCTATATCCTGACCAATGACCACGTGGTGGCCGGAGCGGATCGCGTGGAGGTGGTGCTCAGCGATGGACGCAGGCTGGAAGGCAAAGTCATGCGCGACTACCGCAGTGACATTGCGGTAGTCAAGGTGAACGCGACGGGATTGCCCACCGCCAGATTGGGCGACTCGGATGAGGTGCGCGTGGGACAATGGGCGATCGCGCTGGGAAGCCCCTTTGACAAGCAGAACACGATGACTGTGGGTGTGGTCAGTGCACTGGGGCGTCGCGAGGCCATTGGCAATGTGATGCAAGGACAAAGATACTACCCGAACCTCATCCAGACAGACGCCTCCATCAACCCTGGCAACTCGGGCGGCCCGCTGTTGAACATTCGCGGCGAGGTCATCGGCATCAATACCGCCATCGAGTCGCCGACCGGTAGCTTTGCGGGTATCGGCTTCGCTGTACCCATCAACACTGCCCGCTTCGTGATGGAGCAGCTCATCACGCGCGGTAAGGTGGTGCGCGGTTTCTTCGGAGTGATGCCTGCCGATGTTACTCCCGAAGATGCCCAGCGTCTGAAGGTGAAGCAAGGTGCGCTGATTACCTCGGTCACGGAAGGTTCACCGGCAGCGCAAGCGGGCATTCAGGTCGAAGACGTGGTGGTGGAGTATAACGGCAAGCCTGTGCGGGGCGAAGTAGACTTCCGCGATATGGTCGCGCGCACCCAGCCGGGTACGGTGGTGCCGGTCAAGGTGGTACGCAATGGGCGCGAGATAACCTTACGTGTAAAGGTAGGCGAAGCACCACCGGTTGACGAGCAAACGCGCCAGCGAGATCAGTCGCAAGAGAGCGGACGCAAACTGGGTATCAGCATTGAGCAGCTCACGCCTGATCTGGCCGAGCGCTACAAGCTCCCACGCAGCACGCAGGGCGTGGTGATTACCGAGGTCGTGCCCGGAAGCGCAGCGGATGACGCAGGTCTGGCTGTGGGCGACGTCATCCTGCAGGTGGATGGGCAGAGGGTAACCACTGTAGACGAGGTGCATCGCATCGTTTCCGGGCACAAGTCGGGTGATACGATTATCTTCATCGTGCGTACCAACACCGATGAGGGCGCAGTCACCCGTCGTGTGCGTGTGGAAATGCCCTAAGCGGTAACCTTACCCCGAACCCCTTCCCCCCCCGGGAAGGGGTTTCTCTTTAGATATCTCTTTGCGACACTGCCATGCAATCTGAACCTTCTCCAGCAGGCTGGTACGGGCTCTTTGCCGAAAGACGTCGTAGCGGTTGCTTTGAATCCGCTCCAGAATACGGGCGTAGAGGCGACTGCCCAGCAACACAGGATAGCGGTATTCGCTGGGTAGTAGAGGGATGTCCTTTTCCGCTTCTGCATAAAGCGCCCGCGTGCGTTCTATCTCAAAGCGCAGTAGCTGGATGACCGGTTCGGAGAGTCTGCCTTGCGCGATGTCCTGCTCGGTCACGCCGAATCGGTGCATATCTTCCAGTGGCAGATAAATCCTGCCTCTTCGCCAGTCTTCGCCCACATCGCGCAGGAAGTTCGTCATTTGCATCGCCTCGCCCATGCGCGTTGCGGGTACCAGCAAAACCTCACGGTGACAACGGAACAGACACAGCATCATTGCCCCCACCACCGCCGCACTGCCCCACATATACTCCTGCAACTCGGCGTAGGTGCGGTAGCGGGTGCGATACAGGTCCTGGCGCATGGAGTTCAGGAAGTCGTGCATATACCTTTCGGGAATGGCGAACAGTCTGGCGGTATGCGTGAAGGCGCGCAGCACCGGCTCCTCAACCCATTGCCCGGCGAGAGCGCGCTGCAGAGCCTGTTCGTATGTGTCGATGTGACGGGCAATTTGTTCGGGACTCGTACTATGCGGCTCGTCTACCCACTGGTCTGGCAGGCGTACAAAGGCGTAGAGCGCGTGTACGTGTGGACGCAGGTCCATCGGAAAGAAGCGAGTGGCGAAGTAGTAGCTCTTGCCAAATTTTCGCTGTATCGCCTGACAGTAGCGATAGTCGGCGGCGAGATGTGCATCGATCATGGTATTATTCTTGCCCACCATCTTTCGTTCACCGAAGCCTTGCCCTGAACCAGCATGGTGAAACCTGCTTGACGGCTTTTCTCCGCGGTGTCCAGACATTCCGCCTCTCGGCGCAGTGCCTCTACCATCTGCGCTGTCTTCTGCTGTGCCTCTGCAAGCCACTGTTCAGCAACAAGAGCATGTGTCTGGAAAGAGCGTCCGAGGTGCAGGAAAGCGCGAGGGTACTGATGGAGTGTCGGGCTGATGACGATAGCCAAAGGAAGTATCTGGACATGAGCAACATGCTGAGCTAGCCAGAACAGGGAGCGTTTAAACGGCAGCAGGTGATAACCGGCGTGCAGAGTGCCCTCCGGAAACAAAAAGAGCACATGCGGTGGGTTTTGAAGACGGCGTACGGTCTGGCGTATTGTGCGTGCTCTTGCCAGCGTGTCATCCGACGGATACGGAAGCGCGCCCAGCGCCCAGAAGGGAGGGAACCATCGCCACTGCTCCATCCAAAGCGTCATAGGCTGTTTCCATTGTTTGCCCAACAGATAGCACAGGTAGCCATCCCACCAGTAATGATGATTGGCGAAGATGATGGTGGGGCGGTCGCGGGCAGGTGGCTCTACAATCCGGGCGTAGATCGCCTGAAAATGGGAGGTCACGCTGGTGCGAATGAAAAAGTCTGCTACCAGCCCGCCAACAGCCTTTAGCGCACTGGGTACACGCGTCCTTTCCATAGAACCTTCCCGCGACTGTACCACGAGATGGATCGCCACAAAACCCACTCGCCGATGAGTATGCTCAGCGGATACAGCAGTCCATACCACAGGGGCATGCCTGCCATCCAGCCGGACATCCCGAACAGTAGCGTGCTCAGCAGATAGTCTGCTCCGTGCCACACGCTGTGCCCGACCAGTAAGCCCTCCACCAGTGGTAGCAGGTACACCGTCGGCAAAGCAAACGCCACCACCACTGCACCCGCAATGGAACCGCAGATGGCGACGCCGTTTTTGGAAAAGCCATCTACCGCTTGGCTCATGGTGTTGTACATGCTGACGCGAAACAGTGCTCGCCCGTCGAGAATACACACCCTACCTCCCAACTTCTTCACCGCTCGTGCTATCCAGACGTCCTCGAGCACGGCGTTACGTACGAGGCGATGAGGCTGCACCTGTTGGTAATACTCGCGTGGGAAAGCCATCACCTGGCCGTTGGCAAAGCCGAAAGCGGGATGAGGGTGTTTCTCAGCCAACGCCAGTGGCAACAGCGTGAACACCGAGAAGGGCACCATCAGCTTGAGCAACCCCACTGCTATGGTATTGGGGCGCAGGCTGGGAATGGCGGTGACTAGTTGCGCCTGATGACAACCTTCCAGAGCCTGCACCAGCGAGGCGATGCTCCTTTCGTTCAGAGTTATGTCTGCGTCTAGGAAGAGTAGCCATTCTCCTTGCGCCCGACTGCCCAGTTGGTGGCATGCCCAGTTCTTGCCGACCCACTCTGGTGGTTTAGGGGGGGCAGGGAACCAGCTAAGCGGTTCACCGGGGTGATGAGCAGGCAGGTTCTTCCGCAGCCACTCTGTGCTCCCATCCTCCGAGCTGTCGTCGCACAGGATAATCTCGAAGGGGGCGGGCTTCTGACAGCGCAACATCTGCACCAGTGCCGGCAGCCGATGACGTTCGTTGCGGACGGGTATCAAAACGCTCACCTTCGGCAGGTGGCTCATGGAGCCGGCAAGCAGTGGCACTCTACGCCGCTTCCAGTGCCAAAGGTTTACCAGCAGGATAACACACTGAACCAGTAGAGCAGGCAGCAACCATTGCGCTATCATCTCACGCCTTACCTCGTCCGATACCTGTTTCCTGTTGTAGTCGCTGCTGAAGCAGTTCTGCCGAAATGAGCACCATTGGGATGCCGTTGCCGGGGATGGTGCTGGCACCCACAAAGTACACGCCCTCAAACGGCGCACGGTTGGAAGGTCGGAAGCAGGCGGACTGGAAAAAGTCGTGGCTTAGCCCAAACGCAGCTCCCTGCCAGAGCCCCATCGCTTCCCAATCGGCGGGCGAGACAGAATGCACAAAGCGGATGCCGTTACGGGATAGCCCTGCTTCTTGTTCCAGACGTATGAGTACCCTTTGTAGTACTTGGTCCTGAATCTCTGTGGCGTCCTGACCTGAACGGTTGGGTACAGGAACCAGCACATACAGGTTTTCGCATCCCTCAGGTGCATCAGACGGTTCGGTGCGTACCGACAGGCAGGTGTAAAACGAGGGTTGCTCCGGGACGACCTTGCGCACGAAAATATCTCGTAAATTGCCCTCGAAATCTGCGCTAAAGTGCACGTTGTGATGCAGCAGGGAGGGCAGTTTCCCTTCATAGCCGATACAGAATACTAGCGCGCTGCACGAATTACGCCAGCTGCGTCGTGCCAGCGGAGTGGCGGGTAGCAGGTGGGCGTAAGCAGTGGGCACGTCCACGTTGAGTACGACGGCCTCTGCGGGCACCACCTCTCCCGAAGCTAGGCGCACTCCACGTGTTCTTCCTGCTTCTACAAGCACTTCTTCTACACGCTCCCCCGTGCGTATCTGCACTCCCTCTTCGTGTGCTATCTTTTCCAGTGCCCGCACCAGCTGGTACATTCCTCCGCGCGGGAACCAGACGCCCTCTCCTGATTCCATGTAGGTCAAGATGGCATACACCCAGGGCGCTTGCAGCGGGGACAATCCCAGATACATGGTCTGGAAAGTAAACAACATCTGCAGGCGAGGGTCGCGGGTGTAAAGGCGGATGCGGCGGTACAGGTTCGCCAGCAAGCGATGCTTCACCAGTAGCTGTATCTGCTTCGCTCCTAGCAGGTCTAAAGGAGAGCGGTAGTTCTGGCGCACAAAAGCGGGCACCACATCGTGCAACATCGCAGCAAGGTCCGCCATCAAACGCAGATAGCCGGGCACTTCTGCAGGCGACACCTTCCGCGCGATCTCGCGCACCATGCTGGCAATACAAGGGGAAGAGTCGAAGCGCGTGCCATCCGCATAGAAGACGCGATACGACGGGGTAAGTAACACCGGTTGCAGATAGTCCTCCAGACGACGGTGCAGGTCGCGGAAAAGCTTCTCCAGTGGGTCTAACATCATCAACAGGGTCGGACCCGTGTCGAAGCGGAAGCCTTCGCGTTCCAACAAGCCAACGCGCCCACCTAGCTGCTTGCGTTGTTCCAGCAGAGTGACTATGTAACCTACGTGCGCTAATCGGGCGGCTGTCGCCAAACCGCCGATGCCACCACCTACCACAACCACTCGTGTCATGAGTCTACTCCTTGTAACGTAGGTACCCGAACATGGCGCTTCCAGAGCAGCACCATTAGCATGGCTACCGCGGTCGACCACAAGAGAGTTGCCATCGGGCGCATATACAACCATGCCAACCCCGCCATAAAACCGCCCTGTATCAGGTAGAGCGTGAGAGCAAGAGGTTCCCACTGCCCTTTCCAGTGTGGGCATACCTTCCAGAACACTACCGCCACCAGCGTCCCCGTCAGCCACCACCCCAACCAGTTGATATAGGGCATACCGTAGAAACCACCCTCCGTATGCCACTGCCAGTAGGCGAACCCAGTGGTCATCGCTGGGTCCATCGCGAAATCCCATATCGTCAAGATGCCCCCTGCGGCTATCGGTCGCCAGCGGCTCTGCGGCAGCAAGGTTTCGGCTAGCATCATGGCGGGATAGAGCATCATCATCCATGAGAGAGGGATCAGATAGGGAACATGCCCCAACAGCTTCGGACCGAGCAGGTCGGTGTAGGAGTAAGAGCCAAAGGGGATGCCGGTTGTTGTGCCTAACAGCTCCATGCCTCCTGCCAGCACGATGCACAGCATCAAGAGGCTCAGGGTGGGTTTCCAGCCTTCTCGAGACCCCATCAAGAACAGGGTAGTGAACACCCCTGTAAGCACATTGGCGATGCCTAGCCAGAAGGTCAGCGCATTGTAATCCCAGTCCGGTATCTGCGACAGGTTATACATCGCCCAGGTACCGGTTAGGCTGAAGACGGCAACCAGAGCGTGCAACACCAGACAGCAGAGAGCTAGTTTACGTATACGCATCGCTGTTCGGCTTCTACACTCCTACCCTGTTTGCCCGATTATACCCCGAAACAGACTATCTGCGCTGCAAGCGGACGATGTGCAGTCTTCGCCTGTCGGGGGGTAGGTCGTGGTAGTAGACCTCTCCTACGCTCAAAAAGCGGAAATAGGAGGTAAACACCTCGAAGAACTCCTCCAGCTTCAGCCGATAGGGACCGCCTTCCGGAGGCTGGGGCTGGTCGGCGTGAAACTCTCGCATAAACAGGATGCCTCCGGGCTTCAGCACCCGCGCCACCGAACGGGCATACATGGGGCGTATCTCCGGCGCGAAAGAGTGGAAACAGCCCGAGTCGCAAATCAATTGTATGGAGGCATCACGAAAGGGCAAGAAACGGGCGTCCGCCTGAATCAAGGGAATATCCAGCCCCGCCTGCCGAAACCGTTGTCGGGCAAAGCGCAAGGGCTCGATAGCGATATCCACGCCGATCACCCGGTAGCCCTGCTGGGCAAGATACATCAGGTCGGTTCCGGTACCACACCCCAGGTCTACCGTTACTCCCTTCGGCAGAAGCCCACGACGTACCGCTTCCACCAGCGACTCCGCCGGTTGCTCACGATGCCAGGGCATCTGTTCCGGCAGAGATTCTCGGTAGCGTTGCTGCCAGCGTTGTGTGTGTTCGTCCATCATCGCACAATCAGCACCGGCTTATCATGCACCGCATGAAGCACTTTATGCGAGACACTGCCCAGCAGTAGCGCCGAAGCCGCGGTCAAGCCGCGAGAGCCCATCACAATCAGGTCTGCACCCTCTTCGTCCGCCACTTTCACAATTGTCTCTGCAGTGTGGCCGTATTCGATGCGCGTGCTGTATTGCACCTGGGCCTCTTCCAGCAGGGGCGTGGTTATTGTTATCACCCCTTCCGCTGCCTGTTCCATCAGCCGGGTGACAACTGCTACGTCGGTTGCGCCTCCAGGTAACACCGTAGAGCCAGCCAGCGCGGCAGGGATATGCACCACATGAAGCTCCGTTACTTTCGCTCCGTACTTCTTCGCCAGCTCCGCCGCCCAGCGAGTGGCTTTGAGCGCGGTCTCCGAACCGTCGGTTGCCAAAAGGATGCGTTGTATCATAGCTATTCCCCCTTATAAATAAATACGCGCAAGATGGTCGTTTTCCTGCAGGACAGGGGGAAAAAGAAAGGGGGACATTGACCACAGAGTAACCTTTTGCTAAACTAAAAATATGAACCAGTTCAAGGAGGAGAAGGGAGATGACAAGCCTGTCTTCCGAACAGAAAGCGCAATACGAAAAAGACGGCTTTCTCGCGGTGCGCGGTATGCTGACACCTGAAGAGGTGCACGCGGTGAAGGACACGCTGGCGAGGTACTTGCGTGCAGGGCTGGACGTGCTCTCTTCTGGCAGTTTGCCCGAAACCGACGTCGTAGAGTGTAACCGTGTGCTCATTCAGCTGGAGCCTGCGGTGCTTTCAGGCAAAGTTCGCGTGCCCGATCCCATCTACGCTGCCCGCAAGATATGGAACCTGTACGGCAATGACCCCCTGGTGACGCAGCTCATCCACGACGAACGCATCCTCTCGCTGGTGACCGGCATTCTGGGCGACGGGGTATGGTTCTTTGCGGACAAAGCGTTGTTAAAGCCTCCGCACATCGGTGTGGAGAAGCCCTGGCACCAGGATATTCCCTACTTTCCGTTTGAGCCCAAGGAACCATACTTGCACGTGGCAGTGTGGATGGCGCTGGATGACGCTACTGCCGAAAACGGCTGTATGCAGTATATTCCAGGAAGCCACCTTTGGGGAAACTTGACCACCGAAACCACGTGGACGCAAAGTGTGGCTCATTTATCGGTGGACGAGTCGCGCATAGACCCCTCGAAGGCGGTGATGGTGGAAGCGAAGGCGGGTGATGTGGTGTTGCACGACGGCATGGTGCTGCACTATTCTGCGCCCAATCGCTCGCCGCATCCGCGCTGGGCATTTGTTCTGGATTTCATCAGCACACGAGCGCGTTACACTGGCGAAGGAGAACCGAAATACCCCCGACTGAGCCGAACAGGATAATTGCCAACCGCGTAGAATCGGTGTACGATGAGAAAGATGGTTACCGATGCCGCCTACTGGCGGGATTGGGAGGGTGACTTCTGCCGTTTTTGGTCGCGATAGAGCGCGACCCTCCATTACCGGCGCGTGGAGGGCGAGGCTCCGTTCGAGCCGTACGAAATACCCCCCACCTGACATCCCCGTGGACGAGGGAGCTCGCGGGGAAGGCGGGGGAGGGGGCTAAATCGGCTCAGCGGGAGGTTCGCCCTCTCCCATCGGGGAACGAGGAGATTCACCCTTGACGCACTACTATACTATATTGACCTTGAACGGGCTCGTCAAAGAGGAGGAGACAGCATGATTGAAGTTACCTGCCTGGGTATTCTGGTTGCGGATGTGGTCGGCAAGCCGATAGACACCTATCCCGAGCGTGGCAGGCTGAATCTGGTAGAGCGCATGGAGCTGCACAGTGGCGGTTGCGCGGCGAACACCGGCGTCTCGCTGGCGAAAATCGGGGTCAAGACCGCCGTCATCGGCAAGGTGGGCAACGACGGGTTCGGCGACTTTCTGGTGCAGGTTCTGCAGAAGCACGGCATCGACACGCGCGGCGTCAAACGCGACGAGAAGGAAGCCACCAGCGCGACAATGGTGATGGTGCACAGCGACGGTGAACGCTCGTTCCTGCACTACATTGGCGCCAACGCCGCCCTGCGTCTGGAAGATGTGGACATGGACATCGTGCGCCAGAGTAAGGTACTGCACGTCGCGGGCGCGCTGGTGATGCCGGGCATCGACGGCGAACCAACGGCGGAACTACTGCGCCGGGCGAAAGAAGCAGGCATCATCACCAGCTTCGACACCGTGTGGAACACCAGCAGCGGCTGGATGAACACCGTCAAGCCCTGCCTGCCCTATGTAGACTATATGATACCCAGCATCGAAGAGGCGAAGATGCTCACCGGTAAAGAAGACCCCGAAGACATTGCGCAGGTGTTCCTGGAGCACGGTGTGAAGGTAGTGGGGCTGAAGATGGGCGAGCGTGGATGCTATATCCGCTCGGCGGAGGTCAAATTATCCATCCCGCGCTATCAGGTGCAGGCGATAGACGCCCTGGGTGCAGGAGACGCCTTCGCCGCAGGCTTTCTGACCGGCGTGGTGAAGGGCTGGGACCTGGAGCAAACCGGACGTTTCGCCAACGCGGTGGGGGCGTTGTGTGTGACCGCTCTCGGCGCGACAACGGGCGTGCGCTCGCTGGAAGAAACGCTGGAGTTTATGCGGAAGACGCCGATGGCGTTAGGATGACATGGAAACAACCAGCCCTTTTCTAGAAATAGCCCGTCAGGGCAGGAACGAGTGGTGGCGATACGTCGCCGGTATTGTGCTGGTCTCTGCCTGCTGGGTTGGCGGAGAGGTGCTTGTTGCCCTTCCTGCGTTCGTGCAGGAAGCGGATTCTACAGGTGCTGATTTACTGCTGTTTGTGGCGTTGCTACTGAGCTTTGCGCCTGCGCTGATTGGGGTCTGGCTGGTGGTACGCTTCCTGCATGGCAGACCTCTGATCACTCTCATCACGCCGCGCGGGCGAATCGGCTGGAACAGGTTGGCGATAGGCTTCGGCGTGTGGTTCGCGATATCTGCGGGCGCAAGCGCGCTGGAGGCACTGCTCCACCCGGGCAGGTATCAACCGAACCCGGAACCGCTTACCGTGTTGCCCTTCCTGCTGGTAGGGACGCTGTTGATACCGATTCAGGCGGGGGCAGAGGAACTTTTCTATCGCGGTTACCTGCTGCAGGGGATGGGGCTACTGATTCGACAAACTCTGTTGCTGTCAGCACTAAACGGGTTGCTCTTCGCCCTGCCCCACGCAGGCAACCCCGAGACCGTTGCAAGCTTCGCAAAGGTTCTGCTCATCTATTTGCTCGCGGGTTTCTTCTGGGCGCTGATTACCCTGCGCTCCGGCACGCTGGAGCTGGCGCTGGGGGCGCATATTGCAAATAATCTGTTTACCACAGTGGTGGCAAACTACGAGACGACCGCCATCCCCAGCCGCTCCTTCTTTGTGGTCAACGAGATAGATGCCATCTATCAGCTGGCGGCACTGGTGGCGGGGATGGGATTGTTCTACCTGTTTTGCAAAACGAGCTGAAGTTCCGATGCAAAGACAGAAGGCCTTTGCTTCAGATTCGCGCTTATCGGCGGGGCGAGTTCTGTCGAATCGAGGTACAGGATAACGGTATAGGTATGGACGAGGAGACGCGCATCCGGTGCTTCGAGCCGTTCTTCAGCACCAAAGGCGAGCAGGGTTCCGGGTTAGGGCTGGCGGTGGTATACGGTATCGTGCAAAGGTCGGACTTGGTGGACCATGTGCTGATTAAACCGGTAACGCTCTTTGCACTGCGCCAGGCAATTGCAAAGGTGACGGCGGAATAGGGTATGCTGGTCCCTTCCGGAAGGAGGTCAGGCTCAATAAGCACTTGGCAGAGAGGTGAATAGTGAGGTACCATACACGAAAACGAGCAAAGGGAGGAATACATGTCGCAACCACTGGTGGGCATTCTAATGGGTAGCGATTCCGATTTGTCCGTCATGAAACAGGCGGCAGAGGTGCTGGAGCAATTTGGCGTGCCGTACGAGATGAAGGTGTTGTCGGCGCACCGCACACCGCTGGATACAATTGATTACGCCCGTACCGCTTACGAACGCGGCTTGCGCGTGGTTATCGCAGGAGCAGGCGGGGCGGCGCATCTACCGGGCGTGGTGGCGAGCATCACCACGTTGCCGGTCATCGGTGTGCCGATAGAGAGCAAGTTGCAGGGGCTGGATTCCCTGCTCTCCATCGTGCAGATGCCTGCGGGTGTGCCGGTTGCTACGGTGGCGATAGGCGGCGCGCGCAACGCAGGCATTCTGGCGGTGCAGATACTGGCAACCGCTAACGAGGATTTGCAGCGCAAGCTGGTGGACTATAAACAGCAGATTGCCGAACAGTCCCGCGCGAAGAACGCGAAACTGCAGGCAGGGTAATGGAAGACAAACGCCTCCGTTTAACTCAGATGGTACGCTGCGCGGGTTGAGCGAGCAAACTGGGGCCCACCCAGCTGGCGCAGGTGCTGCGTCAGTTCCCCGACATCGCTCACCCTGACCTTCTGGTCGGGATAAACACCCGCGACGATGCAGGGGTGTTCCGTGTCCGTGAGGACATGGCGCTCGTGCAAACGGTGGATTTTTTCACCCCGATAGTGGACGATCCCTACTGGTACGGCGCGATTGCGGCGGCGAACTCCTTCAGCGACGTGTACGCCATGGGGGGTACGCCTGTTACTGCGCTCAATCTGGTCTGCTTTCCCATAGATAGCGCTCCTGCGGAGGTGTTAGCGGACATCCTGCGCGGCGGTTACGACAAGGCACAGGAAGCAGGGGTGGTGATTCTGGGCGGTCATAGCGTAGACGACCCCGAACCCAAATACGGCATGGCGGTGACAGGGGTGGTACATCCGCAGAAGGTGGTGACCAATACGGGTGCAGCTCCGGGCGACGTGTTGGTGCTGACCAAGCCTCTGGGTACCGGCATCATCACTACCGCCGCGAAGTTCGACGAGTGCCCCCCCGACCTACTGGAGGAAGCCATTCGCGTGATGGCGACGCTGAACCGGGGCGCGGCAGAGGCGATGCAGGAGGTGGGTGTGCACGCTGCTACCGACGTGACCGGCTTCGGGCTTATCGGGCATTTGCACCAGATGGCGCAGGCGAGTGGTGTGGCTTTTCGCCTCTTTTCACAGGAAATCCCCTTGTTGCCGGAGGTAGAGCGTCTGGCGATGCAGGGCAACACCACGCGCGGCGGCAGCCTGAACCGTGAATACGTGGGCAACCTGTTGCAGTTTGCGGAGGGCATATCGCTGGCGATGCAACATGTGTTGCTGGACCCGCAGACTTCGGGAGGGCTGGTCATTGCGGTCGCCCGCGAGCGGGTAGATGCCTTGCTGAGCGCCCTGCGTGTTCGCCAAACCCCCTGCGCCGCGGTGATTGGCGAGGTGGTGGAAGGAACACCCGGGCGGATAGTGATAGAGTAGGCTAAACCCGTTACACCAGCCCCGAGCCATCAAGAGGTACGGTATCCAGAAGCACCAGCACCCCACGAGAGAGAGCGGTGGTGCGCGCGTTGCCGGTAATGCCCTTTCCTGCAACCACCGGAACGGTGCTCAGTCCCCATTGGCGAAGCAGCTGCGCCCGCTCCAGAGCGCGGGAGACGTCCTCTTCGTCTACTGTCCACGAGATTTCCCACACCAGCAGGTATTCCTCGCCGGAAGTGCGGTGTACCCCCCTTACCAGCAGGTCTATCTTGGATATCTGTTCCCACTCTTCTCGAGACAACGCGCGTTGCTCGAATAGCGAGTCAATCAGCCTGCCCTTATCGACAACACGCAGTTTCTGGAAGAAGAGACCGAGCAGGGCGGTGGCGTTGTTCCGGTAGTACTGCTCCAACGAGAGACCTTTCAGGTCTCCTAGGTCTTGTTCCATACGTCCCACTCGCTCCACCAGGGCGGACATCTGCGCCGCCAACTGGTCTACCCGCGCGGTGAGTTGCTCTAGTCGCACAGTGAGGTCGTCTACCCGCGCGGTGAGTTGCTCTAGTCGCACAGTGAGGTCGTCTACCCGCGCGGTGAGGTCGTCTACACGAAGGGTCAGTTCTTCTACCCGTCGTGCCAGGTCGTCTACCCGCGCGGTGAGTTGTACGAGCTTCTCCACCAGCTCGTCATGACGCGCAGCCTGCTGTCGTTGTTGCTCCTCGACCTGTTGAAAGCGTTGCTCGGTTTGTTCCATAAACCGCTGGAGCGTCCGTTGAGTCGCCTCCTGAGCAGCTGCCAGTCTGTCCAGTGCTTCCTCCAGTCGGTCCGCACGCGGGGGCAGCTGCCGGTACTGGTCGGTCAGCAGCGCATTGAGCAGCGGCTCGCGCCACTCCGGATGCTCTTGCAGGGCGCGGATAATGTCCTCAACGGTTTCTAACGCCATCGGATTAACCCCTCGCGGTAGGCGAATCGCCGTTGATAACAGTGGTCTCCAGCACAACGAGTACCCCGCTTTGCTGTGCGATCCGCCTCGCCCCCTGCGTGATGTCCTTTCCTGCTACAACTGGCAGTGTGTTCGACTCCCAGCGGCGCAATAGTTCCGCTCGCTGTATCGCCCTCTGCACATCCGAACGGTCTATCTTCCACGAAATCTCCCAGGCCATCACGTACTCAGCGCCTGAGGGCTGGTATCTTCCCCGAAGGAACAGGTCGGTGGAAACCAGCTGCCTCCACTCTTCATCACTTATTGGGGCCATCTCCTGCAGCTTTTGCAGGTACTCCCCCTTATCAACTACCTTCAACGAACGAAAATACCTTCCCAGGATTGCCGTAGCGTGGTGGCGATAGTAGTCTTCCAAATGGTAGCCTTTCAACTCAGCGGCGTCCTGCTGCATTTGCTGGATTACCCTGTCGGTTTCTTCTTTCATCCGCTTCGTGTGCTCACGCATCTCCTGAAAGGCTCGGTCGTTCTCCTCCTTGCTGCGCTGTAGAGACTCGCGCAGTTCGGCAAAAGCGCGGTCGTTCTCCTCCTTGCTGCGCTGTAGAGACTCGCGCAGTTCGGCAAAAGCGCGGTCGTTCTCCTCCTTGCTGCG
>JBMFOT010000048.1:21072-26019 GCA_049969495.1 Armatimonadota bacterium
CTGCAGAGATTCCGCCAATTCCCGTAACTTCTGGTCGGTTTTGGCGCTTTCCTCAGCCAGCCGTGCCAGCGCCTCCTCCAGCCGGTCCGCGCGCGGGGGCAGCTGCCGGTACTGGTCGGTCAGCAGCGCATTGAGCAGCGACTCGCGCCACTCCGGATGCTCTTGCAGGGCACGGATAATGTCCTCAACGGTTTCTAACGCCATCTAACGTCACCTCAATCGAGCATATTATACCGCAAGGGGCTATCGGGTGGAAGGCTGAGCGATGGCGGGGCGGAATGCGGGATACCCTCGGCTCTCCATCATCTCGCCGATGCGTCGCATCAGCTCACGGCTGAAGGCTTCGCGTGCCTGACGGTCGCTCTCGTACTGCTCGGCAAACTGCTGATAGTACATGGGTTCCCCGAAGACCACCTGCAGGCGGTGCCAGCGAGGAAGTCGGGGGTCAGCAGGCATAATCTCGCGCGTGCCGATAACGGCGGTAGGAACCACCGGCGCACCACTCATTTTCGCCAGCAGGGCTACACCGGTTTGCGGTTCCAACAGGTAGCCGTCGCCACTTCGCGTGCCTTCGGGGAACATAATGAGCAGTTCTCCTAATCTCAGCACCTCGAGAGCGGTGCGTAACGCTTGCCGGTCGGCGGTGTTCTGGTGCACGGGGAAACAGCCGGCGCGGCGGATATACCAGCGCAGAACAGGTATCTTGAACAGGGGGGCTTTGCCCATAAAGCAGCATCGGCGCGGCCAGGCGGCGTATGCGACCACTGGCGGGTCCATGTAGCTGGTGTGGTTCGGGGCAAGGATAGCTGCGCCGTCCGGGATGTTCTCTCGCCCTTCCACCTTCATCCGAAACAGGATGCTGAAAATAGGGTACAACACCCATCGCGACACTAGGTAGAGGGTGGGGCTTCGTTCGTGAACCGGGCACGGCATAGTTTCAACACCTCCTCTACCACCTGTTCGAGGCTCATGTTGTCGGTATGGATAACCACTGCGTCAGGCGCAGGGCGCAGGGGAGCGATGTGGCGCGTGCTATCGCGCTGGTCTCGAGCTTCCATGTCCAGCTTCACCTGCTCAAAAGAGATGCTGATACCTCGCTCCAGCAGCTCCTTGTGGCGGCGTCGGGCGCGTTCGTCCAGCGAAGCGGTCAGGAATATCTTCACCTCCGCGTTGGGGAAGACTACCGTACCCGTATCGCGCCCCTCCGCGACCGTTCCGCCATGCCTTCCGAGCTCACGTTGCCAGTCCAGCAGTATCTCGCGCACCTCCGGGATGGCGGAGATCGGCGAGGCGAGGTTTCCTACCTCCGGCGTGCGGATGGCTTCCGTGACATCCTGACCGTCCACCAGCACGCGTTGTTCGCCGTTTTGCTGTAACAGTTCCACTTTCGTTTCGCGTGTCATCTCTATAATATATCGGGTGTCCTGCGGACGCAAGCCCCGTTGCAATGCCTTCCACGCCAGTGCACGGTACAGCGCGCCAGTGTCCAGATACCGATAACCCAGCGCTTCGGCCACCCGCTTCGCCACACTGCTCTTGCCTGCGCCGGCGGGACCGTCAATAGCAATGACCAGTTGCTTCACCTCACGCCTCCCTCCAGTTCACGCAGCTTCTCGAAGAAGCTCGGAAAGGTTTTCTGTACACACTCTGGGTCGGCGATGGCGATACCCGGCACGCGCAACCCGATAAGCGCGAACGCCATCGCGATGCGATGGTCGTTGTAGGTTTGCACGACGCTTTCTCGCGGCGTGCCGGGGTGGATAGTTAGCCCATCGATATGTTCTTCCACATCGACGCCAAGTCTGCGCAGCTCGGTGGCAACCGCGCTCACGCGATTGCTCTCCTGATAGCGGGCGTGCTCCACCCCGCGGATGCGTGTAGGGGTATCGGCGAAGGGTGCGACCACCGCCAGCGTGATGAAGGTATCCGAAATGTCCGACATGTTCACGTCCACGCCGTGCAGGACGCCTGTGCCAGTGACCTCTACCACGTCCGGCAGCCAGCGTACCGAACAGCCCATTTGCTCCAGAATATCCACAAAGCGAATGTCACCCTGCAGCGAAGCGCGGCTTAATCCACGCACACGCACGCGCCCCCCGGTGATGGCGGCGGCGGCGAAGAAGTAGGAGGCGGCGGTGGCGTCGGGTTCCACGGCATAGGTTGCTTCTCCTGCCAGGTGGTGCTGTTGCGGGGCAGGAATGACGATGCGAGCCTGCTGCTCTTCCCATTTTGCTTCCACTCCGAACTGCTGCATCATCCTCAACGTCATGCGCACGAAGGGAGCAGACACCAGCGCGCCTTCTATCCCTATCGTTACCGTCTGTTTGGCGCAGGGAGCAACCATCATTAGCGCGGAGAGGAACTGACTGCTGATGTCTCCACGCACTGATACTCCGCCCCCGCGCAGTCCGCGTGCTCGCACAAGCACCGGCGGGCAACCCGTGCCCAGCTCAGAGACCGCTTCAGCCCCCAGCGTGTTCAGCGCGTCCAGCAGAGGCTGGATGGGACGCTGGCGCATGCGGGGCGTGCCGTCTATGCGATACTCCCCTTCACCCAGCGCGACCAATGCGGTCAGGAAGCGCGCTGCCGTACCCGCGTTCGCCACCCAGAGTTCTGCCTCCCTTGCAGGTATTCTGCCGCCCTCTCCCTGAACCACAATGGTGTCACTTTGCGGTTGTTCCACCGAGAAACCCAGCCGACGCAGGCTCTCGCGCATCACCTGAGTGTCTTCCGAATCGAGCGCATGTGCTACGGTTACCCGCTGTGCGCACAGTGCGGCAAGTAGCAGGGCACGGTTTGTGATGCTCTTGGAGCCCGGCACGTCCATACAGGCGTCCGGCGGAGCGGGAAGAGGCTGGATTCGGCGGGGTGCGCTCATAGTCCAAATGCCTGTCGCAGGAGGCGAGCATCCGTGAAGAGGCGCTGGACGGTTTCGGCATCCTCGTCGGCGATGGCGGAGCGTACTTCCTGCAGCTTGCCGATGAACTCGTCGATAGCCCACAGTACATGCTCGCGGTTATGCAGGAAGATGTCGCGCCACAGCTCCGGCGAGCTGGCGGCGACGCGCGTGCCATCGCGGAAGCTTCCGCCGATTAATTGGGGGTAGGGCGTATTCTCGGCAACGTGCACCAGAGCCAGCGCAAGCGCGTGGGGCAGATGGCTGGTGAGCGCAACCGCACGGTCGTGCTCGTTGGGGTCGGCGGTGATAACCTGTGCGCCTACTCCTTGTGCCAGCGCGGTGACCTTCTGCAAGGCGTGCGGTGAGGTTTTCTCCGTCGGCGTTAACGCCCACGATGTGCCCTCGAACAGGTCCGCGCGCGCGTTATGTACCCCGGTCTGTTCGGAACCCGCCATCGGGTGTCCGCCCACAAAACGCTCGCCCAGCAGGTCGGTTGCCTGCTGGACAATGGTGCTCTTGACGGAGCCCACATCGGTCACTACGCACTTCGGGGAAAGCCATTGCTGGAACAGCCTGATAGTGGGCACGATCAGCCCTACTGGCGTGCAGACCACCACCACGTCTGCATCGGTAACGCCATCCTGCAGCGAGGTGGTGGCTTCGTCAATCGCGCCCGCTTGCAAGGCGACCTGCAGTCGTTCCGCATTGCGCCCCACGCCCACAACATGATGTGCCAATTCGCGCTGGCGCACCGCCATGCCCAGCGAACCACCGATCAACCCCACGCCGATAATGCATAGCCTGTCGCAAATCGCTTCCGCCATCCTGTTCCTCCTCATATGCTACGCCCGACTGCTGGAGCGAGGGCACGTAACTGCTCCATCATCTGAGCAAACGCCTCGAAGCGCAACGACTGTGGACCATCTTTTAAAGCGCGTTCGGGGTGTGGATGCACCTCGACGATGACCCCGTCTGCCCCTGCGGCAATCGCTGCTGCCGCCACTGCCGGTACAAGGCTCGCCTTGCCTGTGCCGTGCGAGGGGTCGGCGATAACGGGCAGGTGCGACAGCTCCTTCGCTACCGGGATGGCGTTGATGTCGAAAGTGTTGCGGGTGTAGGTTTCGAAGGTGCGGATGCCTCGCTCACACAGGATGATGTTGTAGTTACCACGCGAAGCGATGTACTCCGCTGCCTGCATCCACTCCTCGATCAAAGACGCCCAACCGCGCTTGAGCAGCACGGGCATGTTCGTATTGCCGATCTCCTTCAGCAGGGCAAAATTGGTCATATTGCGCGTGCCCACCTGAAAGATGTCGGTGTAGCGCGCGACGAGCTCCACATCACGGGTGTCCATCACCTCGGTAACGATGGGCAGTCCTGTCTCTTCGCGTGCTGCCGCGAGCAGCTTGAGCCCCTCTTCGCCCATGCCCTGGAACGAATAGGGCGAGGTGCTGGGCTTGTATGCCCCACCGCGCAGGATGTGCGCGCCTACCTCCTTCACAAAACGGGCGGTCTGCATCAGCTGCTCTTCCGACTCGATGGTGCACGGACCCGCCATCACCGTCAAGCGGTTTCCTCCGATGGGCACGCCGCGCACCTCGATGACCGTGCCTTCTGGGCGAAAAGCACGTCCCACCAGCTTGTACGGCTTGGAGATGATGACCACCCGTTCGACGTAGGGCAGCGCTTGCAGCTGCTCGGAAAGTTCCGCCTTTTCGGTATCCAGCACGCCGATACAACCGACGATGGTGCGCTCTACCCCGCGCGAGACGTGCACACCGAACCCGCGCGATTTCAGGTTATCGGTCAACTCCTCCAGGTCTTTCTCTGTTGCCTGAGGTGTCAGTACGATAATCAAGGCGACACTGCTCCTCCTTCTGTAACCTTGCGATAGGGGTTGGTGAAGGAATTATACAGGAGTGAAGGGGGAATCGTCAACTGCTAGCCCTGCACGGGCAGAGGGAATGATGGATACACCTCTTTCTGACCCTGTAGGGGACGAGGCTCCCGCCCAGCCGTTGCAGAGCTTTCAGAGTGCACCTGCACCC
>JBMFOT010000049.1:0-25884 GCA_049969495.1 Armatimonadota bacterium
GGTAGCAGGAATCTGGTGTTTCTGCATTTTGTCGGAGTACTGCTCCGTTCCGCCAGCAGTTCTATACAGAATGTGCAACCGTCGTACGAGTGGTTCGAGTCGGCTTTAGACCTGTTCGACTCGCTGGAGGCAACGGTAACAACCGATGCACCCCTCACATCTTCTGTAGCGCAGCTCGCTCTGTTTGACAAAAAGCTCACCTACGAGCCTGAATGATTCGTATCCGTATATTGACAACCTCTTCTCAGACCTGCTATATTTGCGTGGGTGCATTAAAGGTTAACGCGAAGTAACCGTTTTCCCTGTCTGTCCACGCAACAAGACTTGGAAGGAGGAAAATGTTCACGAATGACAACAGGCAGATGGTTCGCACGTGTTCTCTGGTTGTTGTGGGTGACGTTGCTCCTCGCGCCGTTCTCCCGGGCGCAAGAGGAGACCAACGTGCCTGCACTCACCTCGTTGGCGGCGCGTGCGTCTCTACGAGCCGCCGTCGAAAAGCGGCAGGCAGAAGAGTGGGCGAAGCAGCGTGGTCTGCCGGTGCGTCGCAAGCTCCCCAACGGCGCGATCCTGGAAATCATGGCGGTGCGCAACGGGGTGCCTGTCTATTACCTCACGAACGGTGTAGAAACCGCAGATTCTCTTAGCGCGGATGAACTGTGGCCCGGCGGCTCTACCGGATTAAACCTCACCGGCGCAGGAGTCGTGCTGGGTGTATGGGACGCAGGTGCTGTGGACCCTACCCATCCGGAGTTTCTAGGACGACTTCGTATCCGTGATGGTGCGGAGCCGCACGACCACGCGACAATGGTTGGTGGTATCCTAGCTGCAGCCGGAGTGGATCCGCGCGCCAGGGGGATGTCCTTTGCAGCTAGCGTAGACAGCTATGATTGGGACAGCGACACCTCCGAGATGGCAGACGCCGCCCGTGCGGGTTTACTGGTGTCCAACCATTCCTATGTGATTCTGTCTGGATGGCTTGGCGACTTTCTCTGGTCAGGTGACACTACTATCGACCAGCGCGAGGACTGGAAGTTTGGCTTCTACGGCGATTGGTCTCGGGAATGGGATGAAATAGCCTATAATGCCCCTTACTATCTTATCGTTCAGGGCGCGGGTAACGACCGTGGAGAGGGGCCCTCCTCACAGCCTGTTCAGCACTACCACCTCGATGGGCAAACGTATTCCGATAGCCATGACCTGGACGGGGGCACCTCCGGCTACGAGTGCATCCCGTACTCGACAACCGCTAAAAACACTCTCGTGGTTGGTGGGGTTTATCCCATCCCTGGAGGGTACGCAGGACCCAGCAGCGTACGCATGACCAGCTTCAGCAGCTGGGGCCCCACCGATGATGGGCGTATCAAGCCCGATATCGTTGGTATCGGTATAGACGTATACACCACCTTCATCGGTGGATATGGCATGGGGGCTGGCACGTCTGCAGCTTCGCCCAGCATTGCAGGCGCACTGGGGTTGCTCATCCAGCACTACCGGCAGACACACGGCGGCGCGAACATGCGCTCCGCCACCCTCAAGGCGCTGGCAATCCACACCGCCGATGAGTGCGGACCCGCCCCCGGACCCGATTACATGTTCGGCTGGGGTATCCTGAACGCCAAAACCGCCGCGCAGGTCATCTCGGAAAGCGTGAAAAACCCGTACGCGATTCAGGAGCGCACCCTGCGCACCGGCGAAACGCATACCGTGCGCGTGATTTCGGATGGAACTCAGCCGTTGAAGGTCACCATCGTCTGGACGGACCCGCCGGGCACGCCGCCGCCCGTTTCTCTAGACCCACCCGACCGGATGCTGGTGAACGACCTGGACCTGCGCGTGACCAACGGTACCACCACCTACATGCCCTGGGTGCTGAACCCGGCGAACCCCGCCGCTCCCGCTACCACTGGCGATAACGTGGTGGACAACGTGGAGCAGGTGGTAGTACCTGCCCCGCAGGCGGGCGTGTACACCATCACCGTCACCCATAAGGGTGTCCTGCGCCCGGCCGGTCGGCAGGCGTACTCGATGATTGTGACCGGCGCGGTGACGCATACTCTACAGGTCAGCTCGTCCGACCCCGATAGCGGTGTCGCTATTACCGTATCGCCGAACGATATCAACGGACAGGGCGATGGCTCCACGCCGTTCACCCGCGTGTACGATGGCGGTGTACAGGTGACATTGACCGCTCCCGCTACTGCACCTAACGATAACGTGTTCATCAAGTGGGTGCGTAACGGGGTGGACTTCTCCACCAATCGCACCATCACCCTGACGATGGATGCGGACTACAATCTGCTCGCGGTTTACGAGTTCATCTCGCCCGTTCCGGTGCTGTTGCAGCCGGCGGCGAACGCGATTGTTTCGCCGACGCCTACCTTCCGCATGAAGGCGACCTCCTCGCCCGGTGCAAGGATGAAGTACAAAGTGGTTATCTATCAGGGCGACCAGCAGATAGAGGTGTTCGACCAGACCACCGACACCACCGGCTGGAGCAAGCCCGACTACGCCAGCGGTGAGGAGGCGGTGCTGACCGTGCCCGCTTCGCGCGCACTACCGACGGGCGTGCTGTACTGGCAGGCGTTTGCCTACGACGGCATCAAATGGAGCGAGGGCAGCGACAGGCGCAGGATGGTAGTCAACCGAATGCCCAATGCGCCCACGCTGGTCAGCCCCGCTTCGAATACCATTGTGCTGGGCACGCCAACCCTGACGGTGCGTGCTACCGACGCCGACGCAACCGACACGCTGAAATACAAGATTGTCTTTACCCGCAACGGCACCACCGTCGCCACCTTCGACCAGACGGTGGACACCACTGGCTGGAGCAAGCCCGGTTACACCAGCGACGAAGAAGCTGTTCTGACCGTGCCCTCCACCCGTGCGCTGAACCCCGGCACCTACCTGTGGCAGGCGTTTGTGTACGATGGCAAGCAGTGGAGCGACGGCAGCGAGAGCCGGACGCTCATCGTGAACTCCGCGCCATCCGCTCCCGACCTGCTGGAACCGGCGGGCGGCAGTTTCGTACCGCACACACCTACCTTCCGCCTGCGTGCCACCGACGCCAACGGCGACAGCCTGCAGTACAAAATCGTGGTGAAGCAGGCAGGGCAGGTGGTGGCGACCTTCGACCAGAGCGCGGATGCCACCGGCTGGAGTAAGCCCAGCTACGCCAGCGGCGAGGAAGCGGTGTTCACCGTACCGGCTAGTGCCTCGCTGGCAACGGGCGCGTACCAGTGGCAGGCGTTTGCCACCGACGGCAGGCAATGGGGCAACGGCAGCTGGGAGCGCACTTTCACCGTTGACCAGGCTCCCGAAGCGCCTGAGGTCATTACCCCTGCTGCCTCTGCGGTCACATCGCCGACCCCGGAGTTCCGTCTGCGCTCCACCGACGCCGACCTGTCTGATGGTCTGCGCTACAAGCTGGTGCTCTCAAGGGGTGGACAGCAGATAGCGGTGTACGACCAGACGGTAAGCACCACCGGCTGGAGCAAACCCAGTTACGCCAGCGGTGAGGAGGCGATGTTCCGCGTGCCTGCAAGCAATGCGCTCAGCGCGGGCACTTACCAGCTGGAAGCGTATGCCAGCGACGGTCAGCAATGGAGTAACGCAGGCTCACGCTCCTTCAAGGTATCCGCCAGAGTGCCTGCGAGGCTACTGGGTGTCGGCACGTTTGCGGTGAACCTAGCGTTGCCGGACGCCAGCAAGCAGGCTATCGGTATCGCGGGCGTGCCCATGAAGGTATGGGATGCGAACACCCAGTCGTACACGGATGCGGGCGATGCCCTGCTCATCGGTGTGGGTTACTGGTATAGCGCGGCACAGCCGGCTCCTCTCAGCATCGCTGGCAACGAACTGCCGATTTCGTTCCCGATTGCGCTGAAGCGCGGCTGGAACTTTATCGCCAGCACCTCCGCCGACCCGGTTGTATGGGACGTGAACGCCATTAAGGTGCGACGGCAGGGCGAGGAGGTGACCTTGCGTCAGGCACGACAATCGGGGTGGATAGAAGACCATGCCTGGGGCTGGATGCAGGACGGTGCCAACCCGGCAACCGGTCGCTATGTGCTGGTGTACGACCCGTTGCGGATACCTGGCGCGGTGAACAGCATCGAGCCGTGGCGAGGCTACTGGGTATATGCCCACGAAGAATGCGAACTGCTCTTGAAAGCATCCGACGGGGTGATCCCGCAAAATACTCGCGCTGTATCGAACGACCGCGGAGCATGGGCGGTGCGCCTGCTGGTGCAGTCCGGCTCTGGCAGTGCGGAGGCGGTATTCGGTGCGAACGCCGGCGAGAACATCGCCATCGGGTTGCCACCGGAGCCGCCAGTCTCTGCCCCTGCGCCAAAGGTGGTTCTGGTGCACAACGCCCAGCCGCTGGCGGTGGATATGCGTGCGGACAGCCGTGCCGGCGCGCCGTGGGAGGTAGAAGTGCGCATCCCCGCAGGCGACGACGGCACTGCCACGCTGTACTGGCAGGGTATGCACCAGGCGCCTCGTACCGTGAACCCGGTGCTGGTGGACCTGCAAACCGGCGAGCGTTGTTTCCTGCGCACCACCAGCTCGCATACCTTCGCGGTGAGCCGACAGGGTGGTGTGTACCGCTTCCGCATCGAGATGACCCCGCAGAGCAGTCTACTGCGCCTGTCACAGGTGCGGGTCAGCGGCGGACGGAGCGCCAATGGGCGCTACACCATCTCGTTCAACCTGAGTACCAGCGCACAGGTGGAGGTAAATATCCTCTCCGCAGGCAAACCGGTGCGAAGGCTGACGAGCGGTGCTTCGCGTTCGGCGGGTATTCAGCAAATCACGTGGGATGGGCGTGATGCGAACGGTGTTGCCTTGCCTGCTGGCAGCTACATGGTGGAAGTGAAGGCGGTCAGCGCGGACGGGCAGGTGGTTCGCAGCATGGTACCCATCACGCTGACACGGTGAGAGGAGGTGGCACGATGAAGAGAACGACGACCGCACTGACCGCGCTGGGATGGTTAGCGGTGGCATTGCTGGTAGGCTGTGGCGGAGCGGAGAAGGGGTTGCCTTTTGACCCCACACCGCCCGTCATCGGCACGCCCACGGTCACCCGCGAGGCGAACACGAACCGCGTGCTGGTGCAGGTGCAGGCGTTCGATGTGGGTACAGGTGTGGCATCGGTGACCGTTCTGGCGGTTGGGGTGGATCCCGCGCCTACCCCGGTTGCCATGCAACAGATACCCGGCACCGAGCAGTATCAGGCGACCTTACCTGCCAGCACCGTCCGTCTGCAGGTGAAAGCGGTGGACAGGGGCGGCAACGAGGCGGTTTCCGCCGAGATTCGCGTGCCACCCCCCGCTCCACCGTTTTAGTATTGCAGAATATGTGGAGGGTCACGCCCATCGTGACCCTCCACACGAAGTTTCGGAGGGCGAGGCTTCTGCCGAGCCGTGAACCACCCGGCGGCGGATGTCAGAGTGAACCGCAATGCGTGAGCAGATATTAACCGAAATCTGGAAAAGCCATGAAATACGTCTTTCTCACAACCTTTGCGGTGCTGGTGTTGCTCTCGGTGGTGGCATGGTGTATTCAGCCCCAAAACACCGCGCGGGGCAAAATCCCGCTGGTGTGGGTGAGCGATGACAACCCCGCCCGCCGCGAGCAGATTGCGCTGTTCAATAAGCTGCATCCGCAGTATGACCTGCGTCTGGATCCCAGCAACACCGGCATGGAGAAGGTCATCGTGCAGTCGCTGGCAGGCGTGGGACCCGACATCTTCGACTGTTACGACGGCTTCCAGCTTTCCGCCTACGTGCGCTCGGGTATCGCATGGGATGTGACCGACGAGCTGAAAAAGGCGGGCATCGACGTGGAGAATGAAGTGTGGAAGGCGGTGCATCCCAACATTATCCATGAGGGGCGCGTGTACGGCTTCCCTACCAACGCCGCGGTGAACGCGATATGGTTCCACAAGGACATCTTTGATCAGTACGGCGTGCCCTACCCTAAGGGTCCCTGGACGTGGGATGAATTTCTGGTAGTGGCGAAGAAGCTGACCGTCCGCGACAAGAACGGCAGACCGGTACAGTTTGGTTTGCTGATGGATTGGTGGAATTGGTATCATTTCGTGCTGCAGTGGGGAGGCAGGCTGTACACCCCCGACGGCACGCGGTGCATTATCGATAGCCCTGAAGCCATCGCGGCGGTACAGTTCATGCAGGACCTGATATACAAGTACAAGGTGATGCCCAGCCCGGTGGAGGAGGCGGCGATGGCAACGCAGGGAGGCTGGGGTTCGGGCACGATTACCTGGTTCGGGGCGAAGAAGGGCGCAATGGCGCTGGGCGGTAGGTGGTGGCTATGCACCCTGCGCAGTTATCAGGGGCTGAGGTTGGGCGCGGTGGAGTCTCCGCACGGACCCTATCGGGTGTTTCGCGGCTACGGGCGCGCCTCACTGATTAACCGCAACAGCCCTCGCCGCCATCATGCGCTGAAGTTTCTGCTGTATATGGCGGGCAGGGAGTATAACGAGCTGATTAACCATCAGGCAGATGCCCTCGCGCCGGTAAAAAAGTATTCCTACACCGAAAGATACCTGCACGATCCCGCCTTTCCCGAAGAGGATTTCAACGCGGTATGGCGCGACGCGATGAACTACGCTGTGCCGGACGAGGTGAGCCCCTTTGTGAACGGGCAGGCAGTGCAGCGCATCCTGAACAAGCAATTGGACCTGGTGAAGTCGGGGCAGAAGTCGGCGGCGGACGCCCTGCGCACCGCGGCACGCCTGATCAACGAGGAGATACAGAAGACCATCCAGCGCGACCCCGAATTGCGCAAGCGGTATGAGGCGATAGTGAAGGCAAGGTAAAGCAGGATAGCCTCATTTCTACGTATAAATGAATGTGGGTGAACTCGAATGGCGATTTTGATGCCTCAACTGGTGATCGAGCCGATGCGGGCGGAAGACATCCCCGAGATGATGGAGATAGAGCGGATGTGCTTCCGCACCCCCTGGCACGAAAACGCCTTTTATAACGAGCTGACCCATCAGCCCGCCTGCTATCTGGTGGCGAAGGTGAACGGGCGCGTGGTAGGGTATGCGGGCATGTGGGTTATCATGGACGAGGCGCACATCACTACGCTGGCGGTGCATCCTCACCATCGCCGACAGCATATCGGCGAGAAACTGCTGCTGGGGCTTCTGGAGTACGCCATCGCCCGACGAGCCCGCCATGCCACTTTAGAGGTGCGTGAAACCAACATCGCCGCGCAACGGCTTTACACCAAATACGGCTTCTACACTGTAGCCATCCGCAAGGGTTACTACGCCGACACGGGCGAAGATGCACTTATCATGTGGACGTCGGATATGCAGACCCCCGAATACCAGCAGGTGCTTCGGGCAAACCGGTGGAAGCTGCTGGGGGGCGGAGGTGCGGAGCAATGAACGTGCTGGGCATCGAGACCAGTTGCGACGAGACCTCTGTTGCCGTCGTACGCGACGGGGTGGAGATACTTTCGAACCTCATCGCCTCGCAGGTGGACATCCACGCGCTGACGGGAGGTGTCGTGCCCGAGGTGGCTGCGCGGAAGCATGTGGAACGGCTCGGTGTGCTTATCGAGGAGGCACTGCATAAAGCGAACATCCCCTATTCAGACATCGATCTCATCGCGGTGACCAACCGCCCTGGGCTGGTAGGCGCGCTGATGGTAGGGGTATCGGCGGGCAAGGCGCTGGCGTACGCGCTGGGCAAACCGATTGTGGCGGTGCACCATCTGGAAGGACATATCGCTTCCAATTTCCTCACCGCGCCCGACCTGCAGTTCCCGTTCGTCTGCCTCATCGTATCGGGAGGGCACACCGACCTGCACATCGTGCAGGCGCATGGGCAACGGCGCCGATTGGGTAGCACACGCGACGATGCTGCCGGGGAAGCCTTCGATAAAGCGGCGCGTCTGTTGGGGCTGGGCTATCCGGGTGGTCCGGTCATTGACCGCACCGCGAAAGCGGGTAACCCGCAGGCAATCGCTTTCCCCCGTGCCTGGCTGGAGGAGGGAAGCTATGACTTCAGCTTCAGCGGACTGAAAACCGCTTTACTCCGCTACGTGCAGGCTACCGGCGAATCGCTGAACGTCGCGGATGCCGCCGCCAGCTTTCAGGAGGCGATTGTGGACGTGCTGGTAGGCAAGACACTACGTGCTGCCGAAGAGTACGGCATCCCGCGCATCGCGGTGTGCGGAGGGGTCGCTGCTAACTCGCGCCTGAAAGAGGTATTGAGTGAAGAGGCAGGCAAACGCGGCTACCAGCTGGTGATTCCACCACTCATCCTCTGCACGGATAACGCCGCGATGATCGCCGCTGCAGGCTACTTCCAGTACATCACCTCCGGCGCCAGCGACATGGGCTTCGACACCATCGCCAGCGAGGCATTGGCTGGGTAGTGAGGGATATGCGAGTCGTCGCCATCTTCCGACGCGAACTGCGTCTGACCGATAACCCGCTCTTGCAAAATGCCGAGCGTGACGAAATCATCCCCGTCTTTTTTGTGGACCAATATAACCAGCAGGAACACGGCGATAACCTGCGTGCCCTCTTCTTCTATGCCCTGCGTGAGTTGCAGAAAGGGATCGAAGCAGTGGGAGGCAGGCTGTATGTCGTACCTCTGGAGCAACAGGAACAGTTCTTTGACGTTGTACGTCCCGACGAGGTGCGCTTTTGTGAGGATGTAGAACCCCACTCACTGGAGCGAGACCGGCAACTGAGACGTTTGCTGGAACGAAAGGGCATCCGGTACCGCGTGCTGCGTGATAGCTTGCTCTGCCCAATTCCTGACAGTGTCTATCCGAGCTTCACGCAATTCTACAAGCGACACTTCCTCCAGCACGCCCAACCGGAGCCGGCGGTGCCATCGCCATCCTACCTTTACACTCCCGCGCTAAAAGTACCAACCACCGATATCCCAGATGTGGATACCGAACCGGCCCGCAGGTGGTATGCCACCGAGCAAGAGGTGCAGGCAAAGTGGCAACAGTTTGCTGCTACCACCCTCTCACGCTACAGCAGCCTGCGCAATTTGCCCGCGGCAGAAGGGGTATCGCGGATGAGCCCCTATATCCGTTGCGGGATGATCCCCCTGCGTCAAATGTTGCGCGAAGCATGGGGGGTGGACGAACAGTTTGTGAAGGAACTGGCATGGCGTGACTTCTATTCACACATCTTGTACCATCACCCCGAAACGGTGAACATGGAGCTGCGTCCCACATGGCGTGGCTTTCCCTGGCGCCACGACGAGCAGCAGTTCGAACGGTGGGCGCAGGGACTTACGGGCATCCCGCTGGTGGATGCCGGTATGCGCCAGCTGTTGAGCGAAGGCTGGATACATAACCGAACGCGTATGGTAGTCGCCAACTATCTGACGAAGCACCTGCTTATCGACTGGAGATGGGGCGAACGGTGGTTCTATCTGCACCTAGTAGACGCCGACCTGGCGCAGAACGTGGGCAACTGGCAATGGGCGGCGGGATGCGGTGCCGATGCGCAGCCGTACTACCGCATCTTCAACCCGCTGTTGCAGGCGCAAAAGTTCGATCCGCAGGCGGAATACATCCACCGGTACGTCCCAGAGCTACAGCAAGCCAACAGCGAGCAGTTGAGCGACCTGCACAATCTTTATCGTATCTGTCCCCAATACCCGCCGCCTTTGGTGCATCCCGAAGAGGGGCGCAAGCGATTTTTGCAGGTGGCAAGGCAATTCTTTGGCGAAAGCGCGCAGGAAAAACTGCCCTTTGACCGAGAATAAGCACGCAGCAAACGGGAGGAGAGAGAACATGCGCATACGTTCTTTTGACCCGAATGCGCTCTTCCCTGCGCACGAGGGCACGATACTGGCACAGGGCGTGTTTGCAGCAGAAGAGATAGGTGCGCCGTTCGGGTGCGCCTTCGGCGTGTTGAAGCCGGGCATGGCACAGAAACCGGAACGTGTACCCCTCGCCAAACTCTATTACGTCCGCTACGGCGAAGCTACCCTGCGCATCGAAGACGAGGAGCAGATTATCCGCGAAGGAGATGTGGTATTCATCCCCGCCAACGCCTGGCATACCGTGCGCAATCATACCGACAAAGACTTCAGCACCTTCGCGCTCTGGTGGAAGCCAGAGAAAGGAGGAGAAAGATGAGCCAACCTGTGCGTGTCGCTTTGATCGGTTGTGGAGGCATCTCGCGGGCGCACGTGCACGCCATGCACGAGCTGGGAGCAGAAACGGTGCGCGTGGTCGCTACCTGCGATGTGGAGGAGGCTCTGGCGCAGGAGCGGGCGCGTGAATCAGGTGCGGAGATTGTGCTTACCGACTGGCGCGAAGTGCTGAAGCGAGAGGATATCGATGCAGTAGACATCTGCCTCCCTCATGACCTGCACGCGGAGGTGGCTGTCGCCGCGGCGCAGGCGGGCAAGCATGTCCTCGTGGAAAAGCCGATTGCCACCACGCTGGAGGACGGCTGGGCGATGGTGCACGCCGCCAGACGGGCTGGTGTGGTATTGATGACCGCCTTTGTGGAACGGTTCGAAGCAGAAAACTGGCGCACGAAACAGCTGCTGGACGAAGGCTGGCTGGGTATGCCTATTCTGGCGCAGCTAGACCACCTACAGAACGTGACGGTTCCTGCCGGGCACTGGGTGCGCAGTCGGCAGAGGCTGGGAGGCGGCGCCATCGCCAGCGCGGGGTGTCACCGTTTGGACCTGCTACGCTGGTTCATCGGCGAGGTAGAGTGGGTCTCCGCCGAGACCTACCATGACCCCGACCGCATGGAGGGAGAAGTGGCAGGCGTGGTCAACTTGCAGTTTACCACCGGCGCCATCGCCACCATGAGCATCAGCTGGCTGTCGCCCTACAAAGCCTTCTACCGTAAGCTATGGTTAGAGGGCACGGAGGGGGCAGTGCACAACTGGAACGGCTTGCACGTCTTCTCGCGCAAGAAGCCCGAATGGTCAGAAGGGTTCGTGAAGCTGGAGCTGGAGCCGGTAAACCCCTTCGCCGCCGAGATACGCCATTTTGTGCAATGCGTGCGTGAGGGCAAGGAGCCTCTCACCCACGGCGAGGATTCGCTGCGCTCGCAAGCGGTCGCCATCGCCGCCAATGTCTCGGAGCAAACGGGTTGCCATGTGCGCCCAGCGGAACTACTCGCGCAAGCGCTGGAGAGGATAGCATGAAACCACTGAATATCGTGCTTTTCATCTCGGACACCTTCCGGCGTGATAACCTCACGATTCATGGTGGAAAGGAGATACATACGCCGTATCTGGACCGCTTTGCGCAGACCGCGCAGGTGTTCGAACGGGCGTACTGTGGCTCGTTCCCCACGGTTCCTGCCCGTACCGACCTGTTTACGGGCAAGTGGACCTTCCCCCATCGCGACTGGTCGCCCCTGCCACGTGAAGAGACCGTGCTGGCACAACTGCTCTCTGAGGCTGGCTATACCACGATGATGATTATCGATACGCCCCATCTGTTGAACTACGGCTACCACTTTGACCGAGGCTTTACCGCCTTCGAGTGGATACGCGGGCAGGAGAACGACCGCTGGCGCACCGACCCGGTGGAGGTGCAGTACCCCTTCGACATCAACAAATGCCGATTGGGCGAGCGCACTTTGCGTCAGTATCTGCGCAACGTCGCCGACCGCCAGAGCGAGCAAGATTACTTCCCCGCCCGTACGGTGAACGCCGCCATGCGCTGGCTGGAGCGCAATGCGAAACAGAAGCCCTTCTTCCTGTATATCGACACCTTTGACCCGCACGAGCCGTGGGACCCGCCGCGCCACTACACCGACCTCTACGACCCCGGTTACGAGGGTGAAGAGGTCATCTATCCACAGTACTGGTACTGGCGCGAGTTCCTCACCGAAGCGGAGCTGAATCACTGCCGTGCCCTCTATCGCGGCGAGGTGACGATGGTGGACTACTGGTTCGGCAGGCTGATGGCGCGGCTGGAGAGCCTGAATCTGCTGGACGATACGGTGGTCATCTTCACCGCCGACCATGGCTTCTACATCGGCGAGCACGGCATCATCGGCAAGGCGTTGTTCGAGGAGCGCGACGGCAAACACATCTTTCACCGCTCACCTATCTACGATGAAGTGGCGCGCATCCCCCTGCTCCTGTATATCCCCGGTATGAAGCCTGCTACCCATGAGGTCTTCACCGGTTTCATAGACCTGATGCCCACGCTGCTAGAACTAGCAGGGGTGGAGATACCTACCGAAGTGCAAGGGAAGTCTCTCGTGCCCCTGTTACGCGGTGAAAAAGTAGGGTGGCGCGACTTCTTCGTCACCTCATGGGCGATTGTGCATCAGCCGGGCGAGACCGTCAGCCGTGCGGTGGACGGCACCGAGCGGGTGGTGCTCTCGCCACGACCGTCTACGGTTCATGAGCGCGACTGGACGTTGATTTACAGCGTTACAGGCGACGAGGTGGAGCTGTACCATACCGCTACCGACCCCGGACAGACGCACAATATGGCACGAGAGCATCCCGACGTAGCGCGCCGCCTGCACGCGAAGTTCCTGAAGTTGCTGGAGGAGTGCGGCACACGCGAGGAGTACCTGCAGCCGAGAAGGGAACCAGGGGTGTAGCGCCGGAGGGTGAGGCTTCTGTGGGCGGTATGCCCCTCCTGACCTCCTTCGTGAACGGGGGAGGAACCGCTCCCTCCCCGCACGCGGGGAGGGCTGGGGTGGGGGCTAAACCGGCAACAACAGCAAGTACACTCCTTGACAAATCTTGCACCCCATGATTCAATACAGTTGAACCTTCTCCATATCGAACGACAGGGTGCGCTGTTGCGCCCCACGCTGGTGGTTTGGGCGTCCACGCAAAGGGGGTGAAAGTGGTAGCGTAAGAGAGAGGAAACGGCATCCTTTGCGCAGGCTGAAGCCTGCGGCTACAAACCACAAACAGCTAACGACGACGAAAAGGAGGTTTCCCGACATGAAACACAAAGGCTTTACGCTTATCGAGCTGCTCGTCGTTATTGCGATTATCGCGATACTGGCGGCGATTTTGTTCCCCGTGTTTTCACAAGCACGCACGAAGGCGCGCCAGGCGTCCGATATCAGCAACATGAAGCAGCAGGGTTTGGCGTTGATGATGTACTCGCAGGACTACGATGAAAAGCTGTTGGGTTTTGGGCTTCCCTACGAAGGCGATCCTCGCTGTTCGCCGGGTCCGTGGGTATATTGGCCCGCCCTGTTGCAGCCGTATGTGAAGAACACGCGCGTGTTCCTCTCGCCTCAGCTGGAGGCAGCGTATGACGCCAATGCGCCCTGGGTTTGCAAAGCATTGAACATCAACCTGAGCCCTGACGGCAACACCCTTTACTTCTCCTACATGCTGAACGGGGTAGGGGTGTGGAACTTTACCCCCTGGAAAGACAACAACCCGGGTGCCCACTATGGCATCGTCTGGGACCGCTTCCTGAGCCAGGCGGCGCTGCAGGAACCAGCGGGAACTATCTACGTTGTCAACGGTCACTGCCCCGACTCGTGGCAGGATGGGCATCTGGACTATCCGCTGCGCCTGGGCTGGAACACCTGGACCTGCACTGGCACCGACTGGGGTTCGCGTGACCCCAACGTGCAGGGCTTCTTCAATAGTATGCAGAACATCATCTGGACGGACGGTCACGTCTCCACCCGCAAGTGGGGGCACACCTTCCCGCATGAGTGGACGGTGCAGGCGGACCGTGAGGCTGACCCTGTGTTGAATCCGTAGGAACCCAACATGCCCTCCGGTTCCCCCACCGGAGGGCTTTTCTCTGGAGGTGTTCTGATGAAACGCGAGATACCACCTGCAATGGCAATCCTGGTGATTGTCGTCGTACTGGCGATTGCAGGCTTTTTCTACGTGCGTCAGTGGTTCGCGGGACCGAAGCGGATTTCGGGCACGCCGCCGCCCGGGGTGAATCTGGCTCCGCCCGCGCCCGGGCAATCCCGCATGCCGATGGCGCCGCCACCTTCGCCGGGATACGGAAGGTAGCAGATTAATCGACCGCCAGGGATACGACGGAGCGTACGACTCGGCAGGAGCCTCGCCATGCAGCCCTGCTCAACCTCCCGCATGCGGAGAGGGGCAGTGTATGTATAGCGGCTTACGCTCCGTCGTGACCACTTGATGCACCTGCCATGCTGACTTCTTCGCAGATACTTGCTATAATAGTGTGGCATCACTCCAAGGGAGGGGAATAACCATGTCTCGTTCAAGCGCTTTCACGCTGATCGAGCTGCTTGTTGTGGTTGCCATTATCGCCATTCTCGCAGCTATCCTGTTCCCCGTGTTCGCGCAGGCGCGCGAGAAAGCAAGGCAAACCACCTGTCTGGCACATCTGCGCCAGCTGGGCTTGGCGCTGGTGATGTACCGCATAGACTACGACGGTCGCAATGCCGGTAACGGCGACGGCAACTGCATGGGTGGCTGGATAAGCGATGCGTGGCCCGCCTGGATGCGCGGCTTCTGGTGGAACTCGGGAGCACAGTGGGTTCCCTGCATCTATGCTGTACCCGTCGGACAGGAGACCACCGCACCGGTCAATCCCGAATGGCTTGCTGTGAAGGGACCCGTCAGCGGTGTGCTGTATCCCTACGTGAAGAACGCCGGGCTGTACATCTGCCCGTCAGACCCGCGTGAGGAGAAGCTGCTGAGCTACTCGATGAATGCCGGTCTCGCCTTTATTCCAGAAACAGCGGTGGAACGCCCTGCCCGGCTTGCCCTGCTCATCGACGAGCAAATCACACTGAACGACGGCGCGTACCATCCCGTCAACGCAGATTGCCCATCTATCGTGCACAACGGTGGGGCAGTATTGCTGTTCTTTGACGGTCATGCGAAATGGCTCAAAGCCACGAAGCCGCCCATTATCTTCCACTGCTCGCAGAGCGTACCCGACGACCTGTTCTGCTGGAAGATACCCATCACCGACGCCGAATCGAGCCGATACAGCTGGTTCTGCCAGCGCGAGTAGTGAGGTACAATAAATCGCACACACTTCGCGCGGAGGTTTCTATGAGTGCCTTGCTTTGCCCGGATTGCCGCATCGAGATGGAGGCTCAGCGCTAACCGTGGACGTTTGTCCCGCGTGTGCAGGCGTCTGGTTCGACGAAAGTGAGCTGCGGTTACTGATGGAGATAGACCCCCTCATCCTGTGGAGTATTGACGACCGCTTTCTGATACTATAAAAGGTACTATGGGCGCGAATGCGTGGCTGAGTCTTGGCTCTAATCAGGGCGACCGTCTAAACAACCTGCGTGAAGCGATACAGAGGCTTCGCTCGCCGCGGGTGGAAATGGTGCGTTGCGCCGGTGTGTACGAAACCGAGCCGGTGGGTTATGATACGCCGCAGCCGTTCTACCTCAACACGGTAGTGCAGGTGTGGACGACGTTAGAGCCTCTTGCTCTACTGGAGCATGTAATGACAGTAGAGCAGGCGGGGGGGCGCGTGCGCACGCACTACGGCAACCCGCGCACTATCGATATCGATATCGTGCTGTATGAGGGCGTGCAGATGCAAAGCGAGCGACTAACCCTACCGCATCCCCGCATGCATGAGCGCGCCTTTGTGCTTGTGCCCCTACTGGAAATCGCGCCGGAGCTCACCCTGCCCGACGGCACGCCGATTCGTGATTTGCTGGAACAACCTGTGGTGCAGTCGCAGAAGTTGTGGAAGCTGAACTATGCCGACCTATCGCTTTGAAGCAGTTGACGAGAGCACCGGACGTTCGGTGATGGGCACTCTGCAGGCGAGCGATGAGCAGAGTTTGCAGAGGCTTCTGCAGTCGCGCGGGTTTATCATCAAGCGCATCGTTTCCGCTGTGGACACGCCCGTGCAAACACAGTCACCGCCTCAGCATGCCGACCGACGCGCCGAGCGCGCCACTGCCAGCCTGCACGCGCGTGCGGTGTTCTTCCGGCAGCTGGCGTCGTTACTGCGGGCAGGCAACAACCCCGTCAGCGCGCTGACACAGATTTCTAACCAGCCCTCCATGCCCGAATCCTTGCAAGCCGCGGCGCGTGCGATGCTGGCGAACGCCCATCTGGGGCAGCCTCTGTCGCAGGCGTTGGAGATGTTTCCCCGTCTGTTTGCCCCGCATGTCGTGGGTATGTTTCGCGCCGGGGAGCTGGGCGGTTCGCTGGATATTCTCTGCGATGAAATCGCCGCTCACTACGAGCAGGAGCATACCCTGTGGCGCAGGTTATGGATACCGCGCCTGCTGATACTCAACGGTATGGGCATGTTGATGCTGGTGCTTCCCTTGTTTCCGGCGTTTTACGCTGGGATGGTACGAGGGGATGCTTCGTTCTTTTACAGACGGTATGTCGACCTGCTGCTTACCCGCTCTTTGCCTGTGTTTCTTGGTGTGGTGGTCATCGTGTGGGGAGCGTGGTGGTTTCTGGACCTGCCTGCGAATCGTCGCTGGAAAGACGCTTTGGTAATGCGCCTGCCGGTGTTTGGTGCGCTGAGCCGCCAGCGTGCGTTGACCGCCTTTCTACGCACTCTGCACCGGATGTTTGCGGCGGGAGTACCTGCCATCAGCGCGTGGGAGGCGGCGGCGCCGTCCGCAGGGAATGTGTTTGTGCATGAGAAGCTGATAGAGGTGTTGCCTGTGATTCGCCGCGGAGAGGGAATAGACCGTGCTCTGCAGGCAACCGGACTGTTTGATTGGGAGACCATCAGTCTGGTGGCAGCCGGGCAGCAGAGTGGGGAGATAGCGGGGATGCTTGATCGCGCGGCGACCTATCACGAGGAGACGCTGCGAGAGCGGTACCAGCGGGCGTCATTCGCACTGGTTCGGCTGGGCTGTCTGGGCATGTTGGTTCTGGGCGGCGCGGCGATGCTGTGGATGGTGTATACCTATTTTACCGGCATGTTCCGATTCGTGGACGAGTTCTTCAAAACGCCGTGAGGGGTGGTCGTCATGCCTGTGTATCGCTACACGGCGAAGAATCAGCAGGGCGGCACGGTAACCGGTCTGGTAGAGGCGGAGGATACCCGTCGTGCTGCCGGAATCGTGCGGGAGATGGGGTTGCTCTTGCTGGATGTGCGCCCGGAGCGAGCGGTAAGCACACAGCAGGCGGAACAGGCGGTCATGCAGAAGGTAGTGTATCCCGTCTATTCGGGCGTATCCGTGCGCGACCTTGCCATCTTCTACCGACAGCTTGCCACCGCAGTGCGGGCAGGGATTCCTATCCATCGTGCCCTGCTCTCGGTAGCAGAGAACACCGGCAAGCCTCGCCTGCGACGAGTGGTGCAAGCAGTGGTGAACGAGCTCATGCAGGGCAAGCCGCTGGCGGAAGCGATGAGCCGACATCCGCACGTTTTCGATGACCTGCAGATTGCGCTCATTCGCGCGGGTGAGGAGGGCGGATTATTAGAAAACATGCTGGAACGCCTTGCGGACTATCTGGAGCGCGACTACAAGCTGCGTCTCAAAATCCGCGCGGGCACGTTCTACCCGAAGGTGCTGCTGTTGGCGGGTATTTTTATCCCCAAGATACCGGTGCTGGTGGTCGGTGGTGGATTGATACCTTACCTGCGGGAGACCGTTGGTTGGGCGGCGCCGATTCTGCTGGCTGTCCTGGCGATAGTGGCTGTGGTGCGCATTCTGTTGCAGATAGAGCCTCTGCGTGAAGCGTACGACTCGCTCAAGCTAATGATACCGGGCATTGGCGGGTTAGTGCGTCAGCTGGCGATGGCACGGTTCAGCCGGGCGATGGCGGCATTGTATTCGGCAGGAGTGCCCCTGCCCCGCACGATAGCGATTTCTGCGCTCGCCGCCGATAACTATTACCTGACCAAACATCTGCGCAGGGCGGTCGCAGAGGTGGAGCACGGGCAGTCCATCTCCGAGGCATTCCGGCGTACAGGGGTGATGCCGCCGCTGGTGCTGGATATGCTACAGACCGGCGAAAGCACGGGCAACGTGGATGCGATGATGGACAAAGTTGCCGAATATTATGAGCAGGAGACCGACGTGAAGAGCGGTCAGGCGGTTATCGTGCTCAGTGTGGGGGTATACCTGCTGATAGCGTTGTGGATTGCCAGTATGATTATCAGCTTCTGGCAGGGGTACGCCAGTGGCGAGGGCGCGTTGCTGGGAGAGTAAGTATTATGCTGCGCATGCCGGACAGAGATTACTATGAGGTGCTGGGGGTTCCTCCTCATGCCACCGATGAGCAGATTCGCCGTCGGTTTCGCGAGCTCGCCCGAAAATACCACCCCGACGTAAATCGCTCGCCGGACGCCGAACATCGCTTCAAGGAGATTACCGAGGCGTATCGGGTGCTGTCCAGCCCTTCCCTGCGAGCGGACTACGACCTGATGCGGCGCAGTGCTCAGCAGGCGCGTTCGGGAACCGGTAGCTCCTCGACCACGCCCCCACCTCGTTCGCGCCCCACCGCGCACCAGAGCGCACGCCAGCAACGCCCATCTGGTTTCTCCTCCGCTTATACCTCTGCTCGCAGTGCGGAGATTGAGGCGCAGCAGCTGCTGCAGAGCGCGATGCTGGCGTACGCACGCGGTAACCTGCGCGAAGCGGCCTCGCTGGCAAGACGGGTACTGCGTCTGCAGCGGCATAATGCACAGGCGTACGAGATACTGGGCGATGTCTGCCGGCAAGAGCGACGCATCGAGGAAGCCATCGCTATGTTCACCTGCGCTTTGCAGTGCAACCCTCATTCTGCCACAGCGCAGTCCAAGCTGGATGCCCTGTTGCGCCAGCGCTACTTTGCCGGTATACAACCGTCGCATCCCTCCTCCAGCGGTATTCTGCGGGCACGCTATGGGCTGGTGCTGGGCTGGGCAGTGGTGGTGATGCTGGTTCTGGCTCCCTGGTACCTGGCGCTGGAGGCGGACGGCGTGTTTCAGGGTATCGGCTTTGTGAGTCGGTGGAGCGCGGCGCTGGTACTGCTCATGCTGACGGCGGGGATGTTGTCGGGCGCACTGATGGCGCTGGGCGAGGCAGTGGAGCCGATAGCGCAGGTAGTCTGGTGGCCCCATCGGCAGGGGATGCCTCAAGTGCGCCTGGCGGTGGCGGGATTGCTAGGGGTGCTGGGGCTGTTTGCTTTCTATGCAGCAGCGTTCCTCTATCTGCTCATCGCCGCCACCCAAAGCGCATTTCACCGTACACTCAACAGGGCAGTAGGGGTTGTGGTGGGCTTGACGTTCGGTTTCCTACTCAGCTATGCACCCGGACGTGAGCAGGTGGCACTCTTTGCGCCCAATCTGTTGTGGTTTGGGGTGTTGTGCGGGTGGGCTTTCGGCGATGCAGTGCGGGCGCAGCAGGTGAGCAAGTAAGCCACTCACGGAGCAACCGTTTTGAACCTCTGCATTCTTCTCCTCCAGCACCGTCAAGCGCACTCGCTTTCCGCGCAGTTTGTCCTGTTGGGCGAGAATCTCTCCCAAGTTCCCTCTATCACCTGTTGCGTCACAGTTGTTTCTTCCTGCGGTCTATATACTCCATGTGGAACCGGTCTGTCGACAGCGTATCCGAATCTGCACTCCTGCGCCTTCGTGAATGCACTCTATATCGAGAGGCACTGTCACCAGAGATACCTGACCTTCCTCCGTGCTTCTTCGAAGCAGTCCGCGACTGTCGGGCATATACTGCTCGACCGCTTTGGAGTCACGCTGGATAACCAGTATCTCCTTGACGCCGATTTGTGCGTACCAATCTAGCTTAGCGTAAGTTTCGTCACCGGGCGAGTGGATTTCCACCACCAGGTCCGGCGCACCCAGAATGTAGTTCTCATGCAGCTGTGCGTTTTGGTTGCTCCCAAGTACCACGCACAGGTCGGGAATGCGGAAGTCCTGAGCTGGCTTAGCAGGGTGCGCCACGTTCACCTCATGAAACACTTTACCTATTCCCCTTAAAGTCACCGCTTCCCTCAGAAGGACGAAAAGCTCCCCTTCGATTCGCTGGTGCTCTAGCGAGGGTGCTGGAGACATATGCCACACTCCATCCCAAAGTTCGTCCCATCGGCTTGCACCGGTGAGCACACGCTCTTGCAGGAGGCGCTCTATTGATACAGGGTCGTTCAGAATCGCTGGCATCTCACTCACCTGCCTTTAGGGATATTATATCCCGTGCGGGTGGTGGGTCGCAAGCAGTGCGGTTTGTCACCTGCAGGAACACTTGTTGTCTGAGGCGAATCTGTAAAAGCAAACCGAAGGGAGGGTGCTTCCTGCCGCTCTGAAACAGGTTGGTTTCGCCATGGGGGGATCAAATGATGAAGCGAACGGCATACGTGCTGCTCGTGACAGTCGTTGCACTGGCTGCTGTTGTGGTGGTCTCTTGCGGTAAACAACCATCTACTGCCTCGAAGGAGCTGGAGGTTGCCTGCTTCAAAGGGGGCTACGGCATCGACTTCTTTGAGCAGGCGGCGCGCGAGTATGAACAGTCGCACCCCGGCGTGAAAATCAAGGTATGGGGCAACCCGCGCGTGTGGGAGCAGTTACGCCCGCGCTTCGTGGCGGGCAATCCACCCGACCTCACCTACCCCGGCTGGGGGATGGACCACTGGGCGCTGGTATACGAGGGGCAGGTCATTCCGCTGGATGAGTATCTGGACTCGCCACCTTACGGCAAAGCGGAAGGCAAATGGCGCGATACCTTTGAGCCTTCCCTGCTGGAGCTGTGTCAGTATCAGGGCAAGACCTACATGCTTCCCTACTTCTTCAGTATGCTGGGGTGGTGGTACAACAAGGAGATGTTCGAGCGGAACGGCTGGAAGCCGCCGCGTACGTGGAGCGAGCTGCTGGAGCTGTGCGAGAAGATTAAAGCCAAAGGCATCGCCCCCATTACCTATCAAGGCATCTACCCCGCTTACGCAGTCAGCGGCTTCCTCATCCCCTGGGCTATCAGTGCAGGGGGCATCGAGGCGTTCGACAACGCACAGAACCTGGTGCCCGGCGCATGGAAGTCCCCCGCTTTCCTGAAGGCGGCACAGATGATGGATGAACTGCGTCGACGCGGCTACTTCCAAGAGGGCGCGAACGGCATGGACCATACGGGGGCGCAGATGGAGTTCCTCTCTGGGCGCGCGGCGATGATACCCTGTGGTACGTGGCTGCATTCCGAGATGCGCAATGTGATGCCGAAGGGCTTCCGCATGGGATTCTTCCTACCTCCCGTCTTGGATGACGGCAAGGGCGACCCCACCGCTGTGGGCATCGGCATCGAACCGTGGATGGTTCCCACCAAGGGCAAAAACCGCGAGCTGGCGATTGACTTCTACAAGTACATGACCTCCTTAGAGAAAGCGAAACAGTTTGTAGAGGCGAAAGGCACGCTGATGTCCATCCGGGGCAGCGACCAGGCAAATTTCCCCGAACACCTCAAAGAGCCCGTGGAAGTATTCCGCAACGCGAGGACGGTGTGGTCTGTAGAGTACCGGCAGTGGTATCCCAAGCTGGGCAAAGCGGTAGAAGACGCTACCGCTGCACTGCTGGCAGGTGACATCACACCGCAACAGTTTGTGGAGCGGCTGGAGCAGGCCGCCGAAGCCACCCGACGGGATAAGAACATCCCCAAACACACCTATACACGCGGGAAAGCGCGATGACACCGCGAGCGCGAGCGGCATTCATCACGGGGTTTCTTCTGCCGGCAACCGCGCTATACGCCGTGTTTGTGGTGATGCCGGTGGTACAGGCGTTTGCCTTTTCGCTGTACCGGTGGCGAGGTATCTCCACCAATCGCACCTTCATCGGGCTGGAGAACTTTTGCCACCTTTTTGCCGACCCCATCGTGTGGATGGCTCTGCGGCACAACCTGCTACTTTTCGTCGGCACGAGCACGGCGATTCTGGTGGTTTCGCTGGCTCTGGCACATGCGATTGGAAGCGATAGTCGCGCCGCCAGGTTGCTGCGCTCGGTGTATCTGTTTCCACAGGTTATCTCGCTGGTGGTAGTAGCCATTTTGTGGATGTTTATCCTCAACCCTTCTTTCGGGATACTGAACGCCGCGCTGAAAGCGGTTGGGCTGGAGAGGTGGGCGATTGCCTGGCTGGGTGAGAAGTCCACCGCGCTGGCGTCCATCGGCGTGGCGCATGTATGGCACGCGCTGGGGTTTTACATCATGCTCTTTGCGGCTGCCCTGCGCACTATTCCGCCCGATGTGATAGAGGCCGCCACACTGGACGGAGCCATGGGGTTAACCCGTCTGCGCTATGTGACCCTGCCGATGTTATGGGCGGTGCTGCGCATTGCGCTGGTGTACATGGCGATAGGCACGATGAATATCTTCTCGCTGGTGTTCCTGATGACGCAGGGCGGCCCCGACCGCGCTACCGAAGTGATGCTAACCTACCTGTACGAGCAGGCGTTCAAACATAGCGAGTTTGGCTACGCGACCGCGCTGGCGGTAGTGAACTTCGTGCTGGTGATGGCGCTAAGCGGGGCGATTCTCGCGCTGTTTCGCCACAACCCGCAGGAGGGCAGAGCATGAGCAAGCACATGGCATGGCTGATGGTTGCCATGGGTGGTGCTGTAACGATGGCTGTGCTGTGCTGGGCAACAGCAACGTACGGTATCGGCGCGTCCACTGATACTGTAACCTACCTTTCGGTCGCCCAGAATGCGTTGAAGGGAAACGGCTTTGTCAGCTACGATGGCGGGGTCATGGTCGAGTTTCCACCGGTTTATCCTTTACTACTCTGTGGGGCTTTGTACTTGCTGCCCGTGCCAGCACTCAGCGCAGTGAAGCTCGTGTCTGTTCTGAGTGCTGGGGGATGCCATGGAGCTGCCACATACCTGCTGCAACGTCACCTACACTACCCAGCAACCCGGTGGGCTGGGTGGCTGTTGCTCCTGTTGTCTGTACCTCTCTGGTCTGTATATATGATGGGATGGAGCGAGCCTCCCTTTATCTTCTTTACCCTGCTATGGTTTATCTTTCTTGCCCGCTACCTGCGGGCACCAAGCACTCAAGGATTGCTCTACGTGGCGGGTATCTCCTCATTATGCGTGTTAACTCGGTATACAGGGGTTGTTTGTGCTCTAACGGGAGCTCTTGGGATCGGGCGGGCAGCTCTGCTTGACAGGCGAGCGAGGTGGACGCACCTCACTGTATACTCTCTGCTTGTCTTGGGTGCGCTCGGCGTTTGGCTCATCCGTAATTTAGTGGTCTCAGGCACATTAGTGGGAGAGCGAGTACCCAGCGAACGGGGGGTTCTCTGGAATCTGGGGATATGTTGCAGGGTTCTGGATGGATGGTTTCTGCCCGGAGCATCTATACCCATCTTCCTGCTCTTGGCACTGGGAACCTTTTCCCTTGTTGCCCAGTCGCCTCGCGCTTTCAGCGATTCGTGGTGCCTGCAGGTATTGTTCGTCTTTTATACAGCCAGCTACCTTGCATTGCTGTTGTTCAGCGCATCGAAAACGGCGTACGACGAACTCGATAACCGACTGCTTGCCCCTGTTTATGTACCGTTGTTGTTGGCACTGCTTAGTAGCGGCGAGGTCATTTACTTTCGCTTCCTCAGCAGAACCCGGCTCCAATGGCTGGTAGCGGCTCTGTTGTTGCTCTTTGCGCTCTGCCCTGCTTCCAACACACTGCACCTGCTCCAAGAAGCGCATGAGGAGGGGATGGGTTTCACTTCCGCACAATGGTGGAAATCACCTTCTCTAGCGTTCCTTCGTCAACACACCCTGAATGCGCCTTTATACAGCAATTGTCCGGAAGCCATTTACCTGCACACCGGCTGCAAAGCCCATCTCCTGCCCCGAAGGTTTTACTATGCCACGCATCTGCCGGTGCGTGAGGATATCCGTGATTTTGTAGAGGAAATCAAGGAGGAGAGGCTTGCTTACCTGTTGTGGTTCTCCTCTGAGTTGCCAGATTACCTATATTCCCCACAGCAGTTGGCATCTTTCGTGAAGTTATATCTGGAACGGCGATTTGTAGACGCTGACCTGTTTCGAGCCACGCCACGTGAGAACCCTATGGCGGGGGGAAACCTTGAACACGCTCTATAGATGGCTAGTGAATATCTGCCTGGCGCTCTTTGCGCTCTCTGTCGTGGTGCCCCTACTCTGGGTACTGATGACCTCTTTCAAAACAGGGGCGGAGATATTCACCGAGCCCTGGGGACCGCCACACGCCTTACAGTGGCAGAACTACGTGCGAGCATGGCAGGAGGCAGGCATCGCCCGCTATTTCATAAACAGCTTGCTTGTGACGCTGGCGACGCTGGCGATACTGCTGCCGATAGGAGCGATGGCGGCGTACATCTTTGCGCGTTACCCCTTCCGCGGCGCGAAGTGGTTGTTTGGCGCGTTTTTGGGCGGGATGATGTTTCCCCTGTTCCTCACCATCGTGCCGCTGTTTTTCCTGCTGGCGCGTTTGCAGTTGCTGGACACCCTGCCCGGATTGACGCTGGTGTATGTGGCGTATTCGCTACCCTTCACCGTGTTTGTGCTGACGGGCTTTTTCCAGACCCTGCCTCAGGAGATGCTGGAAGCGGCTCTGATAGACGGCTGCGGGCACGCGCGGGCGTTCTGGAAGGTGATGTTACCTCTGGCAAAACCGGGCATCATCGTGGTGGGCGTGTTCAACGCTATCGGTTTGTGGAACGAATATCCTCTCGCGCTGGTGATTATGACTAGCGACGAACGGCGCACTTTGCCACTGGGCATCGCCAACCTGCTGATGGTGGAGCAGTACCAGAGCGATTGGGGAGCGTTGTTTGCTGGGCTGGTGATTGTGATGTTGCCGGTGCTGTTCGTGTATTGGCTGTTCCGTGACCGCATCCACGAGACGATGGTGGCTGGGGCATTAAAGGGGTAGATTCTGGACCACAGGCGCCGCGCCTGCAGGGGACGTGTCCTCCAAGAGCGTTCATGGCTCAAGCCGTCCGCTTTGAAACGAAGCCAGCCTGCGCTGGCTGTCGGTCCTGCATGGGAAACGTCCGCCCAGGCAAAATAGTCATCGCGTGCGGGATCCTTGTTCCATTACCGAAATCTGTGTCAGAGCGTCGTCGATGCTGTAGTCCCAGCCCAGCAGTTGCAACGACAACCTGCGCAGGGCTTCGTCGTAGATGACCTCCAGCTGCCGATACTGTGCCGGCTGCAGTTGCGGGCTGAGTAAAGGATGACTTTTGCGTCCCGCCTCTGCCAGCAGCTCGTCAACCTGTCTGCCCTGTTGCAAGGCGTACTCCATTTGACGCTTGTGCGCAGGCGACCGGGAGGCAATCTCTTTCAATAACGGATAGATGCGCTCGAACCCACCGCGGATGTGGATGAGCGCGAAGGATTGCACCGGAACAAGACGTGGGTCCAGCCTCGGTTTGAGGTCATCCGGCACCCGCAGATCCGCCGCTTTTTCCATGGCTCTCAGAGCCAGTTGCAGTGCTTTGCGACATCGTTGCCAGTTACCACGCTTCGCGGCGATGCGGGCGTGTTCCACCAGCGCGTTTAGCAAGTTGTCCAGTGCGCCCCAGCGTCGCAAACCGGCATACGAACGCTTGCGGAAGAGGAATACCCCTTTCTGTTCCCCGATTTCATACAGCTCGTACGCGGTGCGTGCAGACACAAACATGGCAAAGATGTGGTCATCCACTGTGCGAAGATCGTATCCCGGATTTTCCCTGACAGCGGTAGCGAGACGATTGGTGGTTTCCCACAGGTCGCCAACCAGGGGACGTTTTGCCTCTGCTTGCTGGGTGACCGTTTGCATATACCATAAACTGAACACCAGGAAAGTAGCGTAGATAGAGGATCCTATCACTGCCAGTCGCCAAAGTTTGGGTAGTCGGTTGGTATCATGACTTATCGCCTTTGCTACCACCAGGTCCCAAAGGAGAATAAGCACATACGCCCAATACCCGTGATTCAGCAACAGGTAGAAGTACTCCAGCTGTATTCTATTGG
>JBMFOT010000050.1:0-24633 GCA_049969495.1 Armatimonadota bacterium
TTCGTATGGGACGCGCCTGCGCGATGGCGTGGATACTGTTCATCCTGACGCTTATCGCCACGCTGATTGTGTTTCGAACATCCGCACGCTGGGTGTACTACGAGGGAGAGAGAGGCTAATGGCAGTAAGAACAGCCGCCTGGGGCAACCGATTGGCAGACTGGAAGCAGTCGAAAAGATGGCGCAGACGGATTGCCGTGACCGTCGTCTACATCGTGCTGATTGCGCTCAGCATCTCGTTTCTGGCGCCCTTTGCGTTGATGGTTTCCACGTCGCTCAAAACAGAAGACCGCCTCTTTACCGAGACCATCGAGTGGATACCCAACCCAATCCGCTGGCAGAACTATGCCGAGGCATTGCAGTCGTTCCCGTTCTTGCTGTATTTACGTAACACGCTGTTCGTGTGTGCGCTGGTGGTAGTGGGTACGGTGCTCTCCTCTGCCCTGCCTGCGTACGGTTTCGCGCGATTGCGCTGGAAAGGGCGCGACGTGCTGTTCCTGATTATGCTGGCTACCATTATGCTCCCCGCGCAGGTGACCATGCTGCCCGTGTTCGTGATGTTCCGTACCATCGGCTGGACGGGCACCTACCTGCCGCTGGTGGTACCCCCCTTTTTCGGTAGCGCATTTGCCATCTTTCTGCTGCGCCAGTTCTTCCTGACCATCCCGCAGGAGCTCTCCGACGCCGCACGCATCGACGGCTGCTCAGAATGGCGTATCTTCTGGCAGATTATCGTGCCGCTCTCTGTGCCTGCACTGGCGACGGTTGCGCTCTTCGCCTTCATCGGCGCGTGGACGGACTTCATCAACCCCCTTGTGTACCTTACCGATGAAAATACCTACACGCTGGCGGTAGGACTGCAGACCTTTGTCGGACGGCACAGCTCCGAGTGGAACTTGCTGATGGCAGCGGCGACGGTGGTTACCCTGCCACTGATGGTGGTCTTCTTCTTCACGCAGAGGCTGTTTATCGAGGGCATCACGTTGACCGGAATCAAGGGATAGGAGAGGCACGATGGCAACGCCGCTGATACACCAGACCGACCTGTTCCGCCCACAACGGTTCACATGTTCATGGTCAGAGACGTGGACCGGTATCAAGAGGCGATGACGAAGGCGCTGAGGGCGTTACTGACGACACTGCCGTGAGAGGTACAATCTTTACCGGTGAGAAGGCAATGGCACTTCTGCATGTTCAATGGCTGGGCAGCATAGATTATCACTCAGCGTGGCAGATACAGCGCGAACTCGTCTGGCAAAGGCAAGAGGGAGCGATACCCGACACCCTGCTTCTGCTGGAGCATCGCCCGCCCGTCATCACGCTAGGACGGGCATCGCACGCCGAGCATCTCCTCGTCACCCCGCAGCGGCTGGAACAGCTCGGAATCCAGCTGGTGGAAACCGACCGAGGTGGCGACATTACCTATCACGGACCCGGGCAGCTGGTTGGCTATCCTGTCCTCGATTTGCGTCAGCATGGCAGGGATGTACATCTTTACCTGCGTCGGCTGGAAGAGGTGATTATCACCGCCCTGGCCCATTTCGGCATCGCCGGGCATCGGAAAGAGGGGCTAACAGGGGTGTGGGTTGGTGAGGAAAAGATAGCAGCGATAGGCATCAAGGTCAGCCACTGGATAACCATGCATGGGTTCGCGCTGAATGTCTGCCCTGACCTGAGCCACTTCGAGCTGATTGTACCATGCGGCATTCGAGACAAAGGAGTTACCTCCGTCCAGAATCTACTGGGGCGGGAGGTAACCCTGCAAGAGGTAGTCCCGTCGGTCACAGAGGCTTTCGCACAAGTGTTCAGCCTGCAACCTGTTGCAGTACCCGCTCCAGTTTCACCCGTGCCTCTTTAGCCACTGCCTCCAGTTCGGGATGAGGCATTATTTTCGCCACAGCTGTTGGGTCCATCGCCGACACCACACAGCCATCCCCTTCTTCATACACCACCACGTTGCACGGCAGAAGCAAGCCGACCTCCGGCTCCGCAGTCAGCGCACGATGCGCCAGCGGCGGGTTGCACGCTCCGAGAATCACGTAGGGACGATAATCCTTGCCGAGCTTCTCCTTGATGGTTTGCTTCACGTCGATGGTGGTCAACACGCCAAAGCCTTCGGCTTTGAGCGCGGCGACCGTTTTTTCCACTGCCTCGGCATACGGGAGCGGTACCTTCACGCGGATGCCCGCAGGGGTCTGTTCGATTGCCATTTTTACTCCTCCTCGATAATGCGGTAACTGCTGCGAATCTGAGCGAAGGCTGCCAGATGGGCCTCCACACTGCAGTACTTCTCTTGAGACAGCTTGATTGCCTGTTCTACCGCTTTGGGGTCCAGTCCTTTACCTTTGAAGACATACTCAATCTCAACATGGGAGTAGACGCGCGGGTACTCCTGGCGTCTCTCACCCTTTACCTTTATCTCAAGCCCTTTGAGAGGTTGTCTTTTCTTCTGCAGAATGCTGACTACATCCACGCCGGTACATCCCGCCAGCGCATGGAGCATCAGCTCCATCGGCCCGATGCCTTCGCCGCGTCCCCCTCCATCCGGCGAAACATCCATCACCAGAGGATGCCCGCCCGAGGAGATGCTGAGAAATTGCATACCATCTATCCAGCGCGTCCTGATTTCCGTCATCATGCCTCCTCCATCGGTTTTTCACCTCGTTAGATACCACGAATTGCGGACAGGATTCATCGCTCACAGCATTTTGGCGATGAGGTCCAGAGCTGCGCGGATGGAACGAGAAAGTTCCTCAGGTGCGCCATTGCGCTGTGCGTCCCACCAGAGGTAACGCAGTGCTGTCTGCTCCAACGCAGACTTCACCGCCGCCATCTGGTAGATGACCTCCGACGGCGCGCGTCCCTGTTTCACCATGCGCTGCAAGCCGCGCACTTGCCCCTCGATGCGTTTCAGGCGGTCGATGACTTCGATGGGCGGAGCGTTGTTTGGTTCCTGTACCATTTCAGTGATTAATACCTCCTACCGGTATATGGTACTATTTCTCCCAAACAGAGCCGATGTCCTGCGGTATCTCCAGAAGTTGTAACCACCGGCGATACTGTTTCAAGTCATAGGGGCGGTTACCGGCGAGATAGTGGTTCAGGTAGCGATGCCCCTCTGCATCACGCCAGCGGATTAGCCACAGGGCTGGCTGCTGCACTTGTGGGATTGTGCCAGCGATAGTTTTGCCGTTGGGCTCGATGTGATACGCCGAAGTCAGCAACTGCGTACCACTCTCCGCGTCTACTACCTCTACCTCCCCATCTGCGGGGTGTAAGGTATCGTTGACCACAATTAGCGTGTGCACTCCCTCTTCCGGTTCGCTGAGCATGGCACACACGTCGGTCTGCACCCGCTTGATGTAGAAGTAGGCGAGCTTCTTTCGGTAGTAATAATCTACAATAGCGTCCGAGATAATGGGCCAGCCATCACGCAGGTTCCACCAGAGAATGCCCGTTGTGCGCCATTTGCGCTGTCGCCAGTGTTCGATGAAGAACTTCAGTGCCTCCGCCTGGCTGATTTGCGAAGCGAGGATGAACTCGTCCAGATTGTCGGGCACGACGTCGAAAAGCACCGCGATCTGCTTTGCCATCAGCGGGATGCGGTAGTTGAAATCGGTCATGCGGGGCAACGGGCGTGTGGCGTGTGTGAGCCACTGTTCGTTGTTCTGCCAAGGCCACAGATACTCATCTTCCACCATCTGCTCCAGCGTGCGTCGGTCAGGGCAGCCGTGGTAGCCGATTTCGCTCACAAAGTGCGCCAGCGAGCGGGTGTAATACGCACCTTTAAAGTCATCACGAGGACCCCACAGGTGCTGCTCCGGTGAAAGATTGGGGTCACCTCCGCGTTGCATGACCTCCGCGCTGATATACGGCGAGCTCGGCAAGTACGCACGGAAGGGGTCGCACTGCCTCACCACCTCTGCCAGTACCTGCCTGCTTATCTTGTCGGTGTTGGGATCGATGCCCATGCCAGCCCACAGATAGGTATGGTCTATTTCGTTATTGCCGCACCAGAGCACGAGACTGGGATGGTTGCGCAGGCGTTTCACCACCTCTTCCGCCTCGGTTCGGACAGCAGGGATTATCTCGTCGGGGTAAATCGCACAGGCGAGGGCAAAATCCTGCCATACCATCACGCCATATTCATCGCACAGGTCAAAGAAGGCGTCTGGTTCATACACGTTGCCTCCCCAACAGCGCACCATGTTGCAATTCAGGTCTACCAGCATCTCAAACGTCGGCTTCAGGTGCTGACTATCGCGGCTATGGAAGGCATCCAGCGGAACCCAGTTGGTACCCTTTGCGAACACCTTCACGCCGTTTACCACGAAGACGAACTCGCCGGGCTCTTCGGGCGTGGTGATGTCGGTGCGATGCAGTTCCACCGTGCGGATGCCGATGCGACAGCGGTGCGTATCCAGCACGTTGCCCTCGCCATCCAGAAGGTCAGCGCACGCCTCATACAGCGCAGGTTCGCCGTAGCCACGTGGATACCACAGGTCTACACCCTGCACGTGCACCCACGCCCGACCGTGTGTATGGAAAACGGGATGCTGGCTTTCATCAATCACCTGCCCGCCACGCGATAACCGCAGGCGCACCTGCCAGTCGTCGATGGCGTGCTCGATAGTGGCAAAATCCCAGTCCACAAAAAGCACCGCTGAGCGTCGGGCAGCGTCCACCGAAGTGGTTGCCCAGTAGACCGACCGCCAACGTGTAGGTGGGAGAAGCTGAAGATACACATCGCGCCAGATGCCCGCGCTCACCACACGGGGCATGATGTCCCAGCCGTAGCAGTGAGGCGCTTTGCGCACGCCTAAAGATTCGTAGCCGCACGGTAACGCGCTCTCAAGGGGAGCGGGCGTCCGTTGCCGTCCCTCCAATACCGCCGAGCGTATCCTGACCACCAGTTCGTTTTCACCCGCCTTCAACGCGCCGGTGACATCAAACCGGTGCGGAATCAGCATGTTCGCCGCCTCGCCGACCGGCAGACCGTTCAACCACACTTCAGCAAGGCAATCCAGCCCTTCGAAGACCAGTTCAGGGGTATAGCCATCCGGCACGGCAGGCGCAGTGAACCGTTTACGGTACCACCACTCGTACGTTTCGTACTCACGCAGGCGATAGACGTTGTTACCTACCGATGGCTCCGGCAAAACGCCTGCCCGTACCAGGTCCAGCTCCACATTGCCGGGTACATGGGCAGGTACCGTCGGCATTGTGTTAAAATCTATTCGCTGAAGTACTACATATTGGTCATGTTGCGGTCGGTAACTCAGTTGCCATTCGCCGCTCAGGTCTACTCGTTGCATCTTGTCCTCCTCGGATAGAGTGTATAGACTCTCCCTCCCGACTTCGCCAGATTGAGGCGTCTTTACGGCTGAAGCCGTTCCTTCTCAACAAAGCCAGCCTGCGCTGGGTATCACCGCGCAAAGGCAGGGTTCGGTTTGAAAGGGGTGCGGCTTATGAATTCACCTCTCCTCCGACCCCAGCTCCTACTAGGAGAGGGGAGCCGCGTCTCGGATGCCCCCCTTCCCTCGTAGGGAAGGGGGCAAGGGGGATAGGTTAAACACACCTCACCCACGTTACGGCTCGCCACGAGCCACACCCTTCACGAAATAATACAGGCAACGCACCTATTCCCAATCCACATTAACGTAGTCTGCGTTCCATGCTCCGACCCCGAAGCGTTTGTCCGAAGGCACTTTGCCTTCCGTGTTTGACGTGAACGTTATCCGTATACGGGTTCTCTCGCCGGGGTGTAGCCAGAAATAGCTTTCGGACGGGCGCAGGCTATCGGAACATGTGGGCGCGTGGAAGTGCACACCTACCGCAGGTAGTTTGCCCGTGTTTTCTACCACCAGGTGCTCGCCATCTCGCCGCGCGGATAGCGTGGTACGGGGCAGAGCAAAAAGACAGCCCGGTTGCTGGCGGAAGTTGAACCAGTAGAAGTTGTGAGTTGCCACGGTACCGTTGCGAACCAGCTCCACCAGCACCAGCAAAGGCACAGCGTGGCTGGCTGGAACATCCAGTTTCACCTCCCCTAGCAGACGCACACGAGCCGGAGATGCCTGCACGTTAAGGGTTTTCTGCGCTACTTCCTGTAGCCGTGCGTTAAACAGGCGAACGCGCACCTGAGCCGTTTCTTTCCACTCCTCGCGGTCGTCCAGTAGATATACCTGTAGCTGGAGTGCTTTGTCCATTTCCACGTCGAACCCGTCAAACAACGCCACTACCTGTAGCGGCGCGAAAGCGCGTTGCACGAAATAGTGCGCGATTTTGGGTACCCCATACCAGTCTACTGTAGACCACGAAACACCGGGATATACATCGGTCAACTTATAGTAAATCACACCGGTAGACTGTTCCCATCGGGTGCGCATTCTCTCCAGTACAACGCGCAAGCCTGTTGCCTGTGCCAGCTGACTGCCGCGCGTGAAGCCCTGCAAGTCGTTGCAGGGGTCAAATTCTTTGGCGTAGCGGTTGAGATGCACCATATTCTGCGGAGTGAAAGTGGGCGTGTGATGAATAAATGCACTGTTGTCTGCAGGCGACCACTTGTCGCGCTCGCCTTCGGGCAGGTACTTCAGCGTACTCTCCACCGCACAGGGCGACGCCAACCCGAACTCCCCGATGAAGGGAGCCACGAGATTCAGGTTGCGTTCCAGCGGTTGCAGTCCCCAGTATACGTCGTAGTTGTGAATGCTGCCTCCGTAGGGGTCGGTACGGTGGAAGGGGCGAGTGCCGTCGAGTTCCATACACCGTCTGCCCAGTAGTTCAATCAGCCACCCTTCGCCACTATGCTCGTTGCCACCGCACCAGAGCACTAGGCTGGGATGATTGCGCAACCGCTTGATACTGCGAATGGCAATCTCATCTGCTACCGCAAGCCGAATGGCGTCGAAGTTTTGCCAAGTGAGCGGAAACTCCTGCCACACCATAATGCCCAGCTCATCGCAGAGGTCGTAGAAGGTGTCGGTCTCTACCAATCCCCCGCCCCACGAACGCAGTATCTGAATATGTGCGTCCTTCGCCAGCGTCAGGAAACGACGGTACCGATGCTCGTCCAGGCGCAGGAAGGTGTCTATCGTTGCCCAGTTGGTGCCTTTGACGAACGTCGGGCGCCCGTTGATGACGAACATCCAGTTGTACAGAGCGGGTCGTGCCCCATCCGGCAGAGGACGCATCTGGACGGTGCGTACCCCGAAACGTGTACGTCGTGTATCGACCACCCGCCCGTCCATGATGAATCGTGCCTCGCACCAGTAGAGATCAGGCTCTCCCAAGCCGTTGGGCCACCACTGCCGGGCGTTCGGTATCTGGAATTGCCAGTGTAAGGTGATTGCATCCACAGAAGGTCCAACGGCTGCTTCGTAATGGTAGCCTTCACCCTCAAAATTGGCAGGATAGATGTCCCAACGAAATACCCCATCCAGGTATCCTTGCTGAGCCCTTACTTTTGCGCAGAGGCTCACGATTCCCCTGGTGGCGTCCGCCGTAGCGAGAAAGAGCTCCTCTATCTCCGCAGGAGCAATCTGTTCCACCTTGACCGACCGCCAGATGCCGATGGGCGGGCAATCGACGTAATGCCATCCGTAGACGCAGTTCGTCTTGAAAACCAGCCTCCAATCGGGTGGAATGGGGTCTATGCGGACGATAAGCATATTGCGCTCGCGGACGATGCCGGTGATGTCGAACTCAGGACCTCCGAAAGGTCCCTCGTGCTCGCCGAGCCTGACCCCGTTAAGATAGAAAGTGGCGCTGTAATCCACCCCATCGAACACCAGCCGAGCGGGTAGCCGGGGGTCCCAATCAAACTGCTTGCGGAACCACCACTCTTTCTCCGATACCTCTCGCCGGGCGATGATGTCGTTGAATCCAACAGTCGGGTCGGGAATCTTACCTGCCCGAAAAAGGGCGGTCTGCACGCTGCACGGTACCTCAGCAGGGATGGAATCGTGCCATCCTCGCCCGCGTAGCAGAGAGCGTTCGTCCCCTCTGCCTTTGTCCACGCCGAGCATCTCCCACCTGCCATCCAGCGACAGCACTTTTCGGGGAGCCCGCGGGGCGCGTTCCGTGCCGGGCATAAGATGAACCTGAACTGGGGTCCCCGATAGCGGCGATGGTGCGGGAGCGAAGCGTTCACGGTCGATATCATCGAGCGATTTGCCCTCAAGTCCCTCTTCACGTAGCTGTTCCGCTGGGGTCATTGCCTTTAGCCGTCCTGCTTTCGCAGCGCGAACCGCCTGAGAAGCGGCACGTATCCAGTAGTCACGTACGGTGGTGTCCATGTTCTCCCCGCCGCCCCAGTGTATCAACCATCCCCTCCCGTAGGGTATCGCCACCATACACGGAATGTAGTTCGCACCCCACACCAGCACCGTGCCGCGTTCGTACTGTAGCGCACGTATCGGCTGGGCACGAACATCATGAGGGTTCGGTAGACCCAACTCACGCCCGTGCCGAGTCAGCTGAAGGGGGCGTGTACCGTGAACCACCGTCGCCCGTAACCCAAAGAAATCCTCCCAGTGGTTGGCATCCAGTTTGCCGGTGTCAACGTCTTTAGCAATATAATGAGGGACGCCTATTGGCATAACGTAGATGCCGCCTCGCCGAACATACTCGACCAGAGCCTTCGCGACCGCGCCACCCCATACGCCATACTCGGGATAGGTATGGTCGGTTGCAATCAGAACGGCGTCAAACCGTTGCAGGTTGGCGAAGTTCAATTGTTCGCGAGTGAGCAGGTGGACGTCAAACCCCTCTTCACGGAGAATGTATGCGACCTTCTCCCCTGTCCATTCTGCAGCATAGGGCTTCGCCCACGTGGAGTAGTCCACCAGTTCATCGGCGATAATCCCGACTTTGGGCGTCGGTTGTAGCAGTGCCATCGCGATAAGGAAAGGTAGCATCTCTCTTCTCCATCTGCCCCGTTTGTTGCCTAAGTATTCTCCTGTGCTGAAGGACTTCCTGCCTCGCTTGACTTCACGTGCCGGTGCAGGATAGAATCAAAAACCCATAATGGACAGGAGCACTCAGGAATATGCGTATCCTGCAAGCAGTTGCTATTGTTACTTTGTTTATCCTTATCGGATGTGGAATAGTCTGGTATCTGTATCGGGCAGGCTATCCTCTGCCGTCGCCTATCGCACATGTCATCCCCTTACCTCCTCCTGCCCCCGAGGGCATTTTGATACATCACTCAGCCACCCCTTTTCGCCTGAAGGGGCGCATGGTGGACGCTAAAAAGATAGACGAAATGCACCGGCAGCGTGGTTTTAGTATAGTTTGCAACGAAAAAACATATCATATCGGTTATCACTACGTGATACTGCCTGACGGGCGCGTCCAGCCCGGTCGCCCGGAGAACTGCCCCGGCGCGCATTCCGGTAACAGCTACTATAACCGCCGCTACCTCGGCGTTTGCCTGGTCGGCGATTTCGACAGTCACGGCAGGTGGAATGGCAGACGAAGCACAAAGGAGCCAACGCCAGCACAGATACAGTCACTGGTCAAGCTCTGTGCCAAATTGATGCGCAAATACGATATTCCCCTGCGGAACATACGTCGCCATCGCGATGTGAGCCAGACCTATTGTCCAGGCGACCGTTTTCCCTACCGGCACGTGCAGATGCTTATCGCGCAGGAACTGGAGAGACGGATACAGAATGCCTCTGTAACGCATCCAACTCGTTAACCGATGGAGGAGATGAGAACAGATGCCGGAAGTCTCGTTTGACCGCTTTTACCGCTATGAAGACCTCACACGCATTTTACACGCATACGTGGAAGAATATCCTCACCTCGTGCGTGTGGAGAGCGCAGGGAAGAGCTACGAAGGGCGTGACATCTGGGTGGTAACCGTTACCCGTTTTGAGACCGGCGCAGATATCGAGAAGCCAGCCTTCTGGGCGGACGGAAACATCCACGCCACCGAAGTATCCGCTTCCAGCGCGGTGCTCTACCTGCTGAACAAACTCTGCACCCAGTACGGACAGGACGCAGCGATAACACGCGCACTGGATACCCGGGCGTTCTATCTGTGCCCTCGTGTGAACCCGGACGGCGCGGAGTGGGCACTTGCCGATAAGCCGAAAATTATCCGTTCCAGCACGCGCCCCTACCCTTACGATGAAGACCCCGTCGAAGGGCTACGGCAGGAGGATGTGGACGGTGACGGGCGAATGCTTACCATGCGTCTCCCCGACCCCAACGGTGCATGGAAGATTTCGCCGGACGAACCACGCCTCATGATACGCCGAGACCCAACCGAGACGGGCGGACAATACTATCGCTTACTCCCCGAGGGGATGATAGATAACTACGACGGCGTGCTGATACCGCTGCAACGCAAGAAGGAGGGGTTAGACCTCAACCGCAATTTCCCTGCCAACTGGAGGCAGGAGAAAGAGCAACGCGGCGCGGGTCCGTTTCCCACCTCTGAGCCCGAGGTGCGGGCGCTTGCGCAGTTTATTACCTCCCACCCGAATATCACCGGTGCGGTAACCTTCCATACCTATGGCGGACTGCTGCTGCGCCCGTTCAGCGATAAACCCGATGAGAAGTTCCCTGCCGAAGACCTGTGGACATACCAGAAAATCGGGCAGAAGGGCACGGAGCTAACCGGCTACCCGAACATCTCTGTCTACCACGACTTTCGCTACCATCCGAACGAGGTCATCACGGGCGTGTTCGATGACTGGATGTACGAACATCTCGGCGTGTTCGCGTGGACAGTGGAAATCTGGAGCCCGCAAAGGCAGGCGGGCATCACCGACTACAAATACATCGACTGGTACCGCGAGCATCCCTTTGAAGACGACCTGAAAATGCTCAGGTGGAGTGACGAGGTACTGGAAGGGAAAGGCTACGTGGACTGGTACAGGTTCCAGCACCCGCAACTGGGTGAGGTGGAAATCGGCGGCTGGAATGCGCAATATGCCTTTCGTAACCCTCCGCCTCAGTTTCTGGAAAAGGAGATTGCCCCGCTGGCGGATTGGGTGATATGGCAGGGGCTGATTTCGCCCCGGCTGGAACTGCTTGAAGCCAGTGCGACCCCGCTGGGCGAGGGAGCCTATCGCATCCGGCTGGTAGTGCACAACACAGGATGGCTACCGACCTACGTCACCAAGACCGCTTTGGAGAATAAGGCCGTCCGCGGCGTGGTGTGCGAGATAGAACTGCCGGAAGGAGCCACGCTGGAGACGGGCAAACCGCGTGAAGAACTGGGGCAGCTGGAAGGACGGGCGTATAAATCCTGTGCTCCCACGGGCTGGGTCGCCGACCCCACCGAAGACCGTCTGAAGGTGGAATGGGTGGTGCGCGCTCCCAGCAGTGCTGAGGTGAAAGTCATCGCCCGCCACGACAGAGCGGGAACGGTGAGGGCAAGCATTCGGTTGATCGGGGCGGGGTAGCATACAAACATGAAAGGAGCAACTTTTCCCAATCACACTAAGATGGTGTGGTTGGGTGCGTCTGCGCTCAGCCTCTTCTCATCCCCCGCATACGGGGGGATGGGAGCAGCTGTTGCTGACCGCTTACCCGAATAGTTCATGCACACATGTGAATCTCCTCTACCTGCGGATTTTCGGGTATAATGTAAATGAATAACACAACGCATCTGTGTTCAAGATGAAGGCTCCACAGCAACAAACGCATCGCAAAGTGCGCGCGCGGTTACAGCTGGCGCGCGACCGTATCGCGCGAGCAGATTACAACTCGGCTATCGCCTTCTTGCGCTCCGCGCTAAAGCAGCTGGAAAGGGAACCGGCTTCTGCGTCCGACCGCGCTCAGTGCTACATCGAACTGGCAAAGTGCTACAACCTGCAGGGAGAGCACGCGGAGGCAATCCCTTACTGTCAGTGGGCGTTGAATCTGCTTCAGCAAGAATGGGATGCTGAGCTGGCGCGGGCTGAGGCGCAGATGGAAATGGGCATTGCTCTGTTGCATACTGGCGACCTGCATAAGGCACAACGCTATCTCGCCCGCTCTTACCAGACCTTCGAGGCACACCACCTCTGGGCGAAAGCGGCGCACTGCGTCGAGCACATCGGCGTGCTGGCAAAGCGGCAGGAACAGGTAGTGCGCGCGATTAACGCCTTCAGCTACGCCCGACAGCTCTACCGGCAGATGGAAAACATCGCAGGCGTTCGCCGAACGGAAAACCAGCTACGCGAGCTGATACCCGAGGAGCGGGAGTAGCACCATTGCCTTCAGACCAATCCCTTGTTCGGGCAATAGTGTTCGATTTCGTCAATACTCTCGTGCCTCTGCGCGAGCGGGAGTTTGTACGCATCCTGCAAGGCGTTTACGAGTACATGCACCCGTTCGCCCCGCATGTTCCCTTCGATACCTTTGTGCAACACTATGTGCGCATCCGCGATGAGCAGTACGCGCAAAACCTGCCAGACCTGAAAGAAAACGACTTTTATGAACGCATGGCAACCCTCTGGCATCGACTAACCGGCGCTCTTCCGAACCCAAAACAGGTGTACGCGATGATGACGCAGTACGCGGTCTCATTTGAGAAAGCGGTTGTCCCTGCCCCGTATCTACATTCTCTACTCTGTCAGCTCTCAGCACGCTATCTGCTGGCGGTGCTTTCCAACTACCCATACACTCCTTGTGTACATCGGGTGCTGAACCGGCACGGTCTATCCCGCTACCTGTCGTCCATTGTGGTATCAGCGGATGTGGGGATTGTCAAGCCACACCCTGACTTATTCCATATTACCCTATACCAGTTAGGAGTATCATGTGAAGAAGCCCTCTACGTAGGTGATGACTGGTGTGCGGATGTGCTGGGAGCATCTCGAGCGGGAATGCGCAGTATTTACACCCGTGAATGGCGCATGGAACCGGACCCTTGCGAGAATCATTCCGAAGCGTCTCCTGTCGCCCAAATCCTCTCGCTTGCCGAGCTACCGGATATATTGTTAAGGCTGTAGTACTTGACCCACACGTGATTATCTGGATCAGATAAGTTTCAGTCCATTTTGTCATTCTAAGCGTTAGCGAAGCATCTCTGCCCCTTGCCACAATGAGATTCTTCGCTTCGCTCAGAATGACAGACAAGCAGAAACCTCCTGCCAGTACAAGATACCATTGTAGTTGTACCGCAGGCTTCGCCTGCGCCAAAGGCACGCAACCTGAAGGTTGTGGCTACAGAATGATAGCAAACGGAACTGCTCCGTTCATATCCAAATAGTCATGTGTAGCAGAGTACTAGTGCAGGATAAGAAGGCTTCCTCAACGAATAGCTGCTCGTCAACAAGTTCCAGAGGTGAAACCCATGCAACGGACGAGACTTACCATCCAGTCCGGCAGTACTGCACGTGACAACTGCCCACTTCTTCTGCCTGTATCGGGTGAACCGGATGTGGCATACTGGCTTTCCATCGGCGGTTTGCGCTTGCCAGCACAGGCTATAGGTCGCGAGCTGTGGTGTCTGCTACCAGAGCTACCGGCAGGTCAAACCGTTACTGCTACACTGGAGCGCAGCGAGGGGGAGCATCCTCACCGGGTAAGCGTAGAGGAAAGTGAGGACCGGATTGCGATATACACCGATGGCAACCTGTTCACCGCCTACATCAAGGCGGGCAACCCGGCACGCCCCTGCTTCTACCCTCTGCGTGGTCCGGGGGGCGTGAGCGTTACCCGGCACTGGCCCATGCGTCATGACGTACCCGGCGAGACCAACGACCACGTACACCACCGCTCGATGTGGATTGCCTTTGGTGATGTGAACGGCGTGGATAACTGGAGCGAAGAACCCGGACATGGCTACACCCTGCACCGTCAAACGTTGCACACTATCAGCGGTATGGTATGCGGCGGTTTCGAGACGCTGAGCGATTGGACAGACTCACAAGGGAAGAAACTGCTGGAACAGCACCTGAAAGTGCGCGTCTTCCCCCTGCCACACGAGGAGCACCTGATGGACGTGGAGGTGACCCTGACCGCGACAGAAGGCGATGTGCATTTTGGCGACACAAAAGAGGGCGGTATCCTGTCGGTGCGGGTGGCGTCCTCGATGGACGTGCCGCGTGGTGGGCGCATCGAAAACTCGGAAGGCGGAGTGAACGAACCGCAAACGTGGGGCAAGCGAGCGCACTGGTGCGACTACAGCGGGCAGGTGCAGGGGGTTCCGGTTGGAATCGCCATTCTGCAACATCCTTCCAGCTTCCGTCACCCCGCGTGGTGGCACGTGCGCGACTACGGGTTGATGACGGTGAACCCGTTCGGTCTGGCAGCGTTTACTCAGGGGAAGGAACACGGGGAGTACACCCTGCCGCACGGTGAAAGTCTGCGCTGGCGGTTCCGCGTATGTATTCATCGGGGCAACGCGACCGAAGGGAAGGTTGCTCAGCGGTGGCAGGACTTTGTGAACCCGCCAGCAATCGAAGTGGCAGGCTGAAGCGGACACTGGTAAACTGTGGTAAAATATTAGCAGCAAGGTGCGCTGCGATAGCAGCGGGAGGGAGTACGATGTTTGGGAGCCTCGGCTTTGGCGAAGTGATGATGATACTCATCATCGGGCTGATTATCTTCGGCCCGAAGAAGTTGCCCGAGATCGGTCGCTCGTTAGGTAACGCCATCCGTGAGTTTCGGCGTGCCTCTAACGATATTGTGAACACGCTCTCACTGGACACCGACTACAGCAGCTCCTCGCGCCGAAGCTACACGGACTATAGCGGTAGCTATGCCGAGCCGAGTAGCTATACCGAGCCAACGGTGTCGCAAAGCGACATCATAGCGGACGACGTGAACGTGGCATCCAGCCCGGAGGAGCCGTACAGCACCCTGTCCGAAGAGAGCGATACCGAAACCGCACCCCCAACACCCTCCGGCAAAGCGCGTCCGGGCAGCCGCCGCGTGCTGGTAGCGCACCGTTTGTCCGCAGCGCATCGGAATACTCGAAGGAGAGTGTAGATGTACACCTTTCTGGTTATCGTGCAAGTACTGTTCGCCATCGCGCTCATCTTCATCGTCGCCATACAGACCACGCGACATGAGGGTCTGTCGGGCACGGTGGGCGGACAGGTGAGCTCGCAATTTCGCGGCAAGCTGGGACGTGATGAGCAGCTGGCGATGATTACCCGCTACATCGCCGTGGGCTTCTTCGTGGTCAGCTTGCTCGTTGCCATAGCCAGTCCGAAGTAAGCGGAGTTCGGCGGTGTTACACCGCAGGGAGCACGCCGCTGCGCTGGGGTGGTTTGCCCTCGTGGCGGCGTGTGTTTTCTGGAAGATTGTTCTCGCCCGGCAAGTGCTCTACTGGGGCGACCTGATGCTTTACTTTCTCCCCATGACCACCTTCGCTCGCCGCTGGCTGACGCAGGGTATCCTGCCTCTGTGGAATCCCCACATCCTCTTCGGACAGCCGTTCGTGGGGAACCCGCAAGAGTGGCTCTTTTACCCTTCTACGCTTCTGCTTCCCCTGATGCATCCTGCCACTTATCTCTCATGGAATACGGTGCTGCATCTGTGGCTGGGTGGCACAGGAATGTGGCTGTTCCTGCGCGCGCTGAATGTCGCGTTCCGTCCTGCGTTGCTGGCAAGCACTGCATGGATGTTATGCGGAGCCTTCGTGCCACGGGCGCAGTTCCCGGGCATGTTCCAGAGCATCGCTCTCGTCGGATGGCTGATGTGGGCGGTAGAGCGCGCATTACAGGATAGTAGTGTGGGCAGGGTAGCAACACTGGCTGTGGTGGTTGCCCTGCTCCTTCTGGCTGGACATGCACAGGTTGCCTACATAGCGCTGCTGCTCGGCACGGCATGGGCAGGCTGGCGAACGACGAGTGTGGGTTTGCGTCCACTGGTGCCTCTGTTACTCGGCGTTGCGGGTGGTCTGCTCCTGTCGGCGGCACACTGGCTGCCGATGCTACAGCTTCTTCACGAAACACCCCGAGTGAACCTCTCCGTGTGGGGGGTAAACCGCTTCCCCTTGCGCCCGGAGCAGATTCCCCTTCTGCTCGTGCCCGACCTGTACGGCGTCCCCTGGCAGGGCAACTGGTTAGGCAGAGGAAACTACTGGGAGGTCGCCTGTACGGTGGGCGTTTTGCCTCTCATGGCGGCACTCGTTGCCTGGAAGGCACGCCCCACAGCGCGATTCTGGCTTATTGTTGCCTTCCTCAGCTGGTGGCTGGCGCTGGGCACTTCCGGTGGGCTGTATATCCTTGCCTACTACCTGTTGCCCGGGCTAAAAGCCTTTCACGACCCTGCCCGCTGGCTCATTCTCACCGACTTCGCGCTGTGCGTTGCCGCCGCGCTGGGCTGGGAACACCTGCGCTTCTCGCGAAGGTGGTTGCTGTTGCCGCTGGTGCTGATGCTTCTTGCCTCGCTGTGGAGCTGGCAGGGTGCACACCTCATCGAGCGGGCAGCGCGTCATGACGTGATTCGCGCCAGCCGCCCCGAGACCATCTCACCAGCTCTGGTTGACTCGGCACACGTGACCGCCACAACCGGTTGCAAACGAGCGGTGGCAATAGCCGTCTTCGCCCTGATTGTCCTCCGGCTCTCTCCATCGCGTCGCTGGTGGGCGGGAATGGCACTGATTCTTTTTGAACTGCTGCCATTAGCGATACCCGCCAACCCAACTACCGAAATAGCGACGTTTACTCAGCCTCCGGGCACCACGCAAACAGTAGCACGCACAGGGGGCAGGCTTTTCGTGCCCGAGCAGGTGCCGATGTGGCGCAAATACGTGAGCTACGTGCACTACGGACCCGACTCGCCCGAATACTTGCGCCGCTGGCAGGAGATGCTCGGTTCGAACATTGGCACGATGTGGGGGTTATCGGAAGCGTCAGGCTATGAACCGGTAGCGGTGAAACGAGCGGTGAGATACTATGTAACCTCCGCTCAGCGGTGGAAGCAGTCTCTGCAGAGGGATGAACTGCTTCGAGAACTGCAAAGGGCAGGTGTCGGTGCGGTCGCAACGGGTGAAACCGCCGACGACTGGCGCGTATTCCCCCTGCCTAACCCCCCGATGCGTGCGTGGACGATACACTCCCGTGAAGCGTCGCCCGTTCGTGACCCGTCGCCGCAGCGGGTGGAAGTAGTGAACGCGCCCGCTGGCGACCTCGTGCTTGCCGATACCGCCTATCCGGGGTGGAAGCTCTGGGTGAACGGCAAACCTCAATCGTGGCGCATCTTTCAGAACGTCTTCCGTGTTGTCACAGTGCCGTCTTCTGCCTCTCACCTCCTCTGGCGATACGAGCCGGATACCTTGCGCATCGGGTTGTTTCTGTCACTGCTTGGATGCGCTACCGCCGTCGGCGTGCTCATTTTTGGATATATGGCAGGGAAACCCCACAGCATCACGAAATAGGGCTTTCGGTGAACCCACTCAAAGGAAGGATGGTGCAGACGATGGTGTTCTCTTCGGATATGGTTTTGTGCATCGCAGGCGCGTTGTTGTGCGTTACATGCCTGACGCAGCCCTCGCAAGAGCTGCCCTCGTTCGATTTCACCCGCCCGGAAATTGTTGCCGAATGGCAACCGACGCACCATATCTCCCGAATCAGCCATTCGCCGGAGGGCATGGTGATTGAAATCAGCGGGTATGACCCCTACACGCACGGTCCGGTCCGTGAGTTTCCCGAAAACGTTCCGCTCTGGCTGGAGATACGCCTGAAGAGCGAGCAAACGGGCATGCTCCAAATCTTCTACGCCCGCGCAGGACAGAGCAGTTCGGAAGAACGTTCCGCACGCCGCTTTGTGAGCACCACCGACTGGGTCACGCTGAGGATGCCTCTACCTGCGCTGGGTCCCCGTGCATGGATAAGGATAGACCCTCCAGGCACCGCCGGTAAATGCATCATCGCATACGTGCGCTTCTCGCCGCGCGTGACGCCCTCGTCACCGCAATGGCAACCTCCGGCCCTAGAAACGATACCGACAAATGCCCCTGCAGTAACCTCCGGCGCAGTACAGGTATCCTTCTCTCCCGACCGCGCAGGCACATTGCGGATATCGGTTAAGGACAAACCGATGGCAACGGGATGGAACACCGCGCAGCTGTGTTACGAAGAGGAGGGCGCGGTGCGCTGGCTATCTCTGCACGACGTAGCAAAGTCTTCCCTGACCAGAGAGCGCAACCGGGTGAGGATAACGCATGTATTCAGCGACCCCGACGGCGCAAGGTGGAAGATCGAGCAGGTCTTCTCCCCGTCTGCACAAAAAGACGCGATAGATGTACGCACTGTCGTCACGGTGGACCGCGACCGGCAGGTCTATTTTTTACCGATGCTGGTGCTTTTCCCGGGCGCAGGTTCCTTCGGTAGGGAGAAGGGACAGGCTTTGTTCGCCGGATTGGAATATCTGGAGAACGAGCCAAGCAGCTCCGAAGCGGATATCATCGGACCCGCATCCAGACGACAGGTGCCTGATAGCGTGAAGATTACCGCTCCCTTAATGGTGGTGCAGGCTCAGGGGCAATATGTCGGTCTGATATGGCAGCCGGCAAACCATTTCAGTGCGCTGTTCGACTCGCCCGACCGCATCTTCGGCTCCGGTGGGCACGTGATGGGCGTCATCTATCCTGGCTCCAACGGTGACAACCGCGAGGAGGGCAACCTTCTGCCTTACTTCCCGGACACGTTGACAGCAAACACCCCGCTGGTGTTAGACGCCACCATTATCGGCGGCGAGGGTGACACGGTGATTCCGGCGGTGCAGCAATACGTGCGCCTCAGAGGGCTGCCACCTGTGCCGAACACAGGGCTGGATGCGCAGGCGTATCTGAAACTCGCGGCGGCAGGTTGGCTGGACTCGCGAATCCGTGAAGGCAACCTGTATCGCCATGCCTATTGGCCCGGCTTCGGACCGCAACCTGCCGCCGACGCTGCTGTGTGGATGGAGTGGATTGCGGCTCATATTCGCGACTCCCAAACCGCTCGCCGATTGCGACAGGCAGCGCAGGAAGCCATCGCCGCCGTACCGAAGGAGCAGTACCTGTTCAGTCGAGTATCACATGTGGCGTTCCCTGTGGCTCCGCTCGTATACGGCGCAGTGCCCGAAAGCATCGCATCCGCACGCGACAGCGCGCGTGACCTGCTGCGCTCGTTCCAACCTGACGGCACGGTGCTTTATAACCCGCGCCCCGGCGGTCCCGACTACGCCCGTACACACTGGGAGCGCACAGCCAATGGGTTAACTGCTGCGGTGCTGGTGCGCCTGCTGGAGATGGCGATGTACTCAGGCGAGAAGGACCTGATTGCCGAAGCGATTCGCCGCCTGGAGCAGTTCAAACGATTCGACAACACCGTGCCGCGCGGCGCACAAACCTGGGAGATGCCTCTGCACACTCCCGACATCCTGGCGTCGGCGCACATCGTGAAGGCATACGTTATCGGGTATGAGCTGACGGGTAACCCGGAGTTCCTGCGTCGGGCGCGTTACTGGGCATGGACGGGCGTGCCTTTCCCCTATCTCATCAACCCCACGGGACAGCCGGTGGGACCGTACAGCACTATCGCTGTGTTAGGAGCTACCAACTGGCATGCGCCCGTATGGTTTGGTCAGCCGGTACAGTGGTGCGGACTGGTGTATGCAGATGCCCTTTACTGGCTGGCACGTCTGGAACCCAAAGCACACTGGAAACACATCGCCGACGGCATCACCGCCGCAGGCATACAACACACGTGGAAACAGGACGATGCCGAAAGACAAGGGTGTCTGCCTGACTTCTACCACCTGCGCGAACAACGTAGCGACGGTCCGGCGATTAACCCGGGCACTGTGCAGGCGAACGCCGTTCGTCTGTATAATCTGTCGGCGGTTTACGATTATCGAGTGCTTCGCCGTAGCGGATGCATCATCCACGCGCCGGGCACAATCACGGTGCTTGCCGACCAGAAGAATTTATGTAGGCTTCGCGTTAAAAGCTGGATAGATAGACCGTACTACGTGCTGATCAATGGGCTGACAAAGCAGCCGCAAGTGAGCGTCAACGGACAACCGCTCTCTATGACCAGCCCGCATGGGTATCTGCAGGAGGGCGGTAACCTAATATTGCAGTTACAGGGCGAAGCAGAAGTGCAAATCAACATTCGATAGAGGAGGTTAACATGCGCTACCGAGGTGTCTGGATATATGCTGTGGGGTGCTGGATGCTTCTTGCAGTCAGCGCAGTCGCAGACGTACGCCTTGCACGCATCTTCAGCGACCATGCGGTGCTGCAACAACGCAAGCTGGTTCCCGTCTGGGGTACTGCGGATCCAGGTGAAAAGGTAACGGTGGAGTTTCGCGGGCAGAAGGTCAGTACCGTTGCCAACGACAACGGCGAATGGCGCGTTACACTGAAGCCGATGCCCGCAGGTGGTCCTTTCCAGATGACCGTGCGCGGCAACAACACCATAGTGCTCGATGACGTGTTGGTGGGCGAGGTCTGGATATGCTCGGGGCAATCCAACATGGAGTGGCCCGTGGCGCTATCCAACAACGCCGAGCAGGAGATAGCGCAGGCAAACTATCCGCAGATTCGCCTTTTCACGGTGCCTAAAGCGGTTTCCGACCAACCTCTGAAAGACCTGAATGGCGGTGCATGGCAACCTTGCACGCCAGAGACGGTGCGCAGCTTCTCGGCGGTGGGGTATTTCTTCATCCGTGAACTGCATCGCACGCTAAAGGTGCCGGTGGGTATGATTCAGTCCGCATGGGGAGGCACGCCCGCCGAGTCGTGGACAAGCAAGCCCACACTGATGGCGAATCCCTCTCTGCGCTACCTGCTGGAGAACTGGCAACGCGCCGAAGCGAACTACCCGCAGGTGCTGGAGAACTACCAGAAACAGTTAGCGGCGTGGGAGAAGGCGGCGGCACAGGCACGCGCCGAAGGAAAACCCGAACCGAAGAAGCCCGACCAACCACAGGACCCGCGCACTAATCCCTGGAAGCCCTCAGGGCTGTTTAACGCCATGATCGCGCCTATCGTGCCCTACGCGCTGCAGGGTGTTATCTGGTATCAAGGCGAGTCGAACGCAGGCAGAGCCTACGAGTACCGTACCCTGTTCCCCGCCATGATTCAGGACTGGCGCGAGGCGTGGGCGCAGGGCGACTTCCCCTTCCTCTTTGTGCAGCTGGCGAACTTCATGGCGGTCAAGCCTGAGCCGGGCGAGAGCGCATGGGCGGAGCTGCGTGAGGCGCAGACGATGGCCCTCGCCCTGCCCAAAACGGGGATGGCGGTAGCCATCGACATCGGCGACGCGAACGACATCCACCCGCGTAACAAGCAGGACGTGGGCAAGCGTCTCGCCCTGAACGCGCTGGCAATCGCCTACGGCAAGAAGGTGGTGTATTCCGGCCCCCTTTACGAACGCATGAAGCGCGAAGGGAATGCCATTCGCCTGTACTTTAAGCACGTAAACGGCGGATTGACCACCCCCAACGGCGAGCCGCTCAGAGGTTTCGCCATCGCCGGCGCAGACCGCAGGTTCGTGTGGGCAGAGGCACGCATTGAGGGGAACACGGTGGTGGTATCCAGCCCGCAGGTGCCGGAGCCAGTAGCGGTGCGCTATGCGTGGGCGGACAATCCAGTATGCAACCTGTACAACCGTGCGGGACTTCCCGCCTCCCCCTTCCGCACGGACGACTGGCCAGGTGTCACGCAGGGAAGGAGGTGACCCTCGCCCCGACCCCTCTCCCACCTTGGGAGAGGGGTTATTTACTTGATGGCTCCATCTTGACATGCCCATCTGCGTACAGGCGCAGAGTCATCTCGGGAAAGCGATGCCAGCTGTCTGAAACTACCTTCGCCTCGGAAGCAGGCACGGTGCGAATATACACCGCCCATGAGGGGAAGTTAGGGTCGTACTCACCGATACTGCGGAAGTAGTCGATGCCGTAGTCCACATCGCCCAGATAGAAGTAGCTAGTTCCCGGCGAAACCCAGTACCGACCAGGTTCCGCATTGCCCTCAAACTCGTCCAATCGACATAAGAAAACGCCTCGATGTGATACATATCCCGGCATCAGGGAGAAAAGACGCAGGGGATACTCGTCATCGTAATCGCTGAGATACATCTGTATCGCCATGCCGATTTGACGCAGGTGAGACGTGCATTCCGTCTCGTAACTGCGCTGACGCGCGCTGCTGAACACGGGAAACAGCAACGCCGCCAGCAACCAGATGATGCCCACCACTATCAGCATCTCCGGTAGGGAGAACGCCCGTTGTCTACGCATCGTGTGTCGCCTCCTCTCGAATCGCTGACGCCCAGATGGCACTCACCAGCACCGTTTCCACACCCTCCTCCACCCTGCCGAAAACCGATTGGAACATACCCAGCACACCTATCGCCAGCAACGCACCGCCTAATCCCCAACGATACATCGGCTGACACTGACGCCCTCTTTGCACGAACGCTACCACCAGCGCTATGGCGAAGAGACCACCCCATATCCCGCGCTCGCACAGCCAGAGCAGCAGCTGGTTCTCCGGTGCGCCGTACCAGGTGCTGACCGCGTAGCCCCGCCAGGTGGAGGTATAGCGCAGGCGTACGTTGTCCACCCCCACACCCCACAGCCAGTTCTGCACGAACGTCTGCCAGCCCATGCGCCAGATGTCTACCCGCGCCTGTGCGGTGGTGTCGCCGAGTTGGGGGCTGCTCTCCAAACGCAAAGCGTACATACCCCCGAGCAGTATCCACAAAGCCACTCCCAGCGCTATCGCCAAACGTCTCCGCCCCCACAGCGCATACACCACCATCGGCAGCACCACACTGACCGCTAACCACGCTGAGCGCGAATAGGTCACCCATAAAGCGGCTACCATGATCGCCGCCGCTGCTGCCCACACTATCCGTACCCTATGATAGCGCACACGATACATCCATACAAGACACATCGGCAATGCCAGCAACATCATCGTGTACACATGCACCGGTGTACCAAATGTGCCTCCCGCCCGCGCCAGCCGGTGGGTATGGAACAGGTTCTGCCCCATCGCAAAATAGGTCAGCGCGTAGCCCGCCTGCATCACCGCCAGCGTGACCACCATTGCCATTAGCTCCACAGGCGTCAGCAAGCGTGCGCACAAGACTCCTGCGCCGAGCAGGTACAATATCCACGCACACCGGAGGTAGCCTACCCCCGTATACCCGCGCCCCATCGGGTCAAACAGATACCCGCTTGCCAGTACCAGCAGCAACAACCATAGCAGACTCGCCCAACGTTCCAGACGTGCGTCGCGGGAGAATGTCCACCACACCACCACAAACACCCCTGCACTCACCAGCAGGGCGGTCAAAGGAGGCGTGCCCATCAGAGCGGGACGGATGAAAACCTCCGCCGACCCTCTCTGCCAGAGCGTGTTGGGCAAGGTATATCCCACCAGCAACCAGCAGGCGACCAACCACCGCAAGAGGCTCCATGCTTTCACCGTCTCTATGCTTTACGTCCCTCCCCCCCGCCTCAACCGCCAGTACCACAGGATACCGATGGCGATGAGTAAGAGGGGAGGGATGATGCGCCACCAGGGCGACCGGAGCGGTCCTTTTCCATCAGTAGCACGGGTTCTCATTGCCTCCAATTCCTGGAGCGATGGCAGTCGTTCAGAGAGCTGATACGTAACCCCCTCCTCACCAGGCGTCACCAATCGGGTGTCTGTTACGGGCGCTCTTTCCCTGAACCACTCAGGAGGTTTCAGCGATGAATCACGTACACCGATAAGGCTTAGATGCTGACTACTCCCCCATGCTCCGCCCGTTAATATAATACTGGAGGGTAGCCACAACCCACGATATCTTTCCCATTCTCGTACCACCACCTCCCCTTTCCTACCCTCTGGGCGGGTAAACTGAATTCCGGTGACTGCTCCTCCTTTGCTGAGGTCAATAGTGATTCTTAATGGTTTATCAGAAGCGTAGTTAGAGTATCGTGCATCCACCTCCCTCATCCTGCCCTGTACGATGACCAATCGTTGGCTATCCCCAATCGGGCTCACTTGCACATCCTGAAGCAACTCAAGCGGGTTCATTCCCGTCATCATGATGAGCAATACCGGTTCATGCAAAACCCACTGCGCGAAAGGCTGTACGATGCGCCCATCTACGAGCACCCCATTGGGGTATATTATTGCTCTGTAGGGAGCACGTACCTCAGGTTTGCCAATTACTGGTAGGTCGCCCCAAAAGGCATACTTATCACCCAATCCACGCAGAACCCACCGCGTCTGCTCGCGATAACCGTAAGCGAGAGCAGAATACATGCGGCGAATATCTGGCTCTACCTTAGCGCGCTCCCCAGGCGGGTGAGATTGCAGGGCACGTTGGATGTCTTGCTCCAACCTGCGCACGGCTGCGGGGTCGCCAGGTACATCCCTTGTCCAGTCCCACTCCGTTTCCAATCGGAGACAGCTCTGCTCTCTCTGCCGAAGCGCGCTGACAAGAGCGGAGGGCACGCCTCTCTCTTGCCCTACGACTGAGTTCAACGTCAGTAGCGCAAGCAGCAAACTAGCTGGCAGCAAATGGACGCGTCGATTCAGCAAGAAATGTCCAGCCATACTTCACAGTCCCTCACCGTGACGGTCTCCGACTGTCACACGGTTGCAAACCTCCCTTTGAGAAACTGGTATGTTAGCGTGCTTTACATAAAATTGTTTGTTCCGTAACATTATTACCTTTTGTTTAACATG
>JBMFOT010000051.1:0-23518 GCA_049969495.1 Armatimonadota bacterium
GCCTGCAATGGTAGATAATGTTTAACATCTAACCTCCCCTGAACGGATTCTTCCACAACACGCCGTATGATCTACAACCACTTCCTGGTATAAGGAAAAACGCCGTTGGAGATCGAAAAAGAGTCAGTAGGTTGCTGGATGAAAGGGGGAAAGAGATGAGAGATTACCTGCTGGTGTGTCTGCTCATTATGTCGACGGCGATACTTGCATCCGCACAACCCACCGCTGTGGAGGCGCTGGCGCAATCGCCCACGCAGATTAACATCTACTGGCTTCCACCTGCGGAAGGTGAGATCCAATCTTACATCGTGGTACGGGATGGACAGCCGGTTGCTACGCTGCCCGCTCAGGTGCGTCAGTTCAACGATGAACCGCTGATGCCCGCTCAGACCTACCGGTATCGGGTGGTTGCGCAGATGGCGGACGGCACACAAAGAGCGTCCGCAGAGGTGAGCGAGCGCACCTTCCGCGACCTGCCGCAGCGAATCCACTACCCTCTGGTGGTAGTCGGTGGAACCGCTTCAGGAGTGGGGGCGGCGGTAACGGCAGCGCGCGAGGGCGTCACGGTGGCCCTGCTGGAGCAGACGAACCGGTTGGGTGGCATGATTAGCAACGGTGTCAGCCTGACGGACATGCGTAACCCCGCCCGCTCCAACGGCTTGTTCGAGGAGTTTCGGCGCGCGGTGCAGCAATACTACGGCACGGGCAATGGCATGGCGTACGAACCGCGCGTGGCGAACATGCTGATTAAAGGCATCGTGGCACAACATCCCAATATCCACGTCTACTTCCGTGTACGCCCTGTGAAAGTGCTACGAGAGAACGGGCGAATACGCGCGGTGGTGGTGCAGGACCTGTTAACCGGGCGCAAGGCAACCTTTGAAGGTGACCTCTTCATCGACGCCACACACGAAGGCGATATCGCTGCTTGGGGAGGGGCGCCGTTCCGCGTCGGGCGCGAGCCGCGTTCCCCCGAAGAACCCCACGCCGGACACATCTACTATGATCGCGCCAACGACCGCATCCTGCCCGGCAGCACCGGCAAAGGCGACAAGCGTATCCCCTCTTACGCTATCCTGCTGGCGGTAAAGGACTACGGACCGGGTGCGGACAAAACCATTCCCCAACCGCCGTTCTACAACAAGGAGAACTACGTCCACACCCCGCCCTGGGAGAAGACGTGGGCATACCTGTACGGGCGTTTTCCGGGCGGCAAGTTTGAAATCAACCAGCATCCGCAGGGCAGTAACCTGCCCGGCATCAACTACGATTACCCTACTGCCGGCTGGAAGCGGCGCGAGCAGATTGCCGAACGCTACAAGTGGCACGCGCTGGGTTACCTGTACTATATACAGACCGAGCTGGGACTGAAGAACATCGGGCTGGCGGAGGATGAATACCGCGATAACGGCAACGTGCCTCCGCAGCTGTATGTGCGCGAGGCGCGGCGCATCATGGGGTATGTGCTGATGAACGAGAGCGACGTGTGGAAAGCACGTGAACGCCTCCGCCCCGACTCCATCGCCATCGGCGACTACCCGATGGACTCGCACGCCGTACAGCCCAAAACCGACTGGAGCTCGCCGGACCTGGGCGAGGGGGAGTTCTGGCTGGTGAACTATACGCCCTGGTATCAGGTTCCGTTTGGCGTCCTGCTGCCTCTTCGGTTACGCAACGTGCTGGTGTCTACAGCCGTTTCCGCCACGCACGTGGCGTATGGAACCCTGCGCATGGAACCGGTGCGCATGAACATGGGACAGGCTGCAGGCGCGGCGGCGGCGCTGGCGCTGCGCTACGATACCGAGCCGAAGCGTATCCCCTCGCGGCTGGTGCAGGAGATTCTGTTGCGCAACGGCGTGTACCTCTACTGGTTCCCCGATATTACCGCCGAGACGCGCGGCTTTCGCGCCATCCAGTACCTGGCGGCGCGAGGATACTTTCCGGACGAGCGGTTCGAGCCGGACAAGATGCTCACCCGCGCCGACGCCGCACGGTGGCTGTGGTACCGGTTGAAGCAGGGAGCTTTCCCCGCGAACATCGCTCGACCGGCTTTGCCCTATACCGACCTGCCCGAAGACCACCCTGCGCGACAGGCGGTGGAGGGGCTGGTGGCGGCGGGCATTGTGAAGCCGGAGGAGACGCTGTTCCGCCCCGATGCTCCCGTTTCGCGCGGGCTGTTCGCGCAGTGGCTGGTTGGCGTGATGACCAAACTGGGGCGATGGACACCCGTTGCTCCTGAGAAGCCCAGCTATACAGATGTGCCGCTCGATTCCCCGTACGCCGTCGCGGTGGAAACCTTGCGCAAACATCATATTACCTCTATACTATGGGACGGTGTAGACGCTTTTGAGCAGGAGGGCACTCGCTTCTTCCCGGAGGGACCCATCACCCGTGCCGACGCGGCGAGGACGCTGTACCTCACCGTGCGCGACACCATCTGGCGCCCAGAGGATGCGGACTATAAGTAGTCCGTTAAGCGTGCTTCCTTGCGTCCTTGCAGAGTAACAGGCACGCGGAACTACTCTGTTCAACGTCCAAATAATCACGTGTGGTGAAGTACTACGGAGGTGCTGTATGAAAATATCGCTTTGTTTGGCTCTTGTTGGCTTAGGCACTGCGCTGGCACTTGCCCAGCAACCAGCGGACCCACTGGCGCCGTACCGTATCGCGACGTGGCGAGGCGACGGGAGACTGGCGAAGCGCATGACGGTAGAGGTGCTGGGCAGACCGTTGCGCGATACCCTGAAACAGTTGAGCCAGGTCTCGGGCGTCTCCCTGCGCGTGTCACGCGAGTGCGCCGAGTGGCGAGCGGTGCTGTGCGTCAAGGAGACCTCACTGGCAGACGTGCTGGCTGGCATCGCGTACGCCTTTGACCTGTCCTGGCGGGCTTATTCTACCGGCAAGGACAAACCGCCCGGCTACGAGCTGTACCAGTCCCCTGCCCAAAAGGAGAGGCAGGAAGACCTTTTTCAGGGACGTGCCCTGCGCCTGCGCGACGTGCTGATGCAGGCGATTCCTCGTGCCCAGAGTCTCCAGCAGCGAGGGGCACACCCCCCGCTACCGAACATCTCCTTCCCCATCACCCGGCAACAGGCAATAGACTGGTGCGTGCACGAACTGATGCAGATGCCCCATCTGCTCCCCGCACTCAGCCCGCTGGGCGAGCAGGAGATGTTGCGCTTGTTCCTCAAGTATCCTGTCTACCTGCCCGCAGAGCGGTTCACGCCCGCTCAACGGCAAATCCTCGCCCCGGAGAACACCACCGTGTATGTGAGGGAGTCCCCAGACGCCGCGCTCCAACCGCAGCAAATCTCCCAGCGTTTGTTGGGTGTTGTGTGGGTGTTTCACCCCACGCTGGGCTTGCTGGAGGGTATGGTGCTCACCCGTAGCGAAGAGCGTACGCATACCACGCGTATCGAACTGAATATACTGGACTACGGTGCCTCCACCGCTATTGAGCAGGAGGATAACGCCCTTGACAGGTTGCTCAGCCCGCAGGAGCGTAAACGCAGCCTGCCCGGTGAAACCCTGCCGTCACAAGGGCTAAGCGTTCCGCAGAGGCTATGTCGGCTGGCTCAGATGGCGCCCGTGCAGGTGGTTGCCGAATATTACCCGCTGGGCATGTCCATGGTGATGGTTCCAGTGGGGCAAACCGCCGAGCAAGCGCTACAGGTTCTGTTCCCTTACTATCGGGTGACACGCGCTGGCGACCTGTTGCTGTTTCGGTCGAGGTACCCCGCTTTAGACCGCCTGAGCGACATACCGCAACCTCTGCTGGACCGGTGGCTGGGCAGCAACCATGCTTTTGGTTTGACCTTAGACACCATCAGGGAAATAGACGCCACACTGAGCCACTACCAGCGAGAGGAGTTCAGCCAGTGGTGCAGTGATATGAGGGCATGGACTGTAAGGCAATCGCCTGCGCGGTCTGTGTTTTGGGACCTCATGTTTGAAGCGACAGAAGGGGACGGGCGGCTGCTGGTTCGGCTGCTTTCGTTTCTGCCTGTGGCGCAGCAGACGCAGGTGCTCGCAGGACAACGCCTTACCCTGCCTGCATCGCCTGCGGTCATGGAGACGCTTGCTGAGTTGCAGTTGCACAGAGCGCGCTGGGGAGGCAACTTCGATCTGCCGGTGAACGCACCGGTTTGGCTACAGGGGAAGCGCACCTCGCGTCGCTGTTGGGGCTACGATGGCGCATCCCTGCAGCTCGAAGGCTACGTTCGGCTGGAGGATATGTGGCTGAGCACGCCTAACGAGAGCTTTGCCGGATTCCAGAAGCGGTTGCGGCAAGCGTACCAGGAGCTGGACGAAAGCCGATGGCTGGAGGTGGAAGAGGAGGAGATTACCCTGCAGCTGGGAGCGGGCGATGAGACTATTGCAGAGCACCTGCTGAGGCTAGCGCGTTTCCGCCGGCTGCCGCTATCGCAGTGAGAGGAACAGCGGCAAGGGCTTTCTGCGTAGATAAGGAGTGACCTGAAGAGGAGACTTGAAATGGCGATATCTGCACCGGTAGTGCTCTGCCATCTCACGCGGGAGCCGATTGACGAGGTTGCGGTTCGGGAAGCGGTCGCGGCGCCCGAGTGCGGAGCGGTGGTCCTATTTGCCGGAGTAGTGCGCAATCACTCTCGGGGACGCGAGGTGCGCTATCTCGAATATGAGGCGTACGAGCCGATGGCGTTGAAGCAGATGCAGCGCATCGCAGAGGAGGCAGCGCAACGGTGGGGTGCCCGGGTGGCGATGGTGCACCGGCTGGGCAGAATGGACGTAGGCGAAACGAGCGTCCTTATCGCCGTTGCGACACCGCATCGGGAGCAGGCGTTCGAAGCCTGTCGCTGGTGCATCGATACCTTGAAAGAACGGGTTCCTATCTGGAAAAAAGAGGTTTGCCCTGACGGCACTTACTGGATCGAAGGCGACGAAGCGGTTCGATCCGTTGAGTGACATTATAGGAAGGGCAGGGATACCTCGTGACACAGCGCGAGGTGTACGATGGAGGAGCAACGGCTGGAGGTGGATGCGGCGGTGCGGTGGATAGACCCCACCGTGCAGTTCTTGCCCGCACATAGCAGCGACATGAAACTGTGAACAGGGAGGCGTGATGCGAAGAGCGGTCATCTATGTGCTGACTGTGTTGATAGCGGCGCTGGTGATTTATGCGTTCCAGCCCCCGAAGCAGATGGGAGAGGGAGACACCGCTCCCAATGTCACCTTGAATCTGCTCAACGGCGAAACCAAATCGCTGGCGGATTACCGGGGTAAAGTGGTGGTGCTGGACTTCTGGGCGACATGGTGCGCCCCCTGCCGGTTCACCATGCCCAAGATGATACAGTTTCACAATCGCCACCGCGAACAGGACGTGGTGGTCATCGGCGTGGCGGTAGACGTCACCAGTCGTGCAGAGATAGAACAGTTCGTCAGGGAGATGGGGGTCAATTACCCCATCGCCGTTGACGGTGACGCCACCGCCAAGAGCGCGTACCAGATTAAGAGCCTGCCTACGCTGTTCATCATCGACAAAGAGGGCAACATCCTGCGACGGATGGAGGGCTACGACCCGCAGAACACCATCCAGACGCTGGAAGATACGGTGAAACGCGCCCTGTAACTTTTTACCCCACCCGCACCAGTTTGATTTTGTTCGGGTCGTTCGTGCCGATGCCCATCTGTGCGGCGGTCTGCAGGTAGCGCACCGGTCGCCCCACCTGCGCCAGTGGCGGCAAGCCCAGCTCTTTGCGCCTCGCCTCGATAATCTGCCAGCCGACGGTGTCGATGGCGATGGGGTCGGTGGAGGCGAGGATGGCGTGGTAATCCCATGCCGCGTCTCCGCGCAGACCCGGACCTCCGTCTGCTATCGGGCGAATGGCATCGCACACAATCAGGCGTGTCTTCTGGCGGATGGCGGGCAGCGCGTTCAGGTCAGCCAGATAGGGGTCGCAGTTATTGCCGTGATGGGCGCCCGGGTTATCGAACGAGCCATAGTGGTTCTTGCAGGCGTTGGTAATGCCTGCGATGCTGTGGTCTTTCAGGATGGGCGCGTTCACCAGCGCGGTGATGCGTTCGGTGAGGATCCTGCTTAGGCGTCCGTTAAAGGAGCCGTGTCGGGTGGGCGCGGGCTCGTAGTCGCCGTTCGTTCCGTAGCACTTGACGCCCGGTCCCTCGCGATTCAAGGTGAACCCGGCTTTCGCCAGGTCCGCGTCGCTTCGGTCCCAGATGATGATATTTTCCGGCTTCACACCCGCCAGCTTCAGCCCCTCCACAATCGCCATCACCACCTCGGGATGGGTGGACGCCCCTCGCCCGAACAGGCAGTTGACCTTAATGCCCACCACATCCTCCGGGCTGAAGTAGCGTTTCCATGCTTCCCGGTCGCTCCTCTCCCCGCTCAACCGTCGCACCGCTTCGAAGACCATCGCCTGCGCTATTTCCGGGCGTACCCGATGCGCTTCGGTTTGCACGTTAGGGTTTTTGACCTCTACTACTGTGCTCTGCGGGTTCCTTTTATCTTGTAGCAACACAGCGAACACCGCGGCGGGGGTGTACAGCCCCGCCCCCGTCATCATCAGCTCTTTCAGGAACTCTCTTCTCGATGGCATGGTGCTTCACTCCTCTTTTTCCAGATGTCGTTCGTAGAATCGCTTTTGCGCCTCGCGCGTTAGGTGGCGCAGGTCGCCCAGGGTGGTGACGCGAATCGCCGCTATCGGCTGCACCGGGCACTTCGCTTCGCATTCTCCACAGCCCGTACACAGATATTCGTTTACGAACGGGCGTCGCAAGCCGTCCACCACCTTCCAGTGCAGTGCCCGATACGAACAGTGCTCGTCGCACACGAGGCATTTCTTATCCTGCGCCCACACGATGCACGAGCTCCTGTCTATATACGCTCTTCCGATGAAGAGGTACTTCTTCTCCGCCGCGGTGAAGGGCTGGATGGCATCGGTGGGACACACATCACCGCAGGCTGTGCAGTGCTGAGCGCAATGCCCGATGCGCGGAATCAGCACAGGCGTCCAGAAGCCCTCGATGCCCGCCTCGGTGAGCGCAGGCTGTAAGCCGTTGGTGGGGCATACCTTCATGCACAGACTGCACCGCACGCACTTCTGCAGGAACTGTTCTTCGGGTAGGCTTCCGGGCGGGCGGATGCGGAAGGCACTGGACGCCTTGATCGGCGAGTTGCCCACCTTTTTCGCGCCGATGTCGCCTGCGCTAATCCCTGCCCACAGTGCACCCAGCGCAGCAAAGCCAAGCAGCCGACGGCGGTTGAGGTCGGTCACCGTTTCGAAACCCTCGCGCCGCAGAGTGATGGGGAAAGAGGTTGCCCCGGGCGCACACACCGATACGCAGTTATAGCAGTAGATGCACTCCCTCGCCAGATAGCGGTGCGAATCGGGCAGGATTGCGCCCATCTTGCACTCGCGGTCGCAACGATGGCACTCGATACACTTATCCGACTGCGTTTGCCGTCGCACGATGCCCCAGCCCGAGAAGAACGCCAGCAATGCGCCCAGCGGGCACAAGTTACGACACCAGAAGCGTCGGCTCACCAGCCCAAGCGCGAGAATGCCCGCACAGAATATCGCCGCCAGCAGGTTCATCCGGTAGTGCGGCTGGGTTTCGGGAATAAAGGCTACCTGCGTCAGCGAGGGCGCCCAGTCCGCCACCCATGGCGAGCTGGTCACCACTCGCCCCAGCAGAGCGATCGGCGCGAACAGCACCCATACCACCGTGCGCGTGAGGATGGCGAACGGGTCAAAGAAGTAGGTGACCTGCACCGAGAACAGCGCGGAGACCAGCACCGCTGCGAGGATATAGTACTTGACCTGTGGGAAACCCTTCGCTCCCGCGGCACGTCGGGTTCTCCGTACCAGAAAGCGGTCGGACAGGTCTATGACGGTTCCCATCGGACAGAACCAGCCACAGAAGAATCTGCCCAGCACCAGAGTCAGCGCAAGCGTGACCGCCGCCAGTGGAATCAGCGCGCCAATCACCTCACGCGAGGCGATGAAGGTGCTGAGCACAGCCAGCGGGTCGGCGCGGAAGAAGAAGTCCACCGGAATCGGCGAGCGTAGGGGATATACGGTAAACGCCAGCAGCACCACGAACAGCGCAAGGAAGAGCACCTGCACGATGCGACGGGCGTTTTGCATTCGCCAGAAGCGCGGAGGTACCCTCCCCGCCGCCTTGAACCGCTTGCGCGCCTCTGTGACCGTGCTCATCGGCTACACCCTCGTGATATTCAGGCGGTTCAGGCGTGCTTCGCCCACACCCAGCCGGTGTGCGTGCATGATATAGCCGATGTCGTTCGGCTTCAAGCCGAACAGGGTGGTGGCGAAGGCATCCGCCGCTACCGGGTCTACCGCCGCGATAATCTGGTTGGGGTGTGCCACCTCGCCGGGTCCCTTGGGTCCTTTGGTAACCAGAATACGGGTGGCGTCGACGATGGTTAAATGCGGCTTCACCGCCAGCGCAAAATCGCCAATGCACTCGTGCACACCAAGCGTATGCCATTCCTGGCGGTTCCACACAATGCCCATCAGGTTCTTCAACCCCAGCGTGACGCGGGTGGCGCTGTGGTCCTTGGCGACGGGCAGGTTGATGAAGCAGTCTGCCTCCAGCACATCTCGCGCTACCTGCGTCTGCTGGAGCACTTTCGCCCCTGTGATGTTTACGGGGCGATACAGCCCCTCGGCGTTGGCGTTGACGATGACCGCCCCTCCTGCCTCCGCCGCCCTGCGGATACCGCTCATCTCAAAGCAGGCGGTAGCCGGGTTGTCGCAGGTGTGTTCCACAATCAGGATGCGCTTCGCGCCAGCCTTCTTGCACAGTTCGATCACCGCCGCCACCACTTCGGGGTTGGTGTTCGCAGCCTGCTCGGGGGTGCGCAACCATGCCGCGTTTGGCTTCAGCACCACCGTGTCGCCCGGGCGCACGAACTTCTCGATACCTCCCAATGGGCGTAAAGCGCGCTCTACCATCTCCCTCGCGCTACCTCGTGAGGCGACCGCTACGGTGCTTTGCACCTTCTTGAGGTGTTCCGCTTTTTCGGCGCTCAGCGGCTTCTGAGAGGCACCGGACCGCCCGCCTCCTTGTGTTGAACAACCGGCAATCACCGCCATACCAGCCAATCCCAACCACTGCAACATCTCGCGCCGGTTCATGGGGAAACCTCCTTTGTCTTTATTGACGCTGCACCGCTTGCAAAAGGTACGCTTTCTTTGCTGTTCGGCTCATTTTATCTAGCGTGTGTATCATTATAACATGCCCGAAGGATGTTGGCAAATTGAAGATGATAAGAACGCCATTGTCCCCCGACCGCGCAAAAACAAGTGAATACTTGCTGAACCTCTGCATCTTTGCCCCAGACCAGCCGCTTCAATCCGCAGGATAGATTCCCTTCTCGAAAACCCGCAATTTTGTGGAATAACCCTCTGGAAAGATACACTGGATGGAAAGGACGTTGTGGCACGATGGCTTTACGGGCGGCTTCGACGCATCAGGAGGAGCGTGTTATTCGTCACGTGCAGTGGGCATTTGGGGGCATCGGCGCAGCGGTTGGCGCGGCAGTGCTCTTTCCGGTTCACCCTCTTGCCGCTGTGGCAGGAATCTTTGCAGGCACTATAGCCAGCGCATCGGTGGCATATCGTAAGGTGGTAGTGGCGCTGGCGCGAAAATGGTCGCTGGAAGACCCTCCGCGCACTAGCCGAACGGCTTTCGCCTTCTACCTCGCTGCCCTGAAGTGTAATGGTCTGGATGACATCAGCCGAACCCGGCTGGAACGGTGTTTGGTGGAGGCGGACGTAAACGCTGGCGTGTTCTCCACAGGGCGGGTGGCAATATACCGAAGGCGTTTTGCGGTACAACCTGATGACCCCGGTCCGGCTTTTCTGCTGGCGGCGGCGTACAAGCAGGGGTGGCTCCCGCAAGATGAGCAGATGGTTCCCGTGTGGGTGCGGGTGGTTCGCGAGGAGTGGAAAGAGCATCCCCTCTGGAACCGCTTCAACCTGTCGCGCTCCAAACTGCTGGAGGACCTGGCGAACATCATCGTACGCGAGGGCAACATCACCCCGGAATGCGTTGACGTGGTCGCCCGTGCCTACGCTGCAAACCCCAACCAATCCGGCTGGTTAACCTATCTGGCGCGCGCCTATCCACCTCGCACCGACCCGCAGGCGTTGAAGGTTTACTACGCCTTCTTCAAGCATTCGCCGCGCGATACCGTCAACACGCGCTTCCTCGCAGATTATGTAGCGGAACATCTGCAGGGCAAGCCATGGGAAGCGGAGGTACTCCGCGCGGCAGTAGCGACAGGGGCGGAGGAACGCCCCCGCTACGTGACCGCTCTGGCGAAATGTTACGCGCTGATGCACTGCACCGACGAAAACGCCCTGCCCGTGTATCGCGAGGCGATCGCCCTGAAGCCTGACGATACGCAGATTCTGTCCGCGCTGGCTCTTGCGCTGGCGCATAACAAGGTGTACGATGAGCAGGCGGAAGAGGTCTACAGCAAGACGCTGAAAAGCGAAAAAACGCTTGCCCCCGTGCTAGAGGAGATAGGCGGTAGCATCAAGGACGTTCAATCCGCCATGGCACACTGTCTGGCACAGCGCGGAGCGCAAACGAAAAGCGCGATCAGCCTCTACGCCAGAGCGTTCGAGCATGACCCGTCGGATGCGGTGGTCGCTTACGCCTACGCCAGGGCGCTGGCGGCGGCTGAGGACTACTCGCAAAGAGCGATGAAGGTATATGCGGTCGCCCACAAAAACTACCCGGACGATATGGAGATACTGGTTGCTCTGGCGAAGGCGTACGCGCAGAACAGTATGACCCATCACGAAGCCACCCACATCTACCAGAAGGTACTGCACGCTCGCAAAGAGTGGCCTGGTATGTGCGAGAGCGTGGCGGCGTTGTATGCGAAAGAGAAGCGTCCGCCTGAACTGGCTCTGCAGCTGTGGAAGCGTCTGGCAGAGGAACAACCGCAGAACGCACAGGTGCGTAAATGGATTGCAGCCGAGTACCTGCGTCGTCGCGAAACGAAGAACGCCCTCACCTACTATCAACTGGCAGCGCAAATCGCCCCGGACGATTTCGAAGCGCAGCTGATGACCGGCAAGCTCCTGCTGGAGTATACCAATGACCTGAACGGCGCATTGCAGGCATTGCAGGCAGCGGTCGCACTACAGCCGTTGCATCTGGAGGCGAACCTGCTTCTGGGCGACACGCTGGCTCGGTTAGAGGTTTATCCCGCCGCCCTCACGGTGTTCGAGCACGTGCTGGACAACATCGACAACAACAACGTGCACGCCCTCCGGATGGCCGCCCAGATGAAGCACCTGACCGACCACGATGTGCTCGCCGCCGTCAAGCTGTATGAACGTGCAGTCACCATTGAGCCCGAGAACATCGAGGTGTGGAAAGAACTCGCCGAGTTTACCAAGGACCACGGCATGGTGGACCGCGAAATCCGCGCCCTCGAGACGCTTACCCGCCTGGACCCGCGCGAGAGCGCGTATCACGTACGACTGGGCGAATTGTATGTGATTGACGGCGATTTCCACCGCGCGGAAGAGCACCTCCGTCAGGCGATTTCGCTGGGAGCGCAGGGTACCACGGTCTTCACCCTGCTGGGCGAGGTGGCAACCCGCGTGCGGCGCAGCGCGTGATGTGCCCATCCTACCAATCTCCTGCCCAATTTGGTATACTAAAAAGAAAGCCCGCAGGAGCAAACCGATGGCACATCACATACGCGAGGGACTCAGTTTCGACGACGTGTTGCTGGAGCCACGCGGCACGGAGATCACCCCTGACCTCGTGGACACTTCTACGCGCCTGGTGGCGGACATCACCCTGCGCGTGCCCATTGTGAGCTCGCCCATGGACACCGTGACCGAGGCACGCATGGCCATCGCCGTCGCGCGAGAGGGCGGGGTCGGAGTGATACACCGCAACATGAGCATCGAGCGGCAGGCGGAGGAGGTCGATAAGGTCAAACGGTCGGAACACGGTATTATCATCCACCCTATCTCGCTCAACCCCCACAACACCATCCGCGACGCGCTCGCCATCATGGAGCGATACCACATCTCCGGCGTACCCATCACCAATGAGGACGGCGTGCTGGTGGGTATCCTCACCAACCGCGACATCCGTTTCGAGCAGAACTTCGACCGGCGCATCGAAGAGGTGATGACAAAAGAAGGGCTGATTACCGCCCCTGTCGGAACCACCCTGGAACAGGCGCAGGAGATACTGCAGGAACACCGCATCGAGAAACTGCCTATTGTGGACGAGCACTTCCACCTGCGCGGATTGATTACCATCAAGGACATCCTCAAAATCCGCCAGTATCCTCAGGCGACAAAAGATAGCAAGGGGCGACTGCGCGTCGGTGCGGCGGTGGGACCCCTGCGCCAGACGCTGGAACGGGTGAGCGCACTGGTGGATGCGGGTGTGGACTTCGTGGTGGTGGACTCCGCACACGGGCATTCTGCGGGCGTCATCAATGCGGTGAAAGCCATTAAGCGGGCGTTTCCCAACCTGCCGGTGATTGCAGGCAACGTGGCGACCAAAGAGGGTACCCGCGCGCTGATTGAGGCGGGGGCAGACTGCATCCGTGTGGGCATCGGTGCAGGGTCGATATGCACCACGCGCGTGGTAGCAGGGGTGGGTGTGCCGCAACTGACCGCTATTATGGACTGTGCGGAGGAGGCGGCTAAGTACGATATCCCCACCATTGCGGATGGAGGCATTCGCTGGTCTGGCGACATCACCAAAGCGCTGGCGGCGGGAGCCTCGTGCGTGATGGTGGGTAACCTGCTGGCGGGAACGGAGGAAGCGCCCGGCGAGGTGGTGCTCTACCAGGGGCGGGCGTACAAGGATTATCGCGGCATGGGTTCCATCGGCGCGATGCAGGAGGGCAGCAGCGACCGCTACTACCAGCAACGCGCCGACCGCTTCGTGCCGGAGGGTGTGGAAGGGCGCGTGCCCTACAAGGGACCCGTTTCGGAGACCATTTACCAGCTGGTGGGAGGGGTACGCTCCGGTATGGGCTATCTGGGAGCACGAACGCTCGAGGAGCTGCAACAGAACGCGCGATTCATCCGTATTACTAATGCGGGATTACGCGAAAGCCACCCGCACGACATCTGGATTGTGAAAGAACCGCCCAACTACGCTTCCGGATGGGGCAGCGGGCAGCTTTCGTCAGACGAGTAGTGCGTAGAGGGAGGAGCATGAGCGCTGTCACGCTCAATCGGGTGATGTTCGTGCTTGCAGTAGCCGGTCTGGTGGTAGCGGGGCTGTTGTGGTACTGGCATGTGCAGAACGCAGAGATCCCCTGCACGAACGCCGGTTGTGACCAGGTAGCGCAGCATCCTACATCTCGCCTGTTTGGTGTACCCGTAGCGGCATACGGAACGCTGTTCTACCTGTCGTTTGCGTTGCTGTGCGCGATACGCCCCTCCGTACCGGCCGAACAGCAGAGGTTGCTGGCGCATTTGCTGTTACTGTGGGGCGCAATCGGTTTTCTCGTCTCGGTGTATCTCACCTATCTGGAGCTGTTCGTCATCCATGCGATTTGCCAGTGGTGTGTGGCTTCTGCTATAATCGCCACGGCGTTGTTTGTGCTCAGCGTGCTGGCGTGGCGTCAGCCGCAGGTATTAACCATACCATCTGAGGCTTAGAGGGAACATGAAATCAGAGACACGTTTTCTGCTGATCATGCTGGGGCTTGTTCTGATTGTGGGCGCGGGATTGGCTGCCCTGAACTACTATACTCGCCCCCCACAACCACCCCCGGTCAGGGAGACAGAGATTAAGCTCAATGATGTGCTGGCGCCGGGCAGACCCGAGAAGGGGAATCCGAATGCCCACGTGGTGATTATCGAGTTTAGCGACCTGCAGTGCCCTTCCTGCCGTCGAGGCAGCGAGGCAGTGGAACAACTCCTGCTCAAATATGATGGCAAGATCCGGCTGGTCTATCGGCACTACCCGCTGGACATCCATGAACGGGCGATGCTGTACGCGCAGGCGGCGGAAGCGGCGCACCGGCAGGGCAAGTTCTGGGAGATGCAGGATCTCATTTTCAACGAGCAGGACGCGAACAGTAAGCGACTCGAGGAGTTTGCACGCTCGCTGGGCTTGAACATGGAACAGTTTCGCAAGGACATGAAGAGTAGAGAGGTCATGCAGGCGGTTGTGGAAGACCTGAGCACAGGAAAGCGCCTGGGGATTACCTCCACACCTACCTATTTTCTCTTCGTCGGTGAGAAGGGGCGGATGATTCAGGGATATACCGCCCTGTTGACGGAAGTGGAGAAGGTGATGGAAGGTACGTAATATTCCACCGACTGCGCACTGAAGTGCGTTACTACGAACAGGGCGTCACGAGAGAAACGGAGCAAGTGCAGTCACCATCATTACCGTGCCACCAGTGACCGCCCCTTCGTTAGAGACACCTCCGTGATTGAGAATATGCTACAGACGTATCAGCACGAAGACATCCATCGTTGCTGATACCAGCGCATGGCACACAAAACCTGGCACGAAGGAGCGGGCGCGGACGGCAATGCCCCCCAGCACCATGCCCGCCACGAACGACCCTGCCACCTCCGGCAAAGGTTTGCCGATGTGCAACAGTGCGAAAGCCAGCGATTGCAGAGCGACCCCCCACCATCCCAACCACCGCCAGCAGATGCCGGTCAGCACTCCGCGAAAGAACATCTCCCAGCACCACAGGTAGAAGGTGTAGGTCAGTTCGTGGTACAGCAAAGCGTACAGGGACACGCGCGCCGGGCGATACAGCGGGTAGGTATGCTGAAAATCGGGACGTGCCGACGCCCACCAGAGCAACGGCAACATCAGCAGATAACACACGCCAGCCACCACCCATCCCCATCGGTTTCCCTTGCCCACGTTGTACAAGCACAGGTTCCCACCCGCTGATAGCAGAACCGCCAGCGGCAACAGCAGAGCCAAACAGTTGACCAGCAGATACTCTTCATGGGAGCGGTAAATGCGCTGAGCGGAAGGGGCCAACCAACTCGCGAGGCTGTACGGCTGGTGGTTGTAAGCATATAGTATCCCGATGACGCCCAAACATAAGGCGAGCAATCCGGCGTCCCACCGTCTTTCGACAACCCCGATGGATTCCGACACCTCTGCTCGCCAGAAATTGCGCATTGCCCCCCTACCGGCATACGAGCTGGGTTAAGGCAGTGCGTAGCACAGCGCGGCGTACCGGTAGCCCTAACCCGCTGCCTCCCTCGCCTTTGGTGGTGAAGAAGGCGTCGAAGCAGTGCTCCCGTACCTCCGGCGTCATGCCAACGCCGGTATCCGCAACATCGACGAGTGCGTGTCCGTTCTGCTCGCGCAGTGTCAGGGTGATTGTGCCTCCGTGCGGCATGGCATCACAAGCGTTGATGACAAGATTAGTAAATACCTCATGCAGTTCACTGCGATTGGCTTCCACAACCGGGTCCGTCTCCGCAATGTCGGTGGTAACGCCGCGAACGACGGGAGCGCGCCCTTTTAGCTCCCACACCGTGACCGGCAGGTTTTGCACCAGATGGCGCAACCTCTCTTCCGCCACGCGCAGATCCTGCATCAGCCGCACGTTATCCAGCGCCAGTCCGGTGTACCGTCCGATGGTTAGCAGCATGGACAGTTCGCTATCGGTAATCGGCTCGCCTGTGTCGCGACGGTCTACCGCCAGCGCACCCAGCACCTGTGTGCGCCCACGAATGGGCACCACTGCGTTACTAAAAACCCTGTCTGTGCTGCCGAGAAGGCGTACCCAGAGGTCTCGCTCGATATCCGAAACATCTCTCAGCGCGTCCTGCGACACAAAGTGCGGAATGCGTCCCAGCAACACATCTCGCAGGCGCGTGACATCCTCCACCAGCTCCAGCTCCATGCTCTCCCATACTACCCTGTCCCCGACCATCTGCGCTTTCTCAATGAGACCGTTCTGCCTGCGCAGGTACACGGCGACGTATTCGAAATCCAGCGTTTGGCGCATCAGCTCGCGCAGCACGCATACAACCTCTTCTTCCGTCTGCACCTCTACGAACCGACTGCTGAAATGGATGAGTGCCTCTAGCTGTTGCGTGCGTCGATTCAGCAGACTCTGGGTCTCACCCTCGCGATGAATACCGCAGGAGACACCGCGCACAGCAATCTCGTCACTCATATTGCCCTCTGCTCCTTTCCGTGGTTGCCCCCTGTGATAACAGTAGGCTTTGCAGAAACTCATCTACATCGAACACGAAGCCAAACGCCAGTGCCACACGCCACAATGCTACCTGCTTGCACAGCTCCTGTCGGGCGGTCTCCCTGTTTTCCACTGCCGTGACCGCCTGCCGAAAAGCGGAGCACATCAACCCGCGCTGTGACATGTCCGCCATGCCGCCCGGCGAAAGGAGTAAGCACCAGTTGATAGCAAAGCCCGCGTAAATCAGGTGACCGATGCTGTAGTGTTTGCAGAGGGCAAACAGCTGATGCCCATCTTCGGCGATTTCCTCATCTTCCTGCGGTTCTGCTTCGGGAGCAAAGCGTAGTTCCTGAAACGCACGACGCACATCCGCTTCGTTGTGCTTCCCGACAAAAACGTTTTCAGCGCGAAACTGCTGTAGTCTTGCCAGATACTGGTCGGCTTCAATATGCTCCGGTGGTGGGGGCGAATCGCCAGCCAGTTCGCGCGTGCGCCGATATCCGGGCAGGTGCTGATAATAATTACCACCACCCACCACGTGAAACACCTTCATCCCCACCTCGCGTACACCACCCAACAGTCGGGGGAACACCTCACGGCAAATCCGCGCCGAACGCGGCAGATACTCCACCGCCCGATACCAGCCCGGAAACTCATCCTGCGTGCGGGGATGCCATGCGTGCATTACCACCACAGCGGTGCGAGCAAGGTCTATCTCTATCTCCGCCGTTTTCCAACCACCGTACCCCTCAGCAGGCACGTCCAGAGTGTAGTCCGCATCGAACTGCTGGTAGTAGTGCGCAGGCACACGAACGACACGAGGCATCATCCTCCTGCCTCCACACCTTATTGCGAATCCAGGGGGCAGACACAAGGTCTGCCCCTACAATGGGGATGTTTGTAGGGGCAACCCTTGTGGTTGCCCTTAACAGTCGATAATTGGTGTTATGAAGATGTTTCGCCAACCTCCGTCAGATAACCTTTCGCTCCCTGTACCGTTTGCGCTATCTCCGTTTCGAGTGTACAATCACAAGAGGAAAGGGAGTGATGGTGATGCCGGACAGACAGAGGAAGATAACCGTGCCCGCTATTCGACAGAAGAAGAACGGTGAGAAGATTGTGGCGGTCACTGCCTACGATTACCCTACGACCCTCTTCGCGGACGCGGCGGGCGTGGACCTGATTCTGGTTGGTGACTCGCTGGGGATGGTGCTGCTGGGTTATCCCACTACGCTGCCGGTGACGATGGAAGAGATGCTGCACCACACCAAGGCATGTGCCCGCGCGAAACCGCACGCCTTGCTGGTGGCGGACATGCCCTATCTCAGCTACCAGATTACAGTAGAAGATGCGGTGCGCAATGCGGGACGATTCATTCAGGAAGGTGGTGCGGAGGCGGTAAAACTGGAGGGCGGTGAGCCGGTCGCCGAAGCCATCCACCGGCTGGTAAGCATCGGCATACCGGTGCTGGCGCACCTGGGCATGACTCCCCAATCGGTACACGCCTTTGGGGGGCATCGTGTACAAGGGCGCACCGATGAAGCCGCCAAGCGACTGATAGAAGATGCACACATCGTAGAGCAAGCGGGCGCGTTCGCGGTGGTGCTGGAGCTGATTCCGGCGGCGCTGGCAAAGCAAATCACCGAACAAATTACCATACCCACCATCGGCATCGGAGCCGGACCGTATTGTGACGGACAGATTCAGGTGCTGCATGACCTGATTGGCCTGGTTCCCGGAGAGCCGTTCAAGCACACAAAGCGCTATGCGCATGTTGGCGAAGCCATTACAAAGGCGCTCCGGCGGTATGCGGAGGAGGTTCGAACCGGACAATTTCCGACGGAGGAGCATGCGTTCTGATGCAAGTAGCGAAGACCGTTCGTGAAGTTCGGGCATGGATGAAACTCGCTCGCGCGGATGGAAAAACGGTTGGCTTTGTGCCCACGATGGGCTACTTTCACGAGGGACACCTGAATCTCATGCGTCGTGCCAAGGCAGAGTGTGACCTGTGCGTAGTCAGCCTGTTCGTCAATCCGACGCAGTTTGGTCCCTCGGAAGACTTTCAACGATATCCGCGCGACTTCGCCCGCGACGCAGCGATGGCGGAAAGCGTGGGCGTAGACCTCCTTTTCGCCCCGGAAGTGGAGGAGATGTACCCGCAAGGCTATCAGACCTATGTGGATGTGCTGGAGGTGACACGCCGTCTGGAAGGGGCGGCGCGCCCCGGACACTTTCGCGGCGTGGCGACAGTGTGCACCAAGCTGTTCAACATTGTGCAGGCAGACCGTGCCTATTTCGGCAAGAAGGACTACCAGCAGTTGAAAGTCATCCAGCGCATGGTGCACGACCTGAATATCCCCATAGAGATTGTGCCCTGCGAAACCGTGCGCGAACCGGATGGATTAGCCATGTCCTCACGCAACGTCTACCTGAAACCGGACGAGCGTCGGGCGGCGAGCGTACTGTATCGTGCGCTGTGCGCGGGGCGCGATGCCATCCTTGCCGGCGAACGCGATGGCAAGAAAGTGAAGAAACTGGTGGAGAAAGTCATCGCCACCGAGCCGCTGGTGAAGCCCGAGTATGTGGACGTGGCTGACGCTGAAAGCCTGGAGCCTCTGACGACGCTCAAGGGCGAGGTGCTCATCTCGCTGGCGGCGCATGTTGGGGTGGCACGTCTGATCGACAACATCACTATAGTCGTTTCGGAATAAGTGTGCTCACCCCAGAAAATGCCGACCAGGGCGAATGCAACCAAAGCGATACCGATGCGTCTTTCATTATGGAACCATTGAAGGGGGAACACCGGTGACAAATCCCTCCGAGCGAGACAGGGAAGACGAACTCTGGCTGCAGGGTTGTGCCAGAGGGGAGCCTGACTTCCTGCGGCTGCTGATGGAGCGACACGGTGGAGGTGTACTGCGCTTTATCGAGCGCATCGTGGGCAACCGCAGTGAGGCTGAGGAGCTGCTGACCGAGGTCTTCTTGAAAGTGTGGCAACACGCAGCGCATTTCGGGCACAGGGGGCTGGTGCGCAACTGGATATACACTATCGCAGCGAACCTGGCGCGAGATGCTCTGCGCCGTCGCAAAGTGCGCGAGCCTATCGCCGCCGAATCGCTGGACGTGCTGGCACAAGAAGCCGACCCCGCCGGGGTAGACCCCCTGCGTGAAACGCTGGGGCGCGAGCGAAGTGAGATGCTTCAAAGAAGTATCGAGCAGCTCCCCCCTACCGACCGGATGCTGGTGGAGCTGTATCACTTTCAGGAGCATTCGCTGGAGGAGATCGAACGCATCACCGGTATCCCGCGCAATGTAGCGAAATCCCGACTCTTCCGTGCGAGACGGAAGCTGCGTGATATTCTGCTTTCAGAGGGTTTTGAGGCGCCATACCATGAGATGTCAAAAGGTTCAAATCAATCTAACGGAGTATCTTCGGGGCAGATGTGCACCTCGCTTGGCGAGGGCGATAGAACAGCACCTCCATCGGTGCACAGATTGCCAGAACATGCTTGAAGAGGAGCGCGCTCTGCTGCATCTGCTGCGCGAGGCACCGGCAACGCTGCCCGCAGAGACGTGGGAGCGCGTACAAGCCAGACTGCATGAGCCGGCACGCCCCCGCGAACGGGTGAGCCTGTGGCTATGGTGGAACCGCCGGCTTCTTGCCCAATCGCGCTGGGCAGCTGCAGCGGCGATTATCGTGCTGGCACTGTGGACATGGATACCCGACAGAATATCGACACGGCAAGAAAAAGCGAATCTGTCCGACTATGTACAGGTTGTATCCTACGCGCAATCGACGGTCGTAGATGACCCACTGAACGAAAACACACAGATTATCCTCAGCGGTTGGGGAGAGTAAAAACCGGAGGAGATCGAGATGATTATCTGGCGTTTTTCAGGGATGATACTGCTGCTATTACTGGGCGGACTGGTGATTTCCGGTGCGCTGGCGCAGGCGCAGCCACCTCCACCGCCTCGCGCCCCAGAGGGGCAACCGCCACCGCGCGCATTCTTTGACCGCGAGGCGCTGTTCGCCAGGCTGAATCTTACCGCACAGCAACGTACGCGCTTGACGAACCTGATGAATGAAACGGAAGAGAAGCTGCGCCAGCTGTTAACGAAGCTGCATGAGCAACGAACACAGCTGATGCAATTGTACCAGCAGTACCAGTTTGATGAACGCGAGGCACTGCGCCTCATCCAGAATATTAACCAGGTGCAGGCAGACCTGCTCAGGGTACATCACGAGAACCAGAAACAGTTGCGTCGTATTCTGGATAAAGAGCAGTTTGAACGCTGGACGCAGTGGTGGAAGGAGCACATGTTCTTCGGTCCTCCTAAAGGCGAGTGGGGGCGACGTGGACGGGGCAACAAACCGGGGTAATGTATGCTCTGGGTAGTAGCAACGGCGGGCACGCTGTTGGTGTTATGGTGGGTAGTACTTGCCCTCGCGGCGACGCACCCGCCGCGTGCTCCTTTGTTCCTCACTCCCTTCGACGTGCAGGTTCCGTTTGATGCTGTCGCTTTCCCCTCACGCGACGGCACTCCGCTCTCAGGGTGGTGGATACCACACCCACGCCCTCGCGGGGTAGCGGTGTTATGCCACGGCTACGTAGCAAACCGATGCGAGGTGCTGGGCGTTGCGCTGGAGCTGCACCGCATGGGCTTCAGCTGCCTGCTGTTCGATTTCCGCGCACACGGTGAAAGCGGTGGGCGCACCACCACCATCGGCGCACGCGAGGTGCAGGACGCGCTGGGTGCGATAGACTTCGTCGCCCGGTTCGGCTTGCCTATCCTACTTTTCGGCTCCTCGATGGGCGGGGCGGTTGCCATCATGACGGCTGCACGCGATGAACGAGTCGGTGCGGTGATTAGCGATAGCGCGTATGCACGCCTGGCACACGCTGCGAACACCTGGTGGGAAGCCGGTTTCGGCAAAGTGCTGGGCAAGCTGTGCCGACCGGTGAAATATCTGGCGACGTGGTTTACCCGAACGTCCCTCTCGCAGGCGCAACCGGTGCGCGAGATCGGCAAAATCGCCCCGCGTCCGGTGTTGCTCATTCATGGTGACCGCGACCATCTGGTGCCTGTGGAACACGCTTACGCGCTGTATCAGGCAGCAGGCGAACCGCGTACACTGTGGATTGCCAGCGGCAGTGGGCACGTGCAGGCACGGGTGGACCAGCCGGAGAAGTACTATGAGCAGATAGGCGCATTTATCGAGAAATGGCTGGAGGCTGCACCTGCCCAGGACGCTCCCCATATCCCTGGCCGAAGCGAATAAGGTATAATATGATGGGATAGGAAGGGGAGTAGCCCCTGCGCAAGCAGGTGCGGGCATCGTCAACACGCCTTTGAGCCGGTGTCCGCAGTAACAACGAGCGAGACCTTCACCGTATTCTGTAATGCGGTGAAGGTTTTTGTCTGCTCAGGAGGTGAGGGAGGAACATGAACACACTGAAAGTGGGCGTTTTGCTGGTTGCGCTGACCGCCCTGTTCATCTTCGTCGGAGATGCCATTGGCGGTCGTGGCGGGGCGATGATCGCGTTCGCGCTCGCGCTGGTGATGAATTTCGTCAGCTACTGGTTCAGCGATAAAATCGTGCTGGGCATGTACGGAGCACGTGCGCTTTCGCCGGCAGAGGCGCCCGATTTGTACCGGTTGGTGGAACGGCTTTCCGACCGCGCGGGTATCCCGGTACCCAGATTATACGTGGTGCCGGGCGAGCAACCCAACGCATTTGCTACCGGTCGCGACCCTGCGCACGCCGCCGTCGCGGTGACCGCCGGACTGCTGCACCTGCTGAACACCGAAGAGGTAGAGGGCGTGCTGGCGCACGAGATAGCGCACATCAAGCACCGCGACACGCTGACCATGACCGTGGTGGCGACGATAGCGGGCGCGGTGATGCTGCTGGCGGATATGGCGCGATGGGCGATGATTTTCGGCGGTGTACGCAGTGATGACCGGGAGGGCAACAACCCGCTGGTCTATTTGTTCATCATGATTGTCGCACCTATCGCGGCGATGCTCATCCAACTGGCTATCTCGCGGGCGCGCGAGTATGAGGCGGACGCTACCGGTGCGAAGTTGGCGGGTAGCCCCGATGGTCTCATCAGCGCGCTGCGCAAACTGGAGCAGGCTTCGCGCATGATACCGATGCAGGCTTCGCCCTCTACCGCGCACCTGTTCATCGTGAACCCTCTGCGCGGGATGGGCGGCACCCTGATGAGCCTGTTTATGACCCATCCGCCAATTGAGGAGCGGATACGCCGCCTGCAACAGATGCGCGGCAGCGAGTGGTACCTGGGTGGGTAGTCGTTGTTCCTGTCATGCTCGTACTGTGCCGTTCTGGGCGGAGCGAAGAATCTCGTTCTATCGCTGCTCTGAGAGGCTTCGCTCACGCTCAGCATGATGACAGTCGCCTCGTGTGTGGGGAGGCACGAAGTGCCGAAGCGTTCCCCCGCAATACCGTGTGCCGGACTATTTCGCCCTCCTCAGCATGACAACAGCCTGTACAAGCATAGCACCAGATGAACCGCTACTCACATGGCCAGACCTCCGCTCCGCGTAAGCCGGGGTCAGTGTCCAGCACCTCTTTGGGGATAGGGCGAATGTCGGTATACAGGTACCAGGGATGGCGCTGTTCCGTAGGGTAGTGACTACCAGGGGTTTTGAAGCATAGGAGCTCCACGTACTTAGGCGATACGGAGCCGTCCTGATGTAAGCGTAACACCTTGCCCACGTAGTCTGTGTCTGCAACCGGTCCTTGCGTGCCGCTACGCCTTCTACCGTGTAGCACACAGGCTGCTATGCCGTGGTTGGGGGCGGCCTTTTCCAGAATCTCCTTGTAGATGTCCGTGAAGGGACGGTAGTAATAGTAGCTGGTTTCGATCCAGCGGTCGCCCTTGTCTGACCCCCACCACGCTGCACCATGTTTGTAGGTATCCGCCGGACAGTGCAGGATGCGTCGGTCGCGGATATAGGGCAACAGCAACGCCTGGAATTTGGCGGTCTCGCCGTAGTCCTCGCGATACAGCGAAAAGGCTACGTGAAACTGCCGCAGGTTGCTGGTGCATACCGGCTCATACGACTTCTTGCGCGCTTGCTGGAACACGGGCAACAGCAACGCCACCAGCAAGGCGATGATTGCCACCACAATCAGCATCTCCAGCAGGGTAAAGCCTCGTCGGAGCATTGTTCTTACCTCCCGTAGTGGAGAAAATCGTGAACAGGCTGGTGCAAGTATTGAAGCCACTTCGGCATTTTCAGGATGGCGACCCCCGCAACGATGGGCTCCACAGATAGTCC
>JBMFOT010000051.1:23528-23795 GCA_049969495.1 Armatimonadota bacterium
GGGAAAAGCGATTGAGCCATATGGGCATGCCCAACACTAGCAATGATGCTACACACAGTTCCAGCATAAGGTTAACCACGTTGACCGTGCCAAACCGCCAGTCGTCAGGTAGGTGCGTCAGTGTAATGATGAGACCCAAAAACCAGCCCCGATGCACCAGCAACGCAAACAAGCATAGAGGTAAAGCAAATTGCCTCGTGTATCTGCTTCGATGCCTTGCCAACCCCGCCGTAACCACTCCAGCTGCGCTTCCCCATACGATATATG
>JBMFOT010000052.1:0-23701 GCA_049969495.1 Armatimonadota bacterium
GTACCTCTACATCGGTTCTCGTGGGGAATGCTGTTGCCAGTTTTCAGTACGTTGTTTGTAAAAGTGCTGATACTTTGCGCAAGCGTTTGCAAAATTTCACCTCAACCCCTTCTCCTTCAAGATTCCGTCCATCCACGCCCTGTGTTCTTCGCTCAGCGTGACCGGCGGCTCTACCGCATAGTTCAACACCATCCCGTATCTTCCCTGCTGATACACCTGGTTCAGCACTGCCTGCAGGTCTACCACCACATCTGGGTCGCCTTCCAGCAGGGGCACAATCACGCGGGGCAGGCGTTCCTGCAGAGACACCAGCCAGACCCACGCGCTGCCCTCGTTCCAGCCTCCTTTGTGCAGACAGACCACGTAGTCCCATTTCTTGTGCCCTTCCAGCGCAGGGCGCGGGGCAAACACGGTGTGTTCCCCATAGTGGAGCAGGTCAATCTCCATCAGGTGCGTGGTGCTATGTATCAGTTCGCGCTGTTTCTCCAAGTACAGTTCGCGCCCGTGTGCGCCGGGCGTTTTGTTGGCAGGGCTGAGCAGTTCGATGACGGTGACCAGCTGGCGTGTGCCCCCTTTGATGGAGAAGATTTGCACAAAAGGCTCACGTGCAGGGTAAGGGAGAAACTCTATTTTCAGAGGTGAGTCCGCCAGCGCAACGCCCCCTGTGGTTCGCGTGCTGACGTTTGGCTGAAGAGGGCGTGAGATTGTCACATCTGGATAGATCGCACGAGCAGTGCCTGCCTTCTCCACATACACTCTTTCATCGATATCCGCAACGTAATCCTCTGGCAGGAACAGGTTTAACTCCGCCCGAAGGAGCGACACGAAGGTGTGATGCACCCCCGCCCAGAGCTGCGGGTCTTCCAGATACGGGTTCATGCCCGGAAACGGGTTCTCTCTCATGTTGGCTCACCAGCACTATTATACTCGTTTTTCACATCATGGAGGCGATAACCCCCGACAGACCCAGCGACAACCCCACCACAACCCACGCCCACTGTTTCCACCTGCGTGTGGTGAACACCTGCAGGAATAACACACCCCCCATGATAGTGAGTAAATCCACCGCTATCTTGCCTTGCGGGTGGTTCTGAGGCTCGCCCAGCACACCCAGATAGGTACCGGTTGCCGATAAGCCGGTAAGTGTCAGCAAAACAGCCGCCATGCGCTCGCCGGAGCGCAGCTCCGCCCCAATGGTGACGAGCGTTAGCATTGCGCCCAGCAGACCGGCAAGTTCCAGACCGATAGGCATCCAGTGCGACCAGTTGTTGGAGCCGAGTACCACGGTGAACAACGGCACCAAGCAGGTGACAAACAGAGGCACATACCAGTACGACACCTGCCGGAATTGCGGACGAGGGGGAAGCACCTCGAGCTTGACAGGAATGCTAATGCGGTTTTCGCCGTTCATGAACTGCACCACATCGGACAGGGTGCCCTGTGTTGAAACCATTCCTGTATCGGCGGTGAGGGTAATGACCTGCTGCTTACGCTGGATGACGGTGGGATGCACATACAGCCAGCCGGGATGGTATACCAGTCGCGCATCCAGCGGCTTCCTGTTGATGGAACGCACCACTACCTTTGCCACACATTGTTCGCCCTGGCGTACCGGACCGAAAGAGACCAGATGCGGCTCCACTTTCGCAACCGCTGAGCGCGGGCTTTCGGGAGCGGGGCGAGGGGCGGGCTTCTGTCTCTGCTGCACCCCATACGCCTGTGAGGACACCACCGCCAGCGTCTCATCGCCCGCGTCGGGCAGCATCACCTGCACCCGGCGCAGTGCCTGCGCGAACTCACCGGCGGTGGGATAGCGGTCTTCTTTGCGTTTTGCCAGCGCACGGTCCACCACCATCTGCAGAGCGGACGGCGCGTCAGGCACAAACTGCTGTAGAGGAAGCGGTTCCTGCTTCTGTACCGCCTCTTGCCACGAGAAGGGGTTCTTGGGGTTGGCGGCGTTGAAGGGACGTTGACCGGTCACCATCTCGTAGAGGGTCACACCTACCGCCCACAGGTCGGAACGGTGGTCGGAGTGTTCTTCCTCTTCGAAATCCTCAGGCGCCATGTACACATACGTGCCCGCGCCCCCGGCATAGGAGCCTGTGCCCAGAATAGTTGCCAACCCGAAATCCACCAGTTTGACTGTGCCGTCTTTGCGTATCAGGATATTGCCCGGCTTGATGTCGCGGTGGATGGTATGATTGCGGTGAGCGTACTCCAGCGCGTCCAGCACCTGAATGGCGATGTCCAGCGCCTGGCGGATGGGCAGCTTCCCCTGTTGACGCAACAGTTCCTGCAGGTTGACGCCGGGCACGTATTCCATTGCGATGAGGATTTTACCGTCCACGCGGTCAACGCTATGCACGCGCACGATGTTGGGGTGGTTCAGGCGGTCAAGCAGACGAGCCTCTTCCAGGAAACGCTCCATGTCACCCGCCTGGACGTTGATTTCTTTCAGCGCGACCTGCTTGCGCAGTAAGGAATCCCATGCGAGGTAGACGATGCCCGTCGCGCCGTAGCCCAGCACGTCCACGCGCTCATATTTACCGATGGGGCTGAGTGCCATCGTTCATCCCTTCCGGTATCGCGCGAAAGACGGTCAATCTACCCGCATCTATCACGTACACCGAGCCGTCCGGCGCCACAGCCAGCGCAGCCGGGCGTTTTAGCTTGCCTTCGCCAATAGTGCCCAGCAGCGTGCCGTCAGGGCGGTATTTAAGGATATGTTTGGCAGCGCGGTCGCTCACGTAGAAGTTGCCCTGCGAGTCGGTAGCGAAATACACCATGTCCGGTTTGATTTCGGCATTTGCCGCCGCGCTGAAAGGTGCGCCGGACACCGTGAGCACCTTCCCCTCCGGCGAGATACAGAGTATCCTGCCCTGCTCGCTCATCGCGTAAATCTTGCCCTGCGGGTCGACAACCAGCGGCGCACCACGTAGCGGTTTGTTCAACAACACCTGCGGCTGCTCCGCATAGCGTACGCTTGCCAGGTCCACGACAGGTGGAGGCGGTGGCAGCTGAGGCGCAGGCTTCGGCTTTCTGATGGAGGCAATTGCCCCCAGCACGCTCGCTATGACCAGCACCCCTACCGCGCCCAGTGCTATCTGTCGGAGCGAGAATCGCTGCGTCAGGCGAGCTATTCGACGCAGAGGGTCGCGGGCGGTTGGCAATTCGGAGACCGTTTGCAGCTCTTCCTCATCGTCATACCGGGCAGAGACCTCACGCATATCTGCTGCCAGCAGCACCGTGATGTTATCCTGTCCACCTTGCGCATTGGCGGCGTCGACAAGGCTACGGCAAGCTCGTTCGGGGTCGCGACGGTGCTTACGCAGTAGCCGGGCAATCTCTTCCTCCCGCACCATGTTCGTCAACCCATCGGTGCAGAGCATCAGCATGTCGCCGGGTTCCATCTCCGCCGAGATAATATCGGGTGTGTAGTCGGCGTTCGTGCCCACAGCGCGGGTCAGCATATGTCGGAAGCGACTGTGTCGAGCCTGCTCGATGCTCATTCCTCCTGCACGCACCTGCTCGGCGACGAAGGTATGGTCTTCCGTCAGGGGGTGCAACTGCTCGCCTCGCAAGATATAGGCACGGCTATCGCCTACGCTGGCTATCCACACCTCCGCGTCTTTCACCAGCGCGATGACGAGGGTAGTGCCCATGCCTTCGTATTCAGGATGTTGTTCGGCGCGTTGTTGGATGGAGATGTGCGCCGCTTCCACCGCGAAGCGCAACAGGGCAGAGGCATCGGCATACGCTACGTTGTTCAGTATCGCCTGCGACGCTGCCTCTACCGCCGCGCGGCTGGCAACCTCTCCGGCGTTGCGACCGCCCATACCATCGGCGACGATGAGCGCGAAGTCAAAAACCCCCCGCAGCTGCGCCGCGTCCAGCGTAGTATAGCTGTCCTCGTTGTGTGCCCGCACTTTGCCGACATCCGTCGCAGCCGCTATCTGCCAGAGAGGTTTCTTGCCTGTCATCAGACGTGCCATTCTGCTACTCCACATCCTGTCTGATAGTCCACGCCACGTACAGCACAAATAGCACCAGCGCAGCCAGCAATGCAAACCGAAGCAGTCCAGCCAGAACGTTCATTATGACTCCTTGATGTCGAAACGTATTGTTGCTTTGCCCACTCGGATGATGTCGCCTGAGTGTAGACCCAGCGGTTTGTGCGGGGAGAGACGGGTATCGTTCACAGTAGTGCCCGATGCACTGCCCAAATCCTCTATCAGCCACTCTTTACCATCCCAGCGGACAACGGCGTGACGCATCGCCACCTCTGATTCATCCAGAACGATATCCGCCGTGAGCGCACGCCCGATCAACGCCTCGCTGGGCAGGGGGACCATTTCCTGTTGCGGGGTGTCCGGGCGCAGGGTCAAAAAGGCGGATGGACGCGACGAGATGGCTTCTGCAGCGGGGGCTTCGCGCTTTTCGGCAGGCGGTTCGGTGTACTCGAAAACCAGCACCGTCTTGCCCATGCGAATACGATCGCCCGATCGCAGCACCCTGTTGTCCACCCGCTGCTCGTTCACATAGAGGCCGTTAGTGCTCTGGAGGTCATAAATGACGTAGTTTCCCGCTACCGCATCCCACTCGATACGAGCGTGTCGGCGCGAAACCTGCCGGTCGGCGTCCAGCACAAGGTCACAGCCAGCATTACGCGAACGTCCGATGATGACCGGTCGGCTTGCCAGAGGGAGCAGAAGTTTTCCGTCCTCGCTTTTCAGCGCCGCTCGCGAGGCAGCCCCGGACGCCACGTCGGTTGTGGAAGCAACAGGCGTGCTGGCGATGTTGGTGGCTTCTTCGACCGGGATGAAGCCTGGGGTGAGAGGTGTTGCTGGTAAAGGTACGGATGGATCAAACCTGGCGGTGATGCGCAGTGCCTGTCGGGGGGCGTTTGCAGGTGCTACAGGCTGCGCCACCACCTCGCAGATGATACCTCCGCGCAGGCGGTAGCCCTCCTGTTGCAGCTCCTGCCACAGCGCGTCCGCCAGGTCCTGCGGTTGCAGGAAGGTGAGGTATGCCTCCTGCTCTTCGGGATTTTGCAGGGCGATTTCCAGCTTGTAGCGGTTTGGCACGTACAGTTCGCCGTCCAGTCCTTCGATGCAGTGTTCTTCCGCTACCATGACCAGCCGACGTAACACCTCGCGTGGGTGTAGCTCGCCTCCCGTGCCAAAAAGCCCCTCGTACCAGTTTCCGAACAGCGTGTTGATGCGCTCAAACAGGTTGCGCACGTGCCTCTCACCTTCCTGCAATGCACTGCCTTTGATTATATCCCGCGTTGCGTGTCGCGTCAACCTCTGCGGTACTCTAAAGGTTTTCGGATGTTTTGCGTTGAAAAAGGGATTGGATGATCATGAGAGGGTAACGCATGAACGAGATACCTCGACGCATTCTGCGATTGCAAGAGGAGTTGATCGCCCTGCGCCATGACCTGCATGCCCATCCCGAGCTGGGCTTTGAAGAGCACCGCACAGCAGGCATCGTGGCGGAGTGGCTGCGGAAATATGGAATCGAGGTGCGCACAGGGATAGCGGGCACCGGTGTGGTAGGCACTTTGCGCGGGGAGGCAGGCGAGGGTACTGTGGTCGGCTTTCGCGCCGACATGGACGCTCTACCTATCGAGGAGCAGAGCGACCTGCCTTACCGCTCACAGCACCCCGGCACGATGCACGCCTGCGGGCATGACGGGCACACCACCATCCTGCTGGGCACGGCAGCGGTGCTGGCTGAGCTGCGCACACAGCTGCGTGGAGCGGTACGCTTCTACTTCCAGCCAGCGGAGGAGGGCGTTTCGGGCGCGAAGGCGATGTTGGCAGAGGGCATCCTGCAGGAGATGCCTCCCCGATGGGTGGTGGCACTGCACGGACGGCCGGGGCTACCGCTGGGGAGCGTAGGCGTTCGTGCAGGCGCGATGATGGCGTCGGCGGATACGTTCGACATCCGGCTCAAAGGCAGGGGTGGGCACGCCGCGCTGCCTCACCTCACCGACGACCCCATCGTCGCCGGGGCGCAGCTAGTGCAGGCGATGCAGACACTGGTGAGCCGCGAAAGTGCGCCTTCCGACCCCATTGTGCTGAGCGTGACACAGTTTCATGCGGGCAATACCTATAATGTGCTACCGCAGGAAGCGCATCTGGCAGGAACCGTGCGCTGTCTGCGCGAAGAGACACGGGGCAGGGTCAGAGAGCGCATGAAGCAGCTGGTGAGCGCAACCGCTCAGGCGTGGCATCTGGAGGGGCGATTCGAGTGGCATGAGGGTGTGCCCGTTTTGTGGAACGATGAGAAGGTTATTGCCCGGGTAGCGCAGGTGGCGGAAGAGGCATTCGGCAAAGAGAGGGTGGTCTGGTTGGAACATCCACTGATGGGCGCAGAGGATTTTGCCCACTTTGCGCAGGCGGTTCCGTCGGCGATGTTTTTCTTGGGACTGGGCGAGGTTGCAGACTGGCATACCGCCTGTTTCGATTTCCCCGACGCAGCGATTGCGCCGGGGGTGGAGATGTTTGTGCGTCTTGCGCTGGTGGAATCGGGTACATAGGAACAGGGCGGCAAAGCCGCCCTGCCCCTCGCGCAGATGAACCGCTTCGGCATCCCTCCTCTCCGATGCCTCTGGTGTCCTTCGCCAGCCAAGTTAGAGGTATGCGCCCTCACGTATCATGAGTATCACCAGTGCAATCGCCGCAATGGCTACACAGAGCGCAATAACGGACGACATCCTGCTCACACCTCGCTTCCGTGTGCTGGTATGGTGAAGGGGGTACCCCTCGAGTACTCGCGTGTCGCTTTCATAGAGGTCTTTCCACTTGAAGCCACAGGTTGCTCCTGCGCATCCTGCGAGGTGCGCCAAAAACCGCGAAGGATACTGACGGTAAATTGCGCAGATGCCCATTTATTTAATCGGGACGTTTCGCCCTCTTCAGCTGCTCTGCCAGCGGGGAGCGCTTGTAGAACTCGTCCAGCGGGTAGCAGCCAGAGGGCAATCCGTTGCGTGGGGCGGTGGTACAATCACTAAAGGTGCGACACAGGCGTTTGGTCTGCAGAGGTTTGCCTTCCAGCACGTTGCGTGGCAGTTCGGGATACGCCAGCATCATGCGCCCTAAGCCTGCAAAATCCGTCCACCCATCCCGCACCGCCGCCTGCGCCACATGCGGGATGTACTCCTGCAGGTAGGTATACGTCGTGCCCACAAACACCAGCTCCGGGAACCGGCTTTTCAGGGTATGTACCGCCCACATCTGCCGTGCTACCCCCACCAGTGGGTCTTCGGGAGGCTGGTAGCCGTCGGAGGGTGGATACAGAGCGGGACGCTGGATATGCGGGTTGTAGTACGGACTACCCGCGGAGAGATTCACCAGCCGGATGTCCAGTTCCCGCAGCAGGGCGAGAAAAGCGGCAGGCTCGGTCAAGTCGGGTTCCGTCGGGTCGTGCGGGTTTACTCCAAAACCCCAGCGGTAGGGGAGCAGGTGCTCGTATGGCTCCGGCACGCCGGTGCCCGGTTTGCCCGGACGGGATGTAGCCGGGTCCGGACGGAACGGTATCATGTCGAACGCGGAAAGTCGCACCCCGATGCACAGACCCGGCGCCTCGGCGCGAACACCCTGCACCACTTCGCGCAGGAAGCGGGTGCGGTTTTCGAAACTGCCTCCATAGTCGCCTTCGCGCGTGTACGCGCTGAGGAACTCATGCCCCAGATAGCCGTGGCAGTGCTTGATGTCCACAAAGTGGAAGCCAATCTGCCATGCCAGCTTCGCCGCGCGGACGAACGAGTCGATAATCTGCCGGACCTCGCCATCGGTCAGTACGGGGTAGTCATCGGGCAGGTTCAGACGCCTGTCCAGAAGGGGGTGGCGGTACAGGATGCGCGGTTCAGGCTTGTCCCCCGGACGGCTGTAACGACCCGAATGGGTCAGCTGTAAGCCGATGACCAATCCATCGGTGGAGCCGGCCGCTTTGCGATGCGCTTCTACCAGTGCCTCACGCAGGCGGGCGAGGTCGTCGCGCGTCTGTCCGTTCAGCACCAGCTGGTTGGGGTTCGCCCTGCCGTCGTATTGTACAGCAACCGCCTCACCGCCCCACACCAGTTTCGCCCCACTGCTGCCGAACCGCCTCCATCGACGAAAGGTGAACTCGGAAGGTCTGCCCTCGCGCGTGCCGTCCCACCCTTCCATTGGCTGTACTGCAAAGCGGTTGCCGATGGTTAATCCGTCCACCGTCAAGGGCTGTGCGAGAGGCGAGGTGTCTCCCGACAGCACCTGCCGGTCACAGGGGATGTGCAGATTCAGGCGTTGCAGCACACCGATGAACTCATCGACGCTCTTTAAGGCTGCCAGCTTGACGTATTCACTCATGGGAAAAATCTTCGGCATGAGAGGTGAAAAATCCCCCTGTCGCTGCGGGAAAGGGGGCGATTCCGGTGCCAAGCGTCGCGCCGATTAAGGCAAATATTGCTGAAATTGTTTGCCGGAGGGCAAATGGTGCAGGAACCACGTTTCCATCAGCGAACAAGGTTACGAACACTATCTCAAGGAGCGTGTAGCGATGGACGAGTTCACTCCGCTGCGTCGGGACCTTTTGAAGGGTATCGGCTCACTGGCGGCGTTTGCAGCTCTGGCGGAAGGGATGGGAGCAAGCATGGCATCTGCTGGCACACAGTCCAGTCAGCAAGCAGGCGTGTTGAACGTGCGCGACTTCGGCGCGAAAGGCGATGGCAAAAGCGACGACACCGAAGCCATCCAGAAAGCGATAGATGCTGCGCATGCGATGGGTGGGAACATCGTCTTTCTTCCACGAGGCGATTACCTGATTGCGGGCACGCTGGAAGTGCGCGAACACGTGGTGCTGGAAGGAGTGTTTCGTGGGCCCACGTTCGGCTCGCAAAATAAAGGCACTACCCTTCTGGCTGTCGCAGGTAAGGAACAGCTGGACGGTACACCTTTCATCACCCTGCGGCAGAACGCCACCCTGCACGGCATCACCATCTTCTATCCCGAGCAGGTGCAGAAAGACCCGCCTGTTCCTTACCCCTGGACGGTTCGCGGCATCGGTGATAACTGCACGCTGGTCGATGTGTTGCTGGTCAATCCCTATCAGGGCATAGACTTCGGCACGTTTCCTGCAGGCAGGCATTTCATCCGCAACGTGGGGATGCAGGCGCTGTATCGCGGGCTGTATATCGACAAGTGCTTTGACATCGGCAGGGTGGAGAACCTGCACATCTGGCCCTTCTGGGAGGTGTGGCAGACCCCTCTCAAGCAGTTCACCGAACGCGAGGGTATCGCCTTTATCATCGGGCGTACCGACTGGGAGTATATGAGCAACTGCTTCTGTATCGGCTACAAAATCGGTTTTCGGTTTATCCGCACCGACGCTGGCTCACCCAATGTGGTGCTTACTCAATGCGGCTCGGACATCGGACCTACCGCAGTGCGCGTGGAAAGCGTACAGGAGCACGCAGGCGTCTCGTTCGTAAATGGGCAGTTTATGGCAGGAATCGAGATCGAGGAAACCAACGCGGGACCGGTGAAGTTCACCGCCTGCGGTTTCTGGGGGGTAGAAACCACCGAAAGCCATGCGGTGCTAAAGGGCAAGGGGCATACTTTCTTTAACGGCTGTCACTTCAACGGTTGGGACAGGAAGAAGGCGGGCGCGCCCTGCATCGACGCTCGAAGCGGCGGTGTCACCATCATCGGCTGCGACTTCATGGATGCAGGCAAGACGCATATCCGACTGGGTTCGGACATTGACGCCGCGCTGGTGACCGGCAACCGACTTCGTGGGCAGGAGGGTATTATCAACGAAGCAGGCGGTAAGGCGCAGATTGGGATGAACGTAGTTACATAGCCTTTCCCTATTCCGCTCTGATGACCTCTTCCCAATCGTACACCCCCGCGATGCGCTGGCCGGGTTCCACAACAAGGAACTCTTCGTCCCACTCGCCGAAGACGAGCTTGCGCAGCAAGCGTCCGCTGCCCTCTATCACCACGAGGTCTTTGCCCTCTTGCTGAGCGAGGGCGCGGCATCGCTCCAGATAGTTCAGGTGGCGCGTTTCCGGCAGGTCGATAAACACCACACGCTTGCCCTCCGCCGCCTTCATGCTTCCGTACAACGTCTCGAAGATGTACCTGCCGTTTTCCTCACCGTATTGCGCGATGTACTCCTCTAACGTGGCGTACAATCCGGTGTTGCTGCTGAGGCTGGATTCGCGCGTGTATGCCCCATCTCGCTCCATGTAGCCCGCCGCGCTGAAGGGGGTGCTGGGCGCGTCCGCAAAGTGTTGCCGAAACTTCTCTCGTGAACCGAGAAACAGCGTGCAGCAGTCATGAGCGCGAGGGATAACCAGTCTCGTCTTGCGGGCGTTCAGGTTCAGCGTGGAGTTTCCACACAAGCCGTAGCCCAGCAAAATCGCCTCGTACCGGCGCGGCGAGGCTTCCGCCTCGTCGATGCGCGACTGGATGAGCGCACGCAAGTGGTCGCTATCATCATGCGCCCCTTTCGGGGTAAACTCTATGTCAACGGTGTGCGGGCTATCGGCAACGTAACGGCACACCTCGCGGGTAAGCACCTCGCAGGCGATGAGTTTCAGCAGCATACCGTCCTCCCAAAATACCTTTGGGCAGATTCTATCTTATTCTCATCGCTCTGTCAAAGCACGCAGGCAGAACATCAATGAAGGAATTGCAATTGTTACCGTCGAAACATTCTAAAGAAATACACTGGGTAACGTCAGATTATCCGCAGTCAGCGATAGACGCACTTTGCTGGAAACAAGGAGGTGGCTAACTGCACATGTCCACCCGCATTCGCAAACCGGAACCGGTCACGCCGGTGGTGCTCAGCAGGCGAGTGTACGATATTGTGGGCATCGTGCTGTTTACGCTCGGAGCGGTGGTGCTGGTAAGCCTGACCACTGCCGAGAACGGCTACCTGGGGCAGTGGCTGAACGAGTTACTGCGCCGGATAGCGGGTCTGGGGGCGTACGCGGTGCCGCTTTTGCTGATGCTACTGGGCACGTTGTTTCTCATCGGCTACGAACGCTTCTCCTTCACCAACACCTCGTGGGGCGCGGTGCTGATGTTTCTGGCGTTTACCGGCTGGGCTCACGTGACGCGCGTACCCTTCGACCACAATTTTGCCCCGGAGAGCCTTCGTGTCGGAGGTGGTTATATCGGCGGGGTCATAGTGTATGTAGTGCACTCCTTGCTTAACTTAGCGGCAGTGTATATTGTGCTCACTGCTCTCACCGTCATCGCTCTTCTTCTCATCGTAGACCTGCCGTTCGTCGACATCGCCAGGCGCACCATCGCGGGCTGGATCAAGGGCTTCCAGCTGGCGCAGCAAGGAGCGCGCACGGTGAAGGAAAAAGGGGCGGCGATTCGCAGCGCACGCGCAGCACGCAAAGCGGGTAAGGAGGACGTGAAGCGCACTCTGGCAAGCAGTGAGAATCGCGCTGTCGCGCAGGCTCCTGCACCGGCTAAAGAAACCTCCAAACGCAGTTCCAACCTGATAGATGCGGTTCAGCAGCGGCTGAGCCGCGAGCCTTCCGCGCGGGATGAGGAACAGACCGTCGTCGCTCCGGTGAACGGTGAGATTATCGAGGAGTATGAATACCCACCGCTGTCGCTGTTGAGGGAACCCGCCCCTCCGCCCAAGCGCATTCAGGCGGAGCTCTCCGAAAAAATCCGCATCCTCGAGCAGACGCTAGACGAGTTCGGCATCGGCGCGAACGTGGTAGAGATTGCGCACGGACCGACCGTCACCCGCTACGAGGTGCAGCTTGCGCCCGGCATTAAGGTGAGCAAAATCGTGAGCCTGGCGGACAATCTTGCGATGGCACTGGCGGCAATAGATGTGCGCGTAGAGGCGCCGATTCCGGGCAAGTCCGCTATCGGGGTGGAAGTGCCCAACGATAACCCGCGCATCGTGACCCTGCGCGAAGTGATCGACACCGACGAGTTCCGCAACGCGCCGTCCCTGCTGACCTTCGCTCTGGGCAAGGACGTGGGTAACGAAAATCGCTACGCCGACCTCGCCAAGATGCCGCACCTGCTTATCGGTGGAGCCACCAACTCCGGCAAGAGCATGTGCTTGAACGCGCTGATCGCCAGCATCCTGTATCGCGCCACCCCGCGCGAGGTGAAGTTCATCATGATCGACCCCAAGCGGGTGGAGTTGTCGCTCTTTGACGGCATCCCGCACCTGATGTGCCCGGTGGTGAAGGATGTGAAGCAAGCATCGGGTATCCTGCGGGCGGCGATTAAGGAGATGGAGCGACGCTATGACCTCTTCTCCCGCACGGGCGTGCGCAATATCGACGGCTACAACTCGCGCGTTGGGGAGGAGGAGAAACTGCCCTACGTGGTGATCGTAGTGGATGAGCTGGCGGACCTGATGATGCAAGCAGCGGCGGAGGTGGAAACATCTATCTGCCGTCTGGCGCAGCTGGCACGCGCTACGGGCATTCATCTGGTTATCGCCACGCAACGCCCGTCCGTGGATGTCATTACGGGCACGATTAAGGCGAATATCTCCTCGCGCATTGCGTTCGCGGTCTCCTCGCAGGTAGATAGTCGCACCATTCTGGATATGGCGGGCGCGGAACGCCTCATCGGGCGAGGCGATATGCTGTTCCTGCCCATCGATGCCTCCAAGCCGACTCGCATCCAGGGCTGTTATATCAGTGAGCAGGAGGTAGAGGCTCTGGTCAAGTTCCTGAAGCAGCAGGGCGTGCCGGAGTACACATTGACTCCCATCGATAGCGGCTTCAGCACGCGCGACGACATCGAGGAAGAGGATGAAGACGAGCTGTTCGAGCCTGCGGTGCGGCTGGTGGTGATGAACGGACATGCCTCCACCAGTCTGTTACAGCGACGGTTCAAAATCGGTTACACCCGTGCCGCCCGCCTCATCGATATGATGGAACAGCGGGGTATCGTGGGACCACTGGACGGAGCCAAGCCCCGCGAGATACTAATCACCCGCGACGAGATGGAATCCATGTTCCAGCGGGATTAACGTCCTATGATTTGCACCACCACGCGCCGCTGGCGCGGGCGTGTGTCGAAGTCTATCAGCACCACCTGCTGCCACGTGCCCAGCGTGGCTTGCCCCTTTACTACAGGAGAGCCACCTCTCCCCATAGAATCATCGCCACATGAGCGCGTTCATCAGGTGGATTTTTGCGGTGTTGACTTCTATGGGATGGGTGCTCCCTGCCGAAGCCCGAGCTACGCTGGAACTGCGCCCCGCGCTGCCGGTGGTGCTGGTGGCGGAGGAGCAACCCGCTCCCGTCGCCTTTTTGGTGTTGAACCATGAGGAGCGGACGGCTGCGGTACAGGTCATTTTCACCTGCGATGGGGGCAGGGTGAAACCAGCGTCTCTGGATGTCCGCGTGCCTGCGCGAGGATGGCATATCGTGACGGCGCAGGTATCGTTATTTCTTCAGCGCGATTCAGCCTTCGTGCAGGCGCGTGTGGAAAACCACACAGCGCAGGTGTCCGTCCGGCGCGGCATCGACCTGACACAGCGGGAGTGGAAACGCCTGTATACCCCGCGTGAAGCCGGTGTGGATGCCTCACTGGCAAAACCCGATGCCGACGACTCGGCGTGGGAGTCCATCGGTGTGCCCAGCCTGTGGTTTGACCTGCGTTGTGCGTGGTGTCGGGTGCGTTTTACCGTACCGGAAGCATGGCGGGGCAAAAGGCTGCGCCTGTACATGGCGGCGGTGGACGATAACGACCTCACTTTCCTCAATGGGGAACAGATTGGACGCACGCACGGTTGGGACCAGCCCCGCGACTATCCTCTGCCCGATTCGCTGGTGCGCTACGGCGCGGAAAACGTGCTGACGGTGATGGTAGAGAACACCTATGCAGGTGGAGGGCTGTACAAAGCGCCGCTGGCTGTCCTGGTGGGCGAGGGACCCGTCGCCTCTACCGAACAAGAACCGCTCCCGTCTGCGCCACGCCCCAAGCCTGCGCCTATCGGCAATCCGCTCCCTCTGCGCCCGATGACAGTACGCGACGGCGTGCTGTACTATGCCGACGGCGGAGAAGTTGCGCTGTGGGGTGTGAACTACTATCCCCAGAGCTGGCACCAGTTTGCGAACATGAAGCGGTTGGGCGTAGACATGAAAACAACTATCCGGCAAGACCTGGACCACCTGCAGCTGATGGGCGTGCAGATTATCCGCATCCATGTGTTCGACCGCGAAATCAGCGACGGGCAGGGCAACCTGATAGACAATGAGCATCTGGACCTGCTGGACTATCTGGTAGCGGAGTGCAGCCGACGGGGGATTTACCTGATGTTTACCCCCATTGCCTGGTGGGGCGGACCGAACGAACGCCCTGATTCCTTCTCTGCCAACACCAGCAAACCGGGCATGATGTTTGTGCCCGAAGCCAAACGCGCCGCCGCGAACTACCTCCGGCAGTTTCTGAGCCGTGTCAACCGCTACACGGGACGCGCGTACAGAGATGAACCGTGCCTTGTGTTGCTGGAGGTGATGAATGAGCCGGCGTACTTCGTCTATCAAGACCTATTCGCACATAGTTACACCCCGCAGGGCGAACGCCCTGAGGTGATAGAGCGCGACCGCGCCACCTTCCGCAGGCTGTGGCAGCAGTGGTGCAGCGCAAAGGAGCTGGACGAGTCTCCCGCCTATTTCCCGCTGTTTCGCTATGAGCTGATGCGCCAGTATATCCGTGAGATGATGGAGGCGATACGCTCTACAGGCGCGAAACAACCGGTAGCGGTTGCGTTCTTCGGGGCGGCAGACAGAGAGCTGGTGCAGGCGATAGGCGATTCCGAATGCGACGCCATTACCATCCCTGCGGAGTATCCGGGCGGCTGGGAACGTGTGAACGACGGATTCAACCTCCTGCCGGGAGCGGAGCCGATGGAGCTACCCGCCGAGTTCGCCCGCAAGGCGCGATTAGAGTACGAGTTCGACACACCTGCCACCAATGTCAGCTGCTACCTGTATCCTGCGCTGGCAGCACGCTTCCGTAGCGGGGAGGTGCAGGTAGCCTGCCAGTTCCAGTACGATAGCCTCAGCACCGCGCGCTGGAACACCGACTGGCAGGCACACTGGCTGAACTGGTTGTACACCCCTTCTAAAGTGGTCAGCTATATGCTGGCGGGAGAGACCTTCCGTCGTCTGCCACGCGGCGTCCGATATGAACGTCCCGTCACTGAGCTGGTTCTGCCCGAGCTGATGGCCACCTCCTTTTCACGCAATCAAAGTATGCTGGCGACCGAAGAAGTGGTGATGTACGCACGCGGCATCGGCGAGTGGCAGCCGCTGAGAGTACCGAAATCGCCCAGGCGGATTGTGGGCACGGGCAGTTCGCCGTATGTGGAGTACACGGGCAGCGGGCTATACATACTACAGCAGGAGGATGAGCGCACCCTCTCGTTGCAGGTAAACCCCGATGCGGTGCTGGTGGGCAATAGCTTGCAGGGCAGTTTCGCTGCGCCGGTGGCGGAGCTGAAGGAACAACCTCACCTGTTCCGCCTGAAAATGGAAGGTTGGCAGGAAGCACAGTGTTTTCCTAAAGGCAGTACTGCGCCCCTGCCCAGAGTAATGGATGGCTGGCTTCTGACGCCGGGTGAGTACGTGATACGGCGGGGACGCTAGAACAGTATTACCTTTTGTCTTACCTCACCCCCGTCCCCTCTCCTACAAGGAGAGGGGGCGTTCCCCCTGCCCTCGCAGGGAAGGGGGTAAGGGGGTTAGGTTATCTATCCATTCAACCACTAATTTCGAACACCCTTTCCCCATGTTGACTTTTGCTCTCATTGTAGCGAAAAGGGTGAAAAGAGTTAAACCGGTTGGAATGACTGCCGGAAGAGAGCACACGGATAAACATGGATGCAACGGACGAACACGGTGAATATCCGTGTGCTCTGACAACTGCTTGTGGGCGGAGACGCGCTATTCCTCAATAAACCGGTGATACCTGCCCAGCCAGTAGGCGAGCAAAAACGCTCCACCATACTCTTCCGAATGCCCGCTGCCGCCCCAGTCCATTCGATAGGGATTGGCGTTCCACTTCAAGCCCTGTCGCTCATCAGGAGGCAGAGGGGTGGTGGAAATCCATTCACCGAACCGGCTGCGCGACTGCGAAATGACCAGGTCGGTGCGGTGGCTGTTGCGCACCTCCCAACCGCGCAGGTCCCATGGCCATCGCTGCAGGGTCTGTACCGCCTCTTCCACATCACACGGCTTGCCTGTGGCGAGACCGTAGATGAAGTTATACAGCGGACTGCGCTCCGGGCGGATGGTGCTCCATGACCGTTCGATACTGAGCTGTATCAGCGCGCGACGCGAGGGCTCCTTTTCCAGCATCACGATAGGATAGTAGGCGAGGAACCACAGCTCGTCGTCGGAGTGGTTGATGGCTTCCGGCGGGTTGATGACGCGCCCTTCGGCGGCGTTGAGCAGATAGTGGTGTTTGGTGATTAACTCCTCGTATTTGTCCTTGAAGCGCTGGTCACCGCAGATGTGGATAGCGACCTTCAAGTGCGACAGTATCTCCATTGCGTTCAGGGCGCGCTCCTGCCACCACCAGGGGTTGTCGTTGAGGTACTCCGGCGACCACACGCCCCACGTGGTACGCTTGCCGTCGGGACGAATCAGCAGCAGGTTGTCGTTCAAAATGCGGTTAGTGACCGCGCGGCACACCTCGGCGATCTCTTTGCGTTCCTGTTCGTCTGCGACCAACTCGTAGTAAATGTACCAGGCGAAGTAGTGTCCATCTATCTCATCGGAGCTGGTGTCGGTCTTCCACAGCCAGCCCTTTTGGGGCGAAGGCTTCCAGTTTTCCGGGCTAAAGTCCGACAGGTTCACGTTCTGTTCGTCTTCACGGGCGATGGCGCGCGCCACAAAGCCCGGCGAGCCGGTTTTGTACACCAGCTCCAGCATCGCGCGCATACTGTGACGCGCCAGCTCACGCGCTTCCGGCTCTTTCGTCGTGGCATAGCGGAAAGCTTGTGCGGCGACGGTGATAGATGTCCACAACCCGTCGTTATCGGTGGCGTTGTAGCGAAACTTGCTGGGGTCTTCGGGGTCCAGCAGCTGGCAATCGGCGGTGAACCCGTAGCGGTTATGGCGGGCGGCGTTGATTTGTTCATAGTGTGCGGCTTTATCGACCAGACGCATCTTGCGTGCCTCGATGTGCGCTACCCCTTTATCGGTAGCGAACCATGCACCGCCTGCTCCGTCCAGTGCGACAGCATATACACGGTTGCCGGGTAGCCATCGACGTCCCCAGAAATATCGCCATTTGCCCTCTTGTAACACTGCCGCCCCTTCGCTGAAGCCCACCCATACCCAACCGGTCTGGTGGTCGCAGGCGATAGCGGTCACGTTGTGGTAGGGCAATCCTCCCGGCTCGGGCTTGATAGGAAGCAGGTAGTCGTCCAGATTGGTTACCACGATTTCGCGCGAGGTGCCGATCCACCAGTGCCCTGCTGCATCCCGTGAAGCGCATTGAGGCTCGCCGTCGAAGTTCGGCATCTTCTGGTATGGGTAGAAACGTTTGGGGTACTGCAATTTCGGTGGCGGCTCCGGCGCCATCTGGGAAGCGGTTAACGGTGGATTGGTCGCTTTGTGCCATCGTTCGCCATCCAGCACATAGATTTCCCCTGCCAGGCAGTACACCTTGTCCCCATGTACCTTGACGGCGGTCACCGGTTGTTCGGGTAAACCGTGTCTCGCTGTGTACTGGTGCGAGATGAGCTGGAAGTACGGTGAAAGGGTCAAGGTAGCGACGACACTTAGCAGTATCATGATTTCTCCTCCTCTGGAAAGGTGATTATCCGCTTCACTAAAATTCGGGGCGGGAAAGCAAAGTCCTGCAGAGACTGTATGTATACAAGTGAATATGCCCCCCCTCACAATCATTTCCAAACACCTCAAATCCACTTGACGAAAAGGAGGTTCGTGATGACTCTGATACCCAAAGACTGGCTACCTGCATGTAGCATGAAACGTATCATCTGCCACTGGACGGCAGGCGGGTACAAAGCCACATCTCTCGACCGCGCCCACTACCACATCCTCATCGAAGACGACGGCAAGCTGGTTCGCGGCACTCACAGCATCGCCGATAACGTCTCCACCACCGACGGGGTTTACGCTGCACATACCGCGCAGTGCAATACGGGCTCCATCGGCGTGTCGGTGTGTTGTATGGCAGGTGCGCAGGCCTCACCGTTTCAGCCCGGGCCCTTTCCCTTGACGCAGAAGCAGTGGGAAACGATGGCGAAAGTGGTGGCGGAGCTGTGCCTGTTCTACGGGATACCCGTTACCCCTCAGACCGTTCTGGGGCACGGCGAGGTGGAGACCACTCTGGGGATACCCCAGCACGGCAAGTGGGATCCGATGGTGTTGCCTTGGGCGCCCGAGATGAGCAGGACGCAGGTAGGAAACCATCTGCGTGCGCTCGTGCAGAGAGCGATGCTGGGCGAAGAGCCACCGGAACAACCGTCGGCGGCAACGCTGTCCATCGGTGGTAAGACCTTTCCCGTAGTGATGCTCAACGAATCGGCTTATGCGGCAATACGTCCGCTGGCAGATGCGCTGGGCTGGACTATCCACAGCGCGAGCGGTGGACAGGTGAAGGCGAGCGCCAACGGCAAAACGCTGGCTCTGGCGAGCACGCTGATCGGTGGCAAGGGGCACGTGGCGTGTCGTGACCTGGCGAACGCGCTGGGATTGCCCATCGAGTGGGATGCCGCCACGCGAACGATTACGGTGGGATAGTCCCCTGAACCTCTATCTTCAGAACTCCGCGTTGCCGGGCGTGCGGGGGAAGGGTATCACGTCGCGGATGTTCTTCATGCCCGTTACGAACATCATCATCCGCTCGAAGCCCAGCCCGAAGCCCGAATGCGGCGCGCTGCCGTAGCGACGCAGGTCCAAATACCACCAGTAGTTGCGCTCGTCCAGCCCGAGCTCGCGGATACGCTGGAGCAATACGTCGTACCGCTCCTCGCGCTGGCTACCGCCGATAATCTCCCCGATGCGCGGAACCAGCACGTCCATCGCCCGCACCGTTTTGCCGTCGTCGTTGAGACGCATGTAGAAGGCTTTAATCTCCTTCGGATAATCGGTGACCACCACCGGGCGTTTGAACAGCGTCTCGGTGAGGTACCGCTCGTGCTCGGTCTGGATGTCTGCGCCCCAACGCGGTGGATACTCGAAACTTTGCCCCGACTCTTGCAGCAGCCTGATAGCCTCCGTGTAGGTGATGTGCTCAAATGGGGAGTTCAGCACGTGCTCCAGCGTGGAGAGCACCGTGTCGTCAATCCACTTGTTAAACAGCTCCAGGTCCTCATGGCACTCATCCAGCACGGCAGCCACCAGATACTTCAGGAACTCCTCCGCCAGCTTGCGGTTGCCGTCGAGGTCGCAGAACGCCATTTCGGGCTCGATCATCCAGAACTCGGCAAGGTGGCGTGGCGTGTTCGAGTTCTCGGCGCGGAAGGTGGGTCCAAAGGTGTACACATTAGTAAACGCCAGCGCGAACGCCTCCGCCTCCAGCTGCCCGCTCACCGTGAGGTAGGCGGGTTTGCCGAAGAAGTCTTGCGAGAAGTCGACGGCTCCGTCGGGAGTGCGCGGCAGGTTCATTAGGTCGAGTGTGGTGACGCCGAACATTGCCCCTGCGCCTTCGCAGTCAGAGGTGGTGATGATGGGCGTGTGTACGTAGATAAAGCCGCGCTCCTGGAAGAACCGGTGAATCGCGAAAGAGAGCGTGTTGCGAATGCGGAACATCGCCCCGAAGGTGTTGGAGCGCAGGCGCAGGTGCGCGATCTCACGCAGATACTCGAAAGAGTGTCGCTTCTTGGAGAGCGGGTAGGTCGCAGCATCGGCGGGACCGAGGATAGTGATGGAGTGCGCCTTCAGTTCCACCGGCTGCCCGGGCGCGGGCGATTCCACCAGCGTGCCCTTGACCGAAATGCACGCGCCGGTGGTAATCTGAGACAGCTCCTGTTCGCTCACCACACCCTCCTCGATAACCACCTGAATGTTGCGCAGGCAGGAGCCGTCGTTCACCTCCGCAAAGGAAATGCGTCCCACATCGCGCCGGGTGCGTACCCAGCCGTTGACGGTCATTTCGGTTCCGACGGGTGCTTGCAGCGCTTCCTTCACACGCACAAAAGGTGTCATCGTCACCAGCCACCTCCCGAAGTTATTGTAACACGTCCGCACTGCGAAATGGTAGCTTTACCGTTGTGCCGTGGCAACAGGTATAATCTTTGGAGAGAACGGACCGTAGGAGTGATCAATGAGGCGCCGAGGCAAAACCCTTATCGTTCTGCTGTTGATCGTGGTGCTTCTGGTGGTGGGTTTGGTTGCGCGCTACGCCCTTTCCAGTCCGAGGGTGGAAGTGATACACCCTGTATCCCGGGAAGTGGTGGAAGTGGTCGTGGCGACGGGCAGGGTGCGCGCGCTGGTGCAGAGCGACGTGGGCAGCGAGACCGGTGGCGTGGTGGAAAGTGTGTTAGTGCGAGAAGGCGACAGGGTAGAGAGGGGTCAGTTGGTGGTACGCCTTCGTCGGGAGGAGCTTCTGGAACAGCTGAACGCGGCACGTGCTGCCGTAGAAACCGCCCGGCGCGAGTTGCAACAGGTGTCTCGCGGTAGTCTCGCTGAGGAGATTGCCCTTGCCCGCGCGGAGCTGGAACAGGCGGAGCAAGTCGGACGTGCTCGTCTGGATGCGGCGATACAACGGCTGAGGCAGCTGGAGGCAGGAGGCCGTTCTGAAGAGATTGCTCGCGCGCAGGCGGCACTCTCCGAAGCGGAGTCGAGGCGCAAGCAGGCAGAGGCAGACCTGCGCCGTACGCGCCAGATGTATGAGGCAGGCGCATTGAGCCAGGCGGACCTGGAAAGAGCGGAGACCGCTTTAGATACCGCACGTGCTGCTGAGGAGAGTGCCAGGGCACAGCTGGCTCTGGCGCGTCAACCTGCTCGCGGTGAGGAGATCGAGGCAGCGCGTGCAGAGGTGCAATCGGCTCGTGCCAATTACGATCAATCGGTGAAAGCGGCACGAGCGAACTTGCAGTTACTCTTACGCAAGCCCCTGCGCGAAGAGGTCGAGGTGGCGCGGGCACGGTTGCAACAGGCGGAGGCGAACGTCCGTCTGGTGGAGGAACGACTGCGCCAGCGGGATGTGTTCGCGTTGGTAGGGGGGATTGTGGTGCGTCGCAATGTGGGACCAGGGCAGAGCGTGTTACCTGGGCAAAGCCTGGTCTCTCTCGCTGACATGAGCCGCGTGGAAATCCTGATGGAGACCGACGAAGCGAACATTCCCAGGTTGTCCGCAGGACAATCGGCAGTGGTGGTAGTGCCAGCCTACCGAGACAGACCGTTTCGGGCGAGGGTGACGCAGGTTGGACCCGAGATCGATAGCCAGCGGGGCGTGGTGACCGTGCGCCTGAAGCCACAGGAAATACCTCCCTTCCTGCGTCCGGACATGACGGTAGATGTGAGTGTGGAGGTGCAACGGATTACCGGTGCCATTACCGTGCCCGTCAGCGCGATTCTGGCACGCAGCGGCGAGACGGTTTTCGTAGTAGAAGGTGGCAAAGTGCGTGCCAAGCCAGTGAAGGTCTTGGTGCGCGGCGAGGACGTGGTGGCGGTAGAGGGCTTAAGTGCGCAGGACCTGGTGGTGAAGCAGGCGTTGCGTGTGCGCGAGGGACAGAAAGTCACTCCCGAACTAGTGTCTGGAGACAGTTGATGATAGACCGTTTCTCCCTGAGTGTGGCGATACGTCACCTACTGTATTACAAAGGACAAACTCTACTGACGATGGGCGTGGTGGCGGTGAGCGTGACGCTCATCATCTTTCTGGGCGCGCTGATTGGCGGACTGCAGAAGCGTCTCATCAACAGTGTGACGGGCGCGATACCGCATGTGGTCATCCGCCAGCCCGAACGCGAGCCGATTGCGGCGTGGGAGGTGGCACCGGCACGGGATAGTGTGTTCTATCTGGGCGAGCGTGTGAAACTGCAGCAGCAGAAGCGCAAGATCGAGGACTGGCAGACCTGGCAACAGCGTCTCCCCTCTTTTAGCGAAAACATCCGCGCGGTGTCGCCCGTGGTGGAGGGGCAGGCTTTTGTGAACCGTAATGAGAAGCGCAAGGCGGTCACCGTCGTCGGCATGTTTCCCGAGAAGCATAACGAGGTGGTGGACATCCAGTCCAAGCTGGTGCGAGGACGTTTCTTTGGTCTCAACGGTGGCGAGGCGGTCATCGGCTTCAAGCTGGCGGACGAGTTCGCTTTAGACTTGGGTGACAAGATTCGAGTGGTAAGTTCAGAGGGCAACGTGGCAAACTACACGGTTGCCGGGATCTTCGATACCGGTTTCAACCTAGTGGACAGCCAGACGGTGTTCGTGCCCCTGCGGGATGCGCAGAGCCTATTTGGCGTAGGCAATGCAGTGACCACGATCGGCTTGAAGCTCCGGCGCATTTTCGAGGCGAAAGACTTGGCGCAGCAGATTGCCCTCCAGGTGCCCTATGAGACGCGGTCGTGGATGGAAGACAACCAGCAACTGCTGAGCGGTTTGCGGGCGCAGTCACAATCTTCTAATCTGATTTTGGTCTTCACGACCATTGCAGCCGGCTTCGGTATCGCCAGCATCATGATTACGTCGGTGGTCACCCGCCTGCGCGAAATCGGTATCCTCAAAGCCATTGGTGCCACCAATCGCCAGATATTGCAGATTTTCGCCATTGAGGGCACCCTGCTGGCTTTCTTCGGAGCCATCGCAGGCGCGATACAGGGCATTGCACTGAGCCTCGCCCTATACAGCATCCGCACTCAGGTCAGTGAAACAGGGCGTACCGCCGGAGTGTTCCCCTTCGACCTGACACCTGACCTGGTCATCCGTGCCATTGTGATTGCAGTGGTGGTGGGTTTGGCGGCGTCGTGGTATCCCTCGTGGCGGGCGGCGCGGGTGAATGCCATCGAGGTGATTCGGGGGGTGTAGAGTGGAAGCGAGAAATGGGGAGGTCGTCTGCGATCTGCGTCATGTGGACAAAATCTACCCCGGCGCAGTGCCCACCCCAGCCCTGCAGGACATCAACCTGCAGGTGCAACGTGGCGAGTTCTTGGTGGTGTTGGGCGCGTCGGGTTCAGGCAAAACCACGCTGCTGAATGTTATTGGTCTGCTGGATACACCTACCTCCGGGCAGGTATGGCTGGCAGGTCGAAACGCCGCAGCTCTCTCGGAAGAGGAGCGTGCCTCCCTGCGCAGCCGCTACATGGGCTTCGTGTTTCAGTTTCACTACCTGCTGCCGGAGTTCACCGTGCTGGAAAACGCCTTGTTGCCCTGCCAAATTGCAGGCAAGGCGATGGTGGAAGAGAACCGCGAGCGTGTGAAGGAGCTGCTAGAGCGAGTAGGGTTGGGTGACCGTTTGCAGTATCGCCCTTCGCAGCTATCGGGCGGTCAGCAACAGCGGGTGGCAATTGTGCGCGCCCTGGCGAACCGTCCGGAACTGGTGCTGGCAGATGAGCCGACAGGCAACCTGGACAGCAAAAACGGCTTTGCCGTGTTCGAGATGATGCGTTTCATGAACCGCCAGACGGGTACCGCTTTCGTGGTGGTCACCCACGACGAACGGCTGGCGCAAGAAGCAGACCGCGTGGTGGTGCTAGAGGATGGGCGCATCGTCAAGGATGAGATCCAGCC